>NZ_KV813914.1:0-101139 GCF_001813755.1 Corynebacterium sp. HMSC074H12
AAGAAACCGCCGACACCAAACAAAACAAACAACTCAATACAAAGTTGAAGGACCAAGACTTATCGAGTCTTGGTCCTTCAATTCGTTTTACAACCATTGTGTGTTGCAATTTAAGGGTCCATTTCTGATTGCGCACGAACCACCCGAGACGTTGCGTATATCGATACCTGGAGCCAATTTGTCAGGGCGGCATTACTTACCCCACCAATGTTGCTCAGTCCTGTTCTCACACAGAATCGTAGAATGAGAAGCGCGAGTATTTTAGGGTCGCGTTGCTTCGCCGGTTCACGTTAAAGGACTAGGAACATGGTTGAATTTCTTTTCTTCCTTGCCCCTTCAGTGCTCTATATCCTTGTCCGACGCGGGTCAATCGGGGTGTCTCGAGCTCGGGCAAATGTGGGTTGGCGCTGGGGAAACCTGCAGGCAGCAGCTTTAAGTGTCATCTTGTTCCCTGTGCTGCTTGGATTAGGTTATCTTGGTATCCGTCTTGTATCTACGGATAGTCTCGGCATGCCGGGCGTCGTTTTTGTTCAAGGGGTAAGTGTTGCCGCGATTCTAAGGGCTGTAGGCGAAGAGTTTTTCTTCCGCGGATTTCTCGGGGGTTTACTTCTTCGGCGTTGGGGATTGTGGGCTGGAAACACTTTTCAGGCGGCTCTTTTTCTTTTGCCCCATTTGGTGTTGTTGAGCTTTGATGCTCATCTGTGGCCCGTACTTCCGGTTCAATTCCTCGGTGGGTGGATACTTGGCGCGGTGAGATTTCGCTCCGGTAGCGTCATTGAGTGCTCAGTCTTACATGCTGCCCTTAACATAGGTATCGGATTGCTGGCGGGTTAGGCGAAGGATTGCATGTGGCTGCTCAGGGCGACTATTTGTTGACACTGAGCACAAAGCCGCGTGCCGCAGGCATTTTCTTCGGACGTCAGGCGGGCAACTGCTTCGCGAATGACTTCAGGACGCTTGCAGAAGGCAAGGCGCACCTTGTACTGCCACGGTTCTGGGCCGTCCGTAAAAGCGGCAAGAGAGGTTGCAGCCACACTCTTTGTGGTGGACAGTTGGACGCAGAAATCGATGGTGTTCAGCCCGGTAGAGGAGAGGGGGTAACCGCATAGCAAGCGGCTCTAGTGTCATGCATGTGGAAGCCCAGCTGCTCTAGGGTGCTAAGGACTTGTTTCCAAGAGGACGATGCGGCTCTAGTACGGCCGCAGGAAGGTCGGCAGGCCGTGCGATGCAGCGCCGAAGCTTCTATCGGACTAGATACCCAGGACGGACTTTGCGATGAAGAAGTAGATAATCAAGCCCGTCGCGTCACAGAACGTGGAAATAAACGGGTTAGAAAACACAGCGGGATCCGCGCCCACCGTCTTAGCCACAATTGGCATGAGCCCACCTACCGTCGCTGACATCGAGCAGATAAGAAACAGGGTGGAACCGATCACGATACCGATATCGACGCCGTAGACCACCGTCGCCAAGACGAGACCAGCCAGTCCCAGTACGGCGCCGAGCAGCATTCCGACGCGCAGCTCGCGCCACATTACGGAAAGGAGGTCGCGCGTTCGGACGTCGCCAAGCGCGAGCGCACGGGTCACTGTAGTAGCCGCCTGGTTTCCTGTATTGCCGCCCGTGCCGGTGAGCAGAGGGATGAACAGCGACAGTACAACCGCCTTGGCCAAGGTGTCCTCGAAGGAATCGAGAACCCGCACGGTCAGCAGAGCTGACACAGCGAGCACGAGCAGCCAGAGAATGCGGGAGCGAACGAGCTTGAGCAACGGCGTCGACAAGTAAGGCTGCTGGAGTGCTTCCGTACCACCGGAACGAGCCGAGTCCTCGCTGTCCGCTTCCTCCATGATGTCCGTAGCGTCGTCCCACGTAAGAAGACCGACGAGGCGGTGGGAATCATCCACAATCGGCAGCGCTAGCATATCGAGGGGCAGGAACCACCGCACGGTTTCTTCGGCGTCAGCAGTCGCACGCGCATAAACCGGTTCCTTCATGATGTCCTCAATGAGCACGCCCCTCTTCGCGGTGAAGAGATCGCGCAGGCTTACGACGCCCACCAGGCGACGGTCCTTGCGCGTCACCGGAACGGTATAGATGGTCTCCAGTTCATCGGCCGTATCCCGTAGCGTGTACAGGGCATCTTCCATGCTCATTTCCGGGTGAATGTCGGGCACCTCGGGCGACATACGACGCCCGACGGAGCCCTTCGTGTATCCAAGGATCACTCCGGTCACATCGCGCTGGGTTTGGGTCAGCGATCGGAGGAGGCGATCCGCAATCTCGGCGGGCAGCTCATCCAAGAGGGCCACGCGGTCTTCGGGATCCAACTCGTCGAAGAATTCATAAACATCGGCATTCCCCAGCTCATCAATGATGTCCGCCTGGTGCTTTGCATCGAGCGCATCAAAGACCGCGATGGACTTTTCCCGCGGCAGCAGGCGGAGGGCTAGCGCAGCGCGGAGAGCATTTTGACGCTCCACAATCGCGATGAGGTCTTGACGGGGAACGCGGGCTAAGAGCTCCTGGAGACGAGGGGCCTTTTTAGGATCGATAGCGTCTTCTTGCTTCAGCCATGACTCTACGGTCTCGCTGGCCTGCTCAGTAGTTTCTGCCATCGCTTCGCCTTTCCACTCGACGTCAACCTCCTCAGACTACGCTATGCAGCGCTGCACGGCCTTTTCGTGAATTCCATGCCGTGGAGTGGGGACTGAGAACCAAGTTCTGTCACGGGGGTCAGCACTGGGGGAATTCAGCGCGAATTGAGAGTGCACTCGGGCCCAACGTTTAGCGCTGTTCACGCATCCGCGTGAGGACGTTGTGCGCAGAAATAAGGCACATTGGCACTCCCACGCCCGGCACGGTCGTTCCGCCCGCGTAGAACAGGTTCTTCAGTTTTCGCGAGACGTTGCGCCCACGGAAGAACGCGGACTGCTGCAGCGTATGTGCAGGCCCCACCGCTCCACCTGCCCACGCGTTATAGCGCTGCGCAAAATCAGAGGGCCCCACCGTTCGGCGCACGACGATGCGCTCGGCAAAGTCCGGAATGCCAAGCCATGTGCCTAGCTGGTGGATAGCGGCGTCAGCAATCGCGGCGACGCGGGCAGATTCTGTGTCGTTGTAGGCACTTCCGTGGCCAAACGCTTCTTCCGCCGGCACAGGGACGAGCACAAAGAGGTTCTCGCAGCCCTCCGGCGCCACGTCAGGATCCGTCGCGGACGTCTTCGACACGTAGATCGACTCCGAAGCACCCAGCGGGCGCGAGGCCTCCGGGCCGTGGTAGACGGCGCGGAAATCGGGCTCCCAGTCCTTGCTAAACAACAGAGTGTGGTGCTCAAGCTGCGGCAGCTCGCCGCGGACGCCGAGGAACACCAGAACCGTACCCAAACCCGGATCGCGCCGTGCGAAGTAGCTTTCCGGGTAGGTCCGCGCTGCCTCTGGCAGTAACGCGGTTTCGGTGTGGCGCAGGTCCGCCGCCGACACCACGGCCTCTGCAGAAATGAAGCGGCCGTCATCCAGCCGCACGCCAGTTGTGCGCCCGTCCGTGCACTCAATTGCCGTCACCGCGGTACCCATGAGGAAGGTTGCACCCTCCGCTTGGCGCGCAATCGCCGCGACCACCGCGGCGAAGCCCCCCTGCGGGTAGCGCACACCTTCGACCAGGTCGGTGTGGCTCATCAAGGAATACAGGGCCGGCGCGGCCTGAGGCTCGGTCGACAAAAACACCGCCGGATAGGTCAGGACCTGACGCAGGCGATAGTCCTGAAACTGCGCCGCTACCAGCCTGTCCAGCGAACGCGTCAGCAGCATCGCGAGCGTGCCCAGCCGCGTGAGCACCTCCCGTGTCAGCAGCTCAGTAGGGCGCGAAAACGTGGTGTACAAAAAGCTGCTCAGCGCCACCGCGTAGACGTCGGAGGAGCGCGCCAAATACGCCCGTACGCGCTCACCCGCGCCCGGCTCAATAGACTCGAATAGGTGCGCGACCTCCTCCACGCCGCTCTCCACATCTAGGAACGCGCCGTCCTCGTTGTACACGCGATACGCAGGCGAGAGGGGGACGAGGTCCAGCTCACGCTCGGTGCTCGTCCCACAGGCCCGGAAAAACTCATCAAAAGCCTCCGGCATGAGATACCACGAAGGCCCCGTATCGAAACGGAAGCCGTCGACTTCTAGGACTCCCGCCCGCCCGCCGACGCTACGCTGCTTCTCGACGACGACCACGTCCCAGCCCTCCCGCAGCATCAACGCCGCGGTGGCAAGCCCCGCGATGCCAGCGCCGATGACGACAACCCGCTTGCCCATGTTTATTTCACCGCCGATGCAGCTGCCCGGCTCACGAGGAAGGCCTTACGCGCTGGTGATACCGACACCCTTGTCGTGAGGATCTCGACGGCGGGGGTTGCCTCGAGCTGGTCGGTGAGCTCAGTAAAGAGGGCGGTAGCCGCCGCCACGCCCATGCGGGAGCCGCGCGGCAGCAACTCGATGGCACCCTGCGCTACAGACAGGTCCTCGCGAATATCAGCGATGATGGCAGCCTTCCTCTCCTCGTCCAAGCCAGTGGGATCGGGCAGCGCTGGAAAATACGAGCGGCCGAGGTCTGCGGAGTCCTCGCGCAGATCGCGCAAGAAGTTGATCTTCTGAAACGCCGCGCCCAAGCGCCGCGCGCCTTCCTCGATGCCGGCCGGTCGCGCCTGACCGGCGTAGAAGGCATCCAAACACAAGAGCCCAATGACTTCCGCGGAGCCGGACACGTAATTCTCGAAGGAGTCGTGTGTGTGCGTGCTCTGGGTCAGATCGCAGCGCATGGAAGCAAAGAACTCTGCGATGTGCTCGTCCTGGAATCCGCAGCGCCGCGCGGAGAGCGCATACGCGTGCACCACGGGGTCGGCGTGAAAACGCTGGGAGGGGGCGGCGCGGACGGTGGCCTCGTAGGCGTCGAGAAGCACGGCGGCGTCCTGGGGAGCAAGCCCCGCGTCGACGATCTCATCGGCCGTGCGCACCATGGCGTATAAGTTACGGATATCCACGCGCACCCTGGGTGAGAGAAGCCGCGTGGCCAGGGAAAAACTAGTGGAGTAGTGGCGCATGACCTGAGCCGCGGCTGCTTCGGCACAACGGTCGTAATGCTCTAGAGCGGAAAGGGATGCGCGCATGGAGCATATTTTAGACCACACGCGTCACATAACTTACCCAAGGCAAGATAGGGTAGTGACGTTACTTTCCCTATCTATAAGGAGAACACGTCCATGACCACCCCAACGACGACTGCCGCGGCACGCGCCGTTGACCTGTTCAAACAATACGGTCAGGGAGATACCGCAGTCACCGCGTTGGACCACGTCGACGTTGAGTTCGCGCGCAATACCTTCACCGCCATCATGGGCCCGTCGGGCTCCGGCAAATCCACCCTCATGCACACTATGGCGGGCCTCGATTCGGCGACGTCCGGCTCGGCTTTCATCGGTGACACCGATATGTCGCAGCTCAGCGATAAAGACATTACCGCCCTGCGCCGCGACCGCTTGGGTTTCATCTTTCAGTCCTTTAACTTGGTGCCCACGTTGACCGCGGCAGAGAACATCACGCTGCCTACCGATATCGCTGGCAACAAGGTCGATAAGGCGTGGTTTGATGAGGTCACCACGCGTCTTGGTCTGTCCCACCGCCTGTCCCACCGCCCAGCCGAGCTCTCCGGCGGCCAGCAGCAGCGCGTGGCGTGTGCGCGCGCCCTGGTTTCCCGTCCGGAGATCATCTTCGGTGATGAGCCCACCGGCAACCTGGATTCGAACTCCTCCGCCGAGGTGCTCGACATTTTGCGCACCGCCGTGGACAAGGATGGGCAGACCGTGGTTATCGTTACGCACGACGCCAAGGCCGCCTCGTACGCCGACCGCGTGGTCTTCCTCGCCGATGGCCGCCTGGTTAATGAGCTCATGAATCCGACCATGGAGTCCATCCACGCCGTGATGGCAGAAATCGAGGGCTAGAGCATGGCCACAAAGAACACCATGCGCACGGTCTCCGTGCGCAATATTCTCGCGCATAAGCTGCGCCTTGCCCTGACCCTGCTGGCGGTGGTGCTGGGTACCGCGTTTATCTCGGGTTCCTTCATGTTCACCAACTCGCTGTCGAACACCTTCGACTCTGCGGTGTCTACCGCATTTACCGGTGTGGATGCGGCCGTGAGCCAGAAGGAAGGCGGCCCAATCCTCGACCAGAAGATGCGCGATGACATCGCCGCCGACCCCGACGTGCGCGCAGTCAACATGCAAAGCAGCCAGACCGTCGTGGTTGCCAACAAGGATGCCGAGGCCTTTCAAACCGGCGGCGGCACCTCCAGCGTGCAGCCCTACTACCCGGAGGACCAATCCGTCGGTGAGCCCGCCACGCTTGTCGACGGCTCCGAGCCCCACGGGACCGGCGAAGTCCTCATCAACGACTCCGCCGCCGAGAAGTTCGGCATCCACGTCGGCGACACCCTCCTCGTCGTGCACCCGGACCAGCGCGATGAGGTGAAGGTCGTGGGCGTCGTCAAGCCTGTGGTGGACCAGGGCCCCAGTCTGACGTTGCTCATGGAACACGAGGCCTTCGTTGAGCGCTATGGAGACTCTTCCCAGCTGAAGGTCGCTGCGGCCGACGGCGTCGATGCCGATGCGCTCGTGGAGCACCTCAACAACACCTTCGAGGTCGAGGCGGAATCCGGCCAGAAGCTGGCCGATGAGCTGTCGGATCAGATTTCCTCTGCCCTGAAATTCGTCAACTACTTCCTCATCGCCTTTGGCCTCATCGCGCTGCTGGTGGGCACGTTCATTATCGCGAATACCTTCTCCATGATCGTGGCCCAGCGCACCAAGGAGTTCGCGCTCCTGCGTGCGCTCGGTGCTTCCCGCAGCCAGATCACGCGTTCGGTGGTGACGGAGGCCTTCATCGTGGGGCTCGTCGGCTCAGCCGTCGGCGTGGTGGCAGGTATGGGCTTAGTCGCACTCATCAAGGCAGTCTTTGAAGCTAAGGACATGCCCATGGGCGGCGGTCTGGGCCTGAGCGTCAGCGCAGTAGTCGTGCCGCTGCTCTTGGGCGCGGTGGTCACCATCGTGTCCGCGTGGGCGCCGGCGCGCCGCGCGGGTGCGGTAAAGCCGGTGGAAGCCATGCGCACAACCGAGTCTGCAGCTGGTTCTTCGCTCCTCGTGCGCAGCGTGCTGGGTGGACTGTTGCTCGTCGCGGGCATTATCTTCGCGGTCCTCGGCGTGCTTATCGACGCCTCCACGGGCATCCGTGCCTCCCTCGTGGGTCTTGGCGCGCTCAACCTGATCCTTGGCTTCTTCCTGGCTGGACCGGCCATCTCCCTGCCCATCGTTCCGGCGATTGGCCGCGTGATTGGTGCGCCCTTTGGTGCGGTGGGCAAGCTAGCCTCGACGAACTCGGCGCGCAACCCGCGCCGTACCGCGGCGACCGCATTCGCTCTCATGCTGGGCGTGGCGCTGGTGACCTCGATCGGCATGTTGGGTGCGACGATGAAGGCCTCGGTGGCCGGCACCGTCGAGCAGGACGCCCGCGCGGACTTCTTGCTGTCCGGCCCGACGTCTGGAAACTTTCCGACCCCGAACGAGACCGTGCAGCGCGCCAGCGATACTGAGGGCGTCGGACAGGTCGTGTCGATGAGTACCGCGCCGTTGCAGGTCGATGGTCAGGCCTCCATGAACTACAGCCCGGAGATGGCGATCAGCCAGGTGGTTGACGGCAACGCCGATGACGTCCTTAACCTCACCCTGGTGGAAGGATCGCTGAAGACGGGCGAGGAGCCGGGCTTCATCGCCGAAGCCGACCTGGCTGCAGAGCAGGGCTGGGAGGTCGGCCAGAGTTATGAGCTGGCGGGCCCGGATCTGTCTCGTACCACGCAGGTGAAGCTCCTCGGCACGTATGAGCCCTTCCAGATGCTCCCGCGCTTAGCTGTCTCCGCCTCCGCGGCAACGGAGGTCGTCGACCCGACTAGCCTCAACGTCATGGTGGTCTCCGTGAACGCGGAGGAAGGCTATGACAAGGAAAAGCTGCGCGCCAACCTGGAGGAGGCCGTCAAGGACCTCGTCGTGGTGCAGGTGCGCACCGGCGAGGAATACGCAGGCGAAGCCGCCGGCATGATTGACCAGATGCTCACCATCCTTTACGCGCTGCTGGCGTTGGCTGTGGTCATCGCGATCCTGGGCATCGTCAATACCCTCACCTTGGGCGTGATTGAACGACGCCAAGAGATCGGTATGCTGCGCGCGGTGGGCACCCAGCGCCGCCAGATTCGCACGATGATCACCGTGGAATCGGTACAAATTGCTCTCTTCGGTGCGCTCATGGGCATCCTCATGGGGCTGGGGATGGGGTGGTCCTTCATCTCCGTGCTTGCGGACGAGGGCCTCGACTCCACGACGGTGCCGTGGATGATGCTCGTCGTCATGCTCGTCGGCTCCGGCATCGTCGGTGTGCTGGCGGCCCTGTGGCCGGCCCACCGCGCGGCAAAGACCCCGCCGTTGGACGCCATCGCCGACTAACACTTCGCGCGCTTAGACGCGGAGTGCGGTGAGAAGGCTAGGCCAAAAGCGAGCCGACCCACGCCCCGCGCCACGCCAGGACGATGCCCAGGCCCACCGTCCAGAAGAGATACCGCGCCAAGCGCCACCAGCGCTTGGCCTTAATCATGTCACCGAGCTCTTTGGCCAACGTGGACCATGTCGATAGCCCGCCCGCCACGCCGGCCGCGAGCAAGGGGAGGAAGAACTCGGGGGTGTGCGCGTGCGTGGCGTAGCCATAGGCCACGCCGGCCACCGCAGAGCCGATGAGGTTGGCGGCGAAGGTACACGTGGGGGAGGGCAGGATGCGGGTTAACAGGTAGCGCCCGCAACCGCCCACAAAACCGCCGGCGAGTACGGCCAGGATGGAGAGGATCATGCATGCCTCCGATCCTGCAGGCGGTCACCTATGAGGTAGGCCCCGGTGCAGCCGACGACCGTCGCCAGCACGTAGGCCCCCGCCTGCGCCGGCCCGAAACCTGAAGTGAGATACGCAAACGCGGCAAAGCTGGTGAACCCACCCAAGAAACCCGTGCCCCAGAACGCGGGCGGTTTGGCATAGCCCATGACAGCGCTGCCAACAACGTTGATGAGCAACAGCGGCAGCGCGCCGCCCCCGAGAAGCGAAGAAAGGCCAAAGCGGGCCAGCGCCCCGAGCGCGGTCCCGCAGCCCACAAGAAGGATCTGTGGCATAGGCACCATCCTAGTTGGGATGCGAAAACGTCGTGAAGCAGGCAAGCTTAAGGTACATCCACATCCCCAAGGAGGAAACCACCATGGCACACGAGCGCGCCGGCCAACTAGCCCAGCCTTCGGATCTCATCGATATCGCGGAGTTGGTCACCGCGTATTACACCCGCACCCCCGACGCCGATAACCCTGACCAGCAGGTTTCCTTCGGCACCTCTGGACACCGCGGCTCAGCCTTGGACACCGCCTTCAATGAGGCCCACATCCTGGCCATCACCCAGGCCATCGTGGACTACCGCGCCGAGCAGGGCACCACGGGCGCCATCTTCATCGGCCGTGATACCCACGCCCTGTCCGAACCCGCCATGGTCTCCGCCCTCGAGGTCCTCCTTGCCAATGAACTGGAGGTTCGGGTGGATGACCGCGGCCGCTACACCCCGACCCCGGCCGTCTCCCACGCCATCCTGACCAACCCGGGCACCGACGGCATCGTGATTACCCCCTCCCACAACCCGCCGCGCGATGGTGGATTCAAGTACAACCCGCCAACGGGCGGTCCGGCGGATACCGATGCCACCGACTGGATTGCAGCAAAAGCCAACGACTACCTGCGCGCCGGGCTCGACGGGGTGAAGCGCGTACCGGTTGACGGCGTGCTCGATGCGCGCTGCGTCAAGCACAATTACCTCGACTCTTATGTGTCCGATTTGGCCAACGTCGTGGACATGGCGGCTATCAAGGACGCCGGCGTGCGCATCGGCGCGGACCCGATGGGCGGCGCCTCGGTGGACTACTGGGCGGCCATCGCTGAGCACTACGAGCTGAACATGACCGTGGTGAACCCCGACGTCGACGGCACCTTCCGCTTCATGACGCTGGATACCGACGGCAAGATCCGCATGGACTGCTCCTCCCCGGACGCCATGGCTTCGTTGGTGGATAACCGTTCCAAGTACGACCTGGCCACGGGCAACGACGCCGACGCGGACCGCCACGGCATTGTTACGCCGGACGCTGGGCTGATGAACCCGAACCACTACCTGGCTGTGGCCATCGAGTACCTGTTTAGCCACCGCCCCCAGTGGGGAAATGCGGGCGTGGGTAAGACCTTGGTGTCCTCTTCCATGATCGACCGCGTCGTGGCCAGCCTGGGCCGGGAGCTCGTGGAGGTGCCGGTGGGCTTCAAGTGGTTTGTGCCGGGGCTTGTCGACGGCTCCCTCGGCTTCGGCGGCGAAGAATCCGCCGGTGCTTCCTTCCTGCGCTTCGACGGTACGGTGTGGTCCACCGACAAGGACGGCATCATCTTGGACTTGCTGGCCGCGGAGATCCTGGCGGTGACGGGCAAGACCCCGTCGCAGCGCTACGCGGAGCTGGCGGAGGAATATGGTGCGCCGGCCTATGCGCGCACCGACGCCCCAGCTACCCGTGAACAGAAGGCCATCCTGAAGAAGCTCTCCCCGGAGCAGGTGACGGCTACGGAGCTGGCGGGCGAGGAGATCGTCGCTAAGCTCACCGAGGCGCCGGGCAACGGTGCGGCGATCGGCGGCCTCAAGGTGACGACGGAGAACGCGTGGTTTGCCGCGCGCCCGTCCGGCACGGAGGATAAGTACAAGATTTACGCTGAGAGCTTCCGTGGCGAAGAACACCTCAAGCAGGTGCAGGAAGAAGCACAGGCGCTGGTGTCACAGGTTCTCGGAGGTCTAGGCTAATGGTTTATGACAGCCTTACGATCCCTATCGGTGCCTGACCTCATCAGCGCGCTCGCACGCTATGGAATGGCTGCCGTGTGGATTATCGCCGGCATACAGAAACTGGATGCCCGGATGGAGATGACCCAGGCCATCGAGGCCTATGGCATCTTTACCCCGGAGTGGTCCGGATACTTGGCCTACCTCATCGGGCCCCTAGAACTCATGGGTGGGGTGCTGCTGTTGTTGGGGCTGTTCTTGCGGGAGGCGTCGTCAGTCGCTGCGATGGTTGTGGTGCTGTTCATGGTGGGCATCACGCAGGCGTGGGCGCGGGGGCTCGTCATTGATTGCGGGTGTTTTGGCTACGACCCCGCCGACATAAGCCAGGGCATGAACTACGCACTGACGCTGCTTCGCGACGCTTTCTTCCTCGCCCTCACTGTCTGGACCATCCGGCGCCCCTACCGCCGCTATGCCCTTCACCCGTAGATTGTTAGGCTAACTCCGTGACCAAAACCAAGATCAGTGCACCTCTCGTGCTCGACATCATTAGTGCATTCGCGCGATTCTATATGGCCTATGTGTGGATCAAGGCGGGGGCGTCGAAGCTGACGGATCAGCTCGCGGTGTCGCAAAGCATCAAGGCATATGAAATCTTTACCCCTGAGTGGTCGCACTACTTGTCCTACCTGATTGGCCCGCTGGAGATCTGTGGCGGCCTGCTGCTATTGCTGGGGCTGTTTTTGCGACCATCGGCGTGGGTTGGGCAAATAGTTCTGGTGCTGTTCATGATCGGCATCGCGCAGGCGTGGGCGCGGGGACTCGGAATTGATTGCGGTTGCTTCTCCGTGAGCCCTGATGAAGACGCGCAAGTGATGAATTACATGATGACACTTCTGCGAGATGTCTTCTATTCTGTCTTAATGGTGTGGACGATCAAGCGTCCTTTCACCAAGTTTGCATTGCACCCTTAACAGTGGTGTGTAGGCTTTCATCTGTTCGAACTTAAGTCATAAAGGCAAGGTTGTTTAATGAGTACAGTCAAAGACCCCAACTCCAAAGGCAATAGTGGATTCGTCTGGGGCCTCGCTGTTCTGCTGGTTATTATTGCCGTGGTCATCGGATACATCGTCTATCAAGGGCGAGGTGCACAGACCGATGCGCTGGGGGACTACGCCGCCGAGGGCGTCTCCATGGAGATTTCCTACGCGGACAATGCGGTAACCCTCAAGTCCGCGGATGCAGCAAAGGACGCAACCGAAGTAGACCTGTACGAGGACTACTCCTGCCCGCACTGTGGTGACCTGGCGAAGGAAACCGACGAGCAGATGAAGGATGCGATTGATGCGGGCGAGCTCGTCGTGCACGTGCGCACCCTCAACTTCCTTGACGGCAGCCCGAACGGCTTGGAGAGCATCAAGTCCAACACGGGCCACTCCTCCAAGGCGGCAGCTGCGATGGAGCAGGTAGCAAAGACCGGTGATGCCAAGCTCTACTGGAACCTGCGTAAGTACCTCATGGAGAATCAGTCCAAGGTGTACAACAAGTGGGAGATGGAAGACTTCGCTGCTGCCGCGAAGGAACTGGGCGCAGATGATGCCACGGTAAAGGCCATTGAAGAAGCCCCGGTTGGTGAAGGAAACCCACTGGTGACCTCGAACTACGAAAAGCTGGAGAGCGAAACCGGAAGCGTGTCCTCGCCGCGCATCATCAAGGACGGCAAGGACATTCCAGAAGACGAGAACACGTCCATCATGGAGTGGGTTGGCCTCGTCCTAGACAAGTAGCCATTGAGAAAATAACGCGCCCCAACTCGCGATTTGGTGAGTGAATGGGGAGCGGATATATTGATACGAGTTGCAATCGTGAAGGTTGTACCTCGTATGAGGGGCTATGGCGCAGTTGGTAGCGCACCACACTGGCAGTGTGGGGGTCACGGGTTCGAATCCCGTTAGCTCCACTTCATAATTCAATACAGCTTTGGGGCTATGGCGCAGTTGGTAGCGCACCACACTGGCAGTGTGGGGGTCACGGGTTCGAATCCCGTTAGCTCCACTTTATACCCTCTTTCCACTGGTCAGAAGGTTTTATTTTTGTCTGGGGAATTCTTTGTTGACGTCTAGTTATGACTGTGTTTAAAGCCAGGTGAAATCCAAGGTTGAGTGCCGGGGACGTGGTCGACGAACTGGTAAAACCGGACTGATTCATTGGGGAGGGCAATCAGGTCCTCATGAGTGAACAAATGATCGGCACATCACGTGCGGATGAATCCATGCAAGGCCACTGGCTTTTGGCCAAATTGGGAAAGTGAGTCCTTTGCCTCGGTGGGCGCAGACTAACAGATGAATTGCTCGAACTATCCGGAATTCCGAACGTTGATGTAGTTGAACCAGCGCCTAGTCTTGGGCGCACGCCGGGTAGGATTCTTGAGCTCACGCCTTCGAGTTATACAGGTGCGGATAGTGATCCGGATGCTGTGGCTGCAGTGCGCCGCGTCTTTGGCCTGCGTGCAAAGCTAATTGAGGCCGACGCCGCTGAAACTGGACTGGCCGATGAGTCGGCTGACCTTGTGATTGGGAAGCGATGCTCACCATGCAGGGTGAGAAGGCTAAGAATGCAATCGTTGCAGAGGCTGCGCGCATCCTACGTCCGGGTGGGCGGTACGCCATTCACGAACTGGGGCTAGTTCCTGAAGAACTAGCAGATGGGGTGAAGGATGAAATCCGTCAAAGCCTTGCGCGCGCAATTAGGGTGAACGCGTGTCCGCTGACCTTGGGCGAATGGACGGCAGTGTTTGAGGCTAATGGCTTTTTAAAGCCGCCAAGGTTGAGACCGCGCCGATGGCTTTGCTGCAGCCGCGTCGAATTCTTTCCGATGAAGGATTCTTAGGCACGCTGTGCTTTGTGAAGAACCTTCGGAATAACTCCGATGCCCGCAAGCGGGTGCTGCAGATGCGAAAAACCTTCAACACGCACAGCGAGCACCTCAACGCCGTGGCAATCGTGGCAACGAAGCCAGAGCGTTAGGAAGCTGGAACGCTATCTAGGCGCGATTGCGCACTACGGTCGGCAGGATTGCTGAGTCTTCCAAGGAGAGCAGTCCATGACGCTACTGAGGCACCACAGCATGCTCATCGGCGCTCAACTCTAGTGAATCGTCGTCTGCGGTAAGCCGAACTTTTCCGCTCAATACGTGCAAGAGTGCCTCGCCAGGGTTCTCGTGCTTAGACAATTCCTTGCCGTCTTTCAGGACAAGCAAGACCTGTAAAAGGGAACCACCAGGCACTGCGCGGAACACGTGGGTTGCACGCCCGCTTTCTGTCCCAGCCGCCTTATTTAGCAGTTCTTCAGCCAGCGCTTTTAGATTAACGCTGACGCTTGGTGTCTCAGCCATTTTCGAAATCTCTTCCAAATGTTAAAGGGGATTGAACTGCGCTAAGCGATGCCAGGTGTAAATGGTTGACCGTCTAGTGTCGAGTCTATATCTTTGGTATATCAATCCTTACAATGAATAGTCCTACCTATTGAAAGTTAGGCAACCCTACTCAAGTGGTGTATATTTGCCATGGTTAATTGATCCCTGTTCCCAGCAAAGGAAATAACAAGTGAAAAAGACGGCATTGATGGCTTTAAGTGCTGCTGCAGCCCTCGTTCTTGCGGCGTGCTCCACCTCGGGGGAAGAAGCCTCGGGGGAAGATGCAGCGACTGGCGACGGTGAGCAGCTGACTCTGTCCCACCCCAGTATTGAGGGGCTAAACATCGACTTCGAAAACCAGCCAGAAACCATCGTTATGGACTGCTACGCCTATAGCTCTCTGCACGAGTACGGCATTGAGCCGGATGCGTTGTTTGGTTTTGAGTGTGACAACCCAGCGTTGATGGGTGATGCTGACATCGAAGGTATTGAGACCATCGGCCAAGATGCTGAGATCGATCTGGAAAAGCTGGCTGAACTGCGCCCGGATGCCATCATCGGCAACGGTAACGCGAAGGGTTGGTCTTGGTTCGATGAAGACGTCAACGCTCAGTTGCAGCGCGTTGCGCCTTTCGTGCCGCTGCCATCGGAAGGCTCTATTGATCAAAGGATTGCGGATACCCGCGAGATTGCAGAGTTCTTCGGCGCAGACGTAGAAGCTGACAACATCGTGGCGGCAGATGGAGACTTCGCAGCGGCCAAGGAAGCGTTCACCGCAGCAGTAGACGGCAAGGATTACAACTTCCTGCTGACCAGCCCAACCAAGGAAATGCTCTATACCGGCGTGGGCTTCCCGCAGGCGGACATGCTGGAAGAACTTGGCGCAAACATCGCAGGCCCAGACACACCAGCGGAAGGAAACCCGTGGGGTCGAGTGGCGTGGGAAGATGCTTCGACCTACCCTGCTGATGTCATCTTGGTAGAAAACTATGACCCAGAGGCGCCATTTACTGCGGAGCTGTGGGACAACCTTCCAGCTGTCCAGGCAGACCAGGTATCCACGTGGTCTTCCAAGGGTGCGTTGACCAGCCGTAACTATGCCGATTGGCTGCAGGATCTTGCAGACAAGGTAGAGACCTACGACAAGGTGAGCTAGTCTTTTATGCCAGCAAGTTCCACCACCTCCACAGCCCCGAAGGCTGTGGAAAGGCCAGTTGCTCCGGCCAACCGGCTCATTGGTTTCATTATCATTGCGGTCTTATGTGCCGGTGCGCTGGTGTTGAGCATGATGGTGGGCTCACGCAGCATTCCACCGTCGGATGTTTTTCATTATCTGATTAACCCGGATCCGGCGGATCCGGTATCGCAGGTGGTCTGGCAGTCTCGCGTTCCACGTACTTTCCTGGTGTTGGTTGCCGGTAGTGCGTTGGGGGTCGCGGGTGGTTTGATGCAGGCTGTGACCAGAAACCCAATGACGGACCCGGGGATTTTGGGCGTTAATGCGGGTGCTTCTCTCATGGTGGTTGTTGGCCTGGCATTTTTTGGGGTTACAGATATCTCCCAGTACATGTGGTGGTCTTTTGCTGGTGCGATTGTGACCTCGGCGGTGGTCTTCGCCATTGGCAACAGTGGTCCATTGCGTGGCAGTCCGGTGCGCATGACCTTGTCCGGTGTGGCATTGGGGGCGGTGCTGGGCGGTTTTGCATCCGCGGTGTTGCTGACCAATTCAGAAGTTTTGGAACGCATGCGTGGCTGGTCAGCGGGCACCACAGCATCGCAGCCTCTCGATGCCACCTTGTCCATCACCCCATTTATCTTGGTAGGCTTGCTTATTGCGCTGGCCAGCACTCGCGCATTGGATGTGCTTTCACTGGGTGAAGCGGCATCGGTTGCTATGGGCGCGCACCCGCAAAGAACCAGGCTGGTGGTATTGGTAGCAATTGCACTGCTAGCCGGTGGCGCTACTGCGGCGGCGGGGCCCATCGGATTTATTGGGCTGTTGGCACCACATCTATCCCGCATGATCGTGGGCCCACATCAAGGGTGGATTATGGCCTATTCAATCGTCTTGGCCCCAGCGGTTTTGGGCGTGAGTGATGTTATAGGTCGCGTGATTACTGCTGGGGAAGTGCCCGTGGGAGTAGTAACTGCATTCGTTGGCGCACCGCTGTTGATTTACATGGTGCGTAAGTACCGCATTCCGGAGGTTTAAGCGCGATGGTTCACACAACGAATCCGGATACGAAGCAAGAGCTTGAATTCGGGCGAAAGATTTTCCGCATCGGTCCCAAAGAACGCCCGGTGATGCTTATCGGGGTGCGCACAGCTGTCGTCACAGGTGGACTCTTATTGGCGACTGCGCTGATTGCGGTGTACTCCTTGGTTGATGGTTCTGCATCCATCACCGTTGGTGAAGCGTTCCAGGCGTTGACCGGCAACGGTGATTCCTACACCAACATGATTGTGGTGGAATGGCGCGCACCGCGCACGCTTCTGGCAATCCTGCTGGGCGCAACACTGGCCATGAGTGGAGCTATCTTTCAAAACCTCACCGCGAATCCATTGGGCTCACCGGATGTGATTGGTTTTCAGACCGGTTCCTACACTGGCGCGCTCATCGTCATGTTGATTCTCGGCGGTGGCACCACCGCTACGTTGTTGGGGGCTCTCACTGGAGGTATCGCTACCGCGATGGTGGTGTTCTTCCTTGCCTCCAAGCGCGGATTCGCTGGTGGCGTGCGTCTTATCATCGTTGGCATTGCTGTCAGCGCCATGCTGGCCTCGGTCAACGTGTGGATTTTGCTCACTGCCACGGTGGAAGATGCCATCATGGCGAGTTTGTGGGGCGCGGGAAATCTCTCCGGCACCTCCTGGAATTCGCTGCTGCTGGCATTTTGTGGTTCTGCCGTGTTCATCCTGATGGCAGCACTGCTGGCGCGCCCGATGCGTTTGATGCAGATTGGTATTCCTTTCGCGGTTGCGCTGGGGCAAAACGTCCGCAGGGTGCAACTATTGGCAGTTGTTGCCGGCATCGGATTAACGGCGCTGGCAACTGCCACCGCCGGGCCGATTTCCTTCATCGCGCTGGCCTCGCCCCAGATTGCCCGTCGCCTGGTACACGTTGATGGCCTGGCGCTGGCCCCCACCGCAGCCGTGGGGTCTTTCCTGTTAATACTCGCCGATACGGTTGCCCAAAGAATTGACCCTGAATCCCCGCTCCCAGTAGGTATTGTCACCGTATCCATCGGTGGCGTGTACTTCCTGTGGTTGCTCATGAGAGAAGGCCGACGCAAATGACACGACTTCTAGTAGAAAACGCCCAGCTTGGATACGGCGACAAAGTTATCTGCCCAGGCGTGGATCTTCAGATTCCAGATGGCCAGTTCACGGTCATCGTTGGCCCCAATGCCTGCGGCAAGTCCACTTTGCTCAAGAGCTTGACCCGTTTGATTGCGCCGCAAGAGGGGAAGATTCTTTTAGACGGGCAGTCTTTGCACAAAAAGCCCACCAAAGAAGTAGCGCGTGAAGTGGGTCTTCTGCCGCAAGGCCCGGTTGCCCCGGACGGCATTCGCGTCATCGATCTGGTCTCACGAGGACGCTACCCGCACCAGAGTTTGTTCAAGCCTTGGTCGCCCGAGGATGAGCAGGCGGTGAAAGAGGCCATGGAGGCAACCGGAATTAGGGAGCTTTCAGGCAGGCTTGTCGATGAACTCTCGGGCGGTCAACGCCAACGCGTCTGGATGGCGGTGGCGTTGGCGCAGCAGACGCCAATCTTGCTTCTCGATGAACCTACCACATTCTTAGACGTCAGCTACCAGATTGAGTTGCTGGAACTTTGCCGCATGCTCAACCGGAAACGGGACTACACACTGGTCGCCGTATTGCATGACTTGAACCAGGCAGCGCGCTACGCCGATCACATCATCGCCATGAAAGACGGCGAAGTTGTAGCCACCGGCGATCCTGCAACCGTTATTACTGAAGAGCTCGTGCGCACCGTATTTGGTGTGGATTCTAAGATCATCGCTGACCCAGAGTCTGGAGCACCGTTGATGATCCCAACGTGGAGCCACCAAGTATCAAATTCAAACAGATAATTCTGACGTTAATTTTACCTGTTCCATGTGCACCTCAGTTTTCGCGTTGTGGACGCAATCGATGCGGGTGAGATGGTCGATCTGAAATTGACGATAAGCGGTGAGATCGGCCGCCACTATTCGCAGCATGACATCGCATTCACCAGCCATGAGGTGGCATTCCACGGCTTCTGGAAGTGGCTGACTCTCTTGAATGAATCGCTCAACAGTCTCAAGGTCCTGGCTGGTGAGCCAAACTCTGGCATAGGCGGTAAATCCTTTGCCGACCTTTGTGGGAACAAACAGGGCAACGTAACCCCGAATAATTCCAGCGTTCTCCAGTGCATGGACTCGTCGGATACAAGTGGAAGGGGACAGGTGCACGGCATCCGCGAGTTCATTGACGATTCAATCCAAGCGGAAGTCCACGCTTGAAGACCTGGTGAAACGCCTATTTGATCAAGGGCAGCTTAATCGAGTGTGTGAAGCGTCCTGGGTTTAGTTCCTCAGCTAAGGAAGGATTGAACTATGCCTAGAAGGTATTCCGTTGAGTTCAAGGAGAAGGCTGTCATCCGGCGGCGATGGAATTGCCTAGTGCTCTCTTTTGTAATGCTGTCGCTCTCGTTTAGCCAAAGGTCTATTAGCTGTTCCACGGTTGTGCTGTTTGTCAGCTCTAGCTTCTCTTTTTCAGCGGGGGAGATCCATTTAATCCCCGATGCCTCTGCCTTATCGATGTCTGCCTTATTGCGGTTCAACCAACTTTCGGCGTCCTTCTTTTCTTTAAAGGTGATCGGTGCTCTGTGCAAAATGCCTTGGTGTTTGAAACTGGCACGCCACCTATTTTTTCCGCGTTGCTCAATTCGCCCCCACGAACGATGGGGCTTATACTTCGGGCCTTTTTCTTTTCGTTTTCGTTCTGCATATTGGGGAACCTTCGGGGAACTCTAGCGCCGTTTTGTGTCATATAATGATGTTAGAAATTACCTAAAATAAATGCAGGTTAAATAGGCATAATGCCAGCTAGGCAAGGGGTAATATTTAGAAACCGATGGAATCCCGTTAGCTCCACCAGTGGCCGTCTCTGTTATGGAGCCGGCCTTTTCCTATGCTGGGAACATGGATGTTTTCACCAAGACCGTGTCCCGTCCTGATCAAGCTGGTGCCGAGGCTGCTGGGTTGAGATGGCTGGCGCAGGCGCATGGCGACGTCGTCGTGGACGTCGCCGAAGTCACCCCCACATCTATTAGCACTCGGCGGGTTGAGCAGTCGCGACCGAGTGCCCTCGCTGCCCGCGCTTTTGGTGCTGCGCTCCGTACGGTCCATGAAGCAGGAGCGCCCGCTTTCGGCGCGCCGCCGGCGGGCTGGGAGGGCGCGAATTTCATTGGACGCGTGGAACAACGCTGCGAACCATGCGAATCCTGGGGCGAGTTCTACGCCGAGCAGCGGGTGTCGCCTTTTATAGGAGGACTGCCTCAAGAGCTACAGGGGATAGTTCGACAAGCATGCGAGGCTATAAAAGCCGTTGAGTGGGACGTGAAACCGGCGCGAATTCATGGCGACCTGTGGGCAGGAAACGTATTGTTTACTGCCTCGTCGGCCGTGATGATCGACCCAGCCGCACACGGCGGACACCCGTGGACGGATTTGGCCATGCTGGAGCTATTTGGCACGCCGTACTATGGCGAGATACTGCGTGGTTATGGGGTGGGGGAGGAGTATCACCAGTGGGTGCCGGTGCATCAACTACACCCGCTGGCGGTTCATTCGATGACGCATGGTCCCGCGTATTATGTACCGCTCGAGCGGGCCGCACGTGCCACGCTCGAAGCGTTGGGCGGATAGTCTTCCTTGTGAGGCGTTAGGCACTAGTGGGTCCTGGCGGCATGGCGCGCTTATGGGCGCCGCGGCGCCAGAGGCTTTCGATGCGCTCGCGGGCGTCGTCAGGCACGGCCTTGCCCTCGAGGTAGTCGTCGATATGGGCATAGGTCACGCCGAGTGCTTCCTCATCAGATAACTGTGGGCGGTCATCCTCCAAGTCGGCGGTGGGAACCTTCTTCCACGTGGACTCGGGCGCCCCCAGGTGCTCGAGAAGCTGAGCGCCCTGACGCTTGTTGAGTCCGGCGAGCGGGATGACGTCAGCGGCGCCGTCACCCCACTTGGTAAAGAAAGCCGTGACGTTTTCGGCGGCATGGTCGCTTCCGATAACGAGTGCGCCGACCTCACCAGCCACCGCATATTGGGCGGACATGCGCAGACGTGCCTTTAGATTTCCACGGTTGAAATCGTCCAAATGCTCCGTGTTGAGTGCGGAAGCAACGGCGCCGTCGAGAGCCGCTGTGGCGTCCGCGATGTTGATGGTGAGCCGGTAATCGGGCTGGATGAAATCGAGCGCTACTTGCGCATCGTCCTCGTCCGCTTGCGTGCCATGGGGAAGACGTACGGCCCAAAAGTGAGCGCCATCGACACGCTCGACGGCCAGCTGGGCCAAGCGACCGGCAAGGGTAGAATCCTGACCACCGGAAATGCCGAGGACAAAGCCCTGAGCGCCGGTGTTGCGTAGATACGTGGCGAGGAAGTCGACGCGGCGTTCAACCTCCTCTGCCGGATCAATGGAGGGTTTCGCCCCTAGCGCAGCGATGATCTCTTCCTGAAGCTCCCTGGATGCTTGTGTCATAGCGACCATGGTAGCCATCACGCGCGGCGGTGGTCCGAGGGTCTGCGAGGTTGGTTCGAGGAAAAGTTGGCGTGGCTACTTCTCGATGACGTGAGTGTTTTGGTAATGAGGCGCTCGTGGGGTAATATTTTTCCTCGTGTCATTGCTGGGTGTTTGCCCAGCTGTGCTTTGAACTAATCAATCGCATCAAGATTGCGCATAACGAAAGGAGCGCCCGATGAAGGTTCGCAAGTCGCTTCGGTCGCTGAAGAAGAAGCCGGGCGCCCAGGTTATTCGCCGCCACGGTAAGGTCTTCGTGATCAACAAGAAGGATCCGCGCTTCAAGGCTCGCCAGGGCTAAGAAACAAGTGTCCTTGGTCCGCCGTCCCCGCGTTGTGGGGGCGGCGGATTTTTTATGCCTCCCTTCACGGCCGGGGGAGGGTGTCGCGGGTGATCTGCTCCCTTTTGTGGACTTTGTCACAAACTGAGTGAACGTTTGGTAAACGTGCAGGGAATATCACCCGTGTAGTTACCGCCGTGACGGCGGGGGTTGTGGCGGGGTGTCAACATGTGGGGTCGGGCCGAGTTACATCCTGGGAATACCAGCCATGTAACTACTACATATTGTGTTAGTTGCGGGGTGCGGGCACAAAGTATAGTGTCGTTGATGTTGCTCGGGCGGCGGCCCTACATCACCGCTCAGAGCTCGCATGCAGAGCCGCTAAACGCTCTGCTCGTATCGAATTCAACAGTCACTCCGCGTGTAGTGCCGAAGGAAGCTAAAGGAACGTCACATGAGCATCACCCTCTACACCAAGCCAGCTTGTGTCCAGTGCAACGCCACCAAGAAGGCCCTCGACCGTGCTGGCCTCAAATACGAGACGGTGGATATCTCCCTTGATGATGATGCCCGCGACTACGTGATGGCTCTGGGGTACGTCCAAGCGCCGGTCGTTGAGGCGCACGGTGAGCACTGGTCCGGCTTCCGTCCTGACCGCATCAAGGCACTCTCTGCGATGGCGGCGAGCGCCTAGGACAAAACCATGTTGGTCGTGTATTTCTCTTCCGCTACGGAAAACACCCACCGCTTCGTCGAGAAGCTCGGCCTTCCCAGCGTCCGCATCCCGCTGCGCCTCAGTGATGAGCCCCTCACCGTGAATGAACCCTACGTCTTGATTTGTCCGACGTATGGGGGAGGGGCATCGATGAGCGGGCGGAACACGCGGCCTGTCCCCAAGCAAGTCATTCGTTTCCTGAATGACGAACACAACCGCGGTTTCATTCGTGCTGTCGTCGCTGGAGGTAACAGCAACTTCGGCAGTGACTTTGGCAAGGCCGGCGAGGTCATCGCAGCCAAGTGTAAGGTTCCTTATGTGTACCGCTTCGAACTTCTCGGAACCGAGGAAGATGTCACAATTTGCCGTGAAGGCCTCTTGGCCAACGCGGCCGCTTTAGGTTTAGCCGCCTAAGGCTTTAATTCCTACCAACCCATCTCTCCATTTCGCCATAGCAAAGAAAGGCCCGTGAAAGTCGTGACCACGCAACTGGGTAAGACCGTCGCTGAACCTGTGAAGCCGGAAGAGCAGCTGGACTACCATGCGCTCAACGCCCTGCTGAACCTGTATGACGAAAACGGCAAGATTCAGTTCGACAAGGACCGCGAGGCCGCGAACCAGTTCTTCCTCCAGCACGTCAACCAGAACACCGTCTACTTCCATGACTTGGAAGAAAAGATGCGCTACCTGGTAGAAAACAAGTACTACGAGCCGGAACTGATCGAGCAGTATGACTTTGAGTTCATCAAGTCCCTGTTTAAGCGCGCCTACGCTTTTAAGTTCCGCTTTAAGACCTTCCTGGGTGCCTACAAGTACTACACCTCCTACACGCTGAAGACTTTCGACGGCCGCCGCTACCTCGAGCGCTTCGAGGACCGTGTATCCATGACTGCCTTGTTCCTGGCTGACGGCGCCACGAAGCTGGCGGAGCGCCTCGTCGATGAGATCATGACCGGTCGCTTCCAGCCGGCCACCCCGACGTTCCTCAACGCCGGCAAGGCACAGCGCGGCGAGCTGGTGTCTTGTTTCCTGTTGCGCATCGAGGACAATATGGAGTCGATCGGCCGCTCCATTAACTCTGCTCTGCAGTTGTCCAAGCGCGGTGGCGGCGTCGCTCTGCTGCTGTCCAATATCCGCGAGTCTGGTGCACCCATCAAGCACATCGAGAACCAGTCTTCCGGCGTCATCCCCGTAATGAAGCTGCTCGAGGATTCCTTTTCCTACGCCAACCAGCTGGGCGCTCGTCAGGGTGCTGGTGCGGTCTACCTCAACGCGCATCACCCAGACATCATGAACTTCCTCGACACCAAGCGTGAGAACGCGGATGAGAAGATCCGTATCAAGACTCTCTCGCTCGGCATCGTGATCCCGGATATTACATTCGAGTTGGCAAAGAACAACGACGACATGTACCTGTTCAGCCCGTACGATGTTGAGCGCGTCTACGGTAAGGCCTTCGGCGATATTTCCGTCACTGAGCACTACGAAGAGATGGTCGAGGATCCGCGTATTCGCAAGAAGAAGATCAACGCTCGCCACTTCTTCCAGACCGTCGCGGAGCTACAGTTCGAGTCCGGATACCCGTACATCATGTTCGAGGACACCGTGAACCGTGCCAACCCGGTCAAGACTGGGCGCATCAACATGTCGAACCTCTGCTCGGAGATTCTGCAGGTGAACTCCCCGTCGGAGCTCAACGAGGACCTCACCTACAAGACCTTGGGCAGCGACATTTCCTGCAACCTTGGATCCCTCAACATCGCCGCGACCATGGATTCTCCGGACTTCGCCCTCACGGTGGAAACGGCCATCCGCGGATTGACCGCTGTGGCAGACAAGACTTCCATCAACTCCGTGCCCTCCGTGCGCAAGGGCAACGATGATTCCCACGCCATTGGCCTTGGGCAGATGAACCTTCACGGCTACCTCGGTCGCGAGCACATCGAGTACGGATCGGAAGAGGGCCTCGATTTCACCAATTCCTACTTTGCGGCGATCATGTACGCTGCGCTGCGCGCATCTAACAAGCTGGCGCGTGAACGAGGCGAGTACTTCACGGAGTTCCCGGAGTCTGAATACGCGAGCGGCGAATTCTTCGACCGCTACGACCCGGCCGACTTTGCTCCCCGCACGGAGAAGGTCAAGGAGCTCTTCGCTAAGTCGTCGATCCACACCCCGTCGGTAGAGGAGTGGGCGGAGCTGAAGGCGGACGTCGCCAAGCATGGCATTTACAACCGCAACCTGCAGGCGGTGCCGCCGACGGGCTCGATTTCCTATATCAATAACTCGACCTCCTCGATCCACCCGATCGCGTCCAAGATCGAGATTCGTAAGGAAGGCAAGATCGGCCGCGTCTACTATCCGGCGCCGCACATGGACAACGACAACCTGGAGTACTTCAAGGACTCCTACGAGATCGGCTACGAGAAGATCATCGACACCTACGCCGAGGCTACGAAGTACGTTGATCAAGGTCTGTCGCTGACGCTGTTCTTCAAGGACACCGCCACTACCCGCGATATCAACCGCGCCCAGATTTACGCGTGGCGCAAGGGTATTAAGACCCTCTACTACATCCGCCTGCGCCAGATGGCTCTGGAGGGAACCGAGGTTGAGGGCTGCGTTTCCTGCATGCTCTAATCCTTATTCGCACGCGCCTCAAGCAAGATGGCGCGTGCGATTTTTTCTGCCCCAGGTGAGTCGCCTCGGACGATGGCTTCCGCCAAATCGAGGTGGAGCTGGGCGGTACCGGCCGTCGGGTTTCGCTTGCGGGAACCATAGAGTGAACGCCCGCGCACCATGGACAGCAGATAGGGGCTCAGCGCTGAGAACATCTCATTGCCTGAGGCGTGGAGGACCATGGCGTGGAATCGTAGATCTGTGGCGAGGTGCTCGCCGACGCGCCGCGTGGGTGTGACCTGGAGACGCTGGGCCAGCTCCAGAATCTCTTCCTTATCTTCAGGGGAGGCATGCTGTGCGGCTAAGCCCGCGGCGACAGGCTCGATGGCGAGGCGCAGATCATTAAGGGAGGTGCGCTGGCTATCGCGCGCTTTCTCTGAGCCCAGGCGCCACGAAATGATAGCGGGATCGTAGACCGCCCATTCGCTGATGGGGAGCACTGTAATGCCGACGCGGCGCGAGGAAGAGACCATTCCTAGTTGCTCCAGTGCGCGCATGGCTTCGCGCGCCACGGTTCGGGAAATACCGAAGCGCTCGCAGAGGTCGTTGAGCGTAAAACGTTCACCGGCGGGGAGGGCGCCGCTGACGATGTCAGTGCCCAGCGCGTCCAAAACAGTGCTGAGTAGGGGAGCGGAGGGTTCAGTCATTCCATCGAAATCGGGGTCGTGGGAGTATGGCTTAAGTATAAAACATGCAGGAATTTTGGCCCCTAGTTTTACCGGGTACGATGGCACCAGACATATAAAAACTAGTAAGACGAGGTGACGTGCGTGTCTCACGAGTACGACGATTACATCGCCAGCCACGAGGCTCCGGTGAAGGCAATCAACTGGAACACCATTCCAGATGAGAAGGATCTTGAGGTGTGGGATCGTCTAACCGGCAACTTCTGGCTCCCAGAGAAGGTTCCGGTGTCCAACGACATCCAGAGCTGGAAGACGCTCACGGAGAAGGAGCAGGAGACCACCATGCGCGTCTTCGCTGGCCTGACGTTGCTTGACACTATCCAGGGCACCGTGGGTGCGGTATCGCTGCTTCCCGACGCCGTCACGCCCCACGAAGAGGCCGTCTACACCAACATCGCCTTCATGGAGTCGGTGCACGCGAAGTCCTACTCCAATATCTTCATGACACTGGCGTCGACCCCGATGATCAACGATGCTTTCCGCTGGTCTGAGGAAAATGAGAACCTGCAGCGCAAGGCCAAGATTGTTATGTCCTACTACCAGGGTGACAATCCGCTGAAGAAGAAGGTCGCCTCCACGCTGTTGGAGTCCTTCCTCTTTTACTCTGGTTTCTTCCTGCCAATGCACTTCTCTTCGCGCGCGAAGCTGACGAACACCGCTGATATCATTCGCCTGATCATCCGTGATGAGGCCGTCCACGGCTATTACATCGGCTACAAGTTCCAGCAGGGGTACAAGAAGCTGTCGGGGCCGGAGCAGGAAGAGATGAAGGGCTACGCCTTCGACCTGCTCTACGACCTCTATGAGAACGAGATCGACTACACAGAGGATCTGTATGACGAGCTGGGCTGGACCGAGGATGTGAAGCGCTTCCTGCGCTACAACGCCAACAAGGCACTGAATAACCTCGGCTTCGAGGGGCTGTTCCCGGCTGATGAGACCCGCGTGTCTCCGGCCATCCTGTCCTCGCTGTCCCCGAACGCGGACGAGAACCACGACTTCTTCTCCGGCTCCGGCTCCTCCTATGTCATTGGTAAGGCGGAGGAAACGACCGATGATGACTGGGACTTCTAGCTAGTTCCTCGCATTTACCTGTCGCCGTACCGCACCTTCTGGCAGGGATCATCCGAAAGGTTGATTCTTTCAGGGGGTGCGTTTTCGGGTTTTGGGGGACGACACCCCCGCGTTACTGTGTTCTAGATCACCGTATGCTAGGGCGTGGTGTGGGCAGTTGGCCACGTACATGGCGTTATCTGCTCCAAACGGGGTTAGCAAAGTTGGCGGAAAATAACCGAGCGCTGGAAATTCGGCCCTGAGGTGGCCTAATATAATGCGAGTAAACCTAGGTGTTTGGCCACTGAGCGTGTGGCGCGAGAAAACGCGTGATGCCGATGTGGTTAAGCACTTGTTCTTCAGGAGGATTTTATGACCGCTGTGGCGCCACGGCTCGACGATTACGTCGCGCCTACACGTCCAGAGCCGACTGGTAACGCAAAGACCGGTTCCAAGGCTTGGATGATGCTAACCACCACCGACCACAAGCAGCTGGGCATCATGTACATGATCATGTCCTTCAGCTTCTTCTTCCTCGGTGGATTCATGGCTCTGCTGCTTCGCGCTGAGCTTTTCACCCCAGGACTGCAGTTCCTGTCCAACGAGCAGTTCAACCAGCTGTTCACCATGCACGGCACTGTCATGCTGCTGCTGTTTGCTACACCAGTGGTGTGGGCATTCGGTAACTACGTTATGCCCCTGCAGATTGGCGCACCGGACGTGGCCTTCCCGCGTCTGAACGCCTTCGGCTTCTGGATTACCCTGACCGGCGGCATTGTTATGCTCGCGGGCTTCTTGACCCCGGGCGGCGCTGCTGACTTCGGCTGGACCATGTACATGCCGCTGGCTGATTCCGTCCACACCCCGGGCATCGGCGCGGACATGTGGATCGTTGGTGTGGGTGCTACCGGTGTTGGTACCATTGCTTCCGCCATCAACATGATCACCACGATTCTCACCCTGCGTGCGCCGGGCATGACCATGTTCCGTCTGCCGGTTTTCACCTGGGCTATCTTTACCGCTTCCATCATCGTGCTGATGATCTTCCCGCTGCTGACTGCTGCGGCTCTGGGTGTTCTGTATGACCGCAAGCTGGGCGGCCACATCTATGACTCCGCCAACGGCGGCGCCATCCTGTGGCAGCACCTCTTCTGGTTCTTCGGCCACCCGGAGGTCTACGTCTTGGCACTGCCGTTCTTCGGCATCATTTCTG
This sequence comes from Corynebacterium sp. HMSC074H12, assembly GCF_001813755.1. Taxonomy (NCBI): domain Bacteria; kingdom Bacillati; phylum Actinomycetota; class Actinomycetes; order Mycobacteriales; family Corynebacteriaceae; genus Corynebacterium; species Corynebacterium sp. HMSC074H12. Next base: position 27,760 of record NZ_KV813914.1, read on the forward strand.
AGGTTGTGCCGGTCTTCGCCCGCAAGCCGGTCTTCGGCTACATTGGCCTGGTCTTTGCTCTGCTGGCCATCGGTGCGCTGTCCATGGCCGTGTGGGCTCACCACATGTTCGTGACCGGTGCTATTCTGCTGCCGTTCTTCTCCTTCATGACCTTCCTGATTGCGGTTCCGACCGGCGTGAAGTTCTTCAACTGGGTCGGCACCATGTGGAAGGGCCACATCACCTGGGATACCCCGATGATCTTCGCCATGGGCTTCCTGGCAACCTTCCTCTTCGGCGGTATGACCGGTATTATGCTGGCCTCCCCGGCACTGGACTTCCACCTTGCTGAGTCCTACTTCCTGATTGCTCACTTCCACTACACCCTGTTCGGTACCGTGGTGTTCTCCGCCTTCGCTGGCCTGTACTTCTGGTTCCCGAAGATGACCGGACGCATGTTGGATGAGCGTCTGGGCAAGATCCACTTCTGGCTGACCTTCATCGGCTTCCACGGCACCTTCCTTATCCAGCACTGGGTGGGCAACATGGGTATGCCGCGTCGTTACGCCGACTACCTGGAGTCTGATGGCTTCACGGTCTTCAACCAGATTTCCACCATCTTCTCCTTCGTCCTGGGCGCTTCGGTTATCCCGCTGGTCTGGAACGTCTTCAAGTCCTGGCGCTACGGCGAGATCGTCACCGTGGACGATCCGTGGGGCTACGGCAACTCCCTCGAGTGGGCTACCTCCTGCCCGCCGCCGCGCCACAACTTCGTGTCCCTGCCGCGCATCCGCTCCGAGCGTCCGGCCTTCGAGCTGCACTACCCGCACATGGTTAAGCGCATGCGCGAGGAAGCACACACCGGCCACTAAGCACTCACGAGCTGAGTACTCCTGATAACGCCGCCTCCCCATCACCACGATGGGGAGGCGGCGTTTGCCGTAGGTCAAGCAGTGCTCAGCGATGTGAGATAATGAGCCCCGTGGATAATCAAAGTGAACAAGTTTTCGCCGTTGTCACCGCCTCAGGTCCCGACAAACCAGGCGTGTCTGCCGCCTTCTTCCGCGTTCTCAGCTCCCACAATGTAGAGCTTGTCGACGCCGAACAGGCCATCTTCTCCGGCCGCATCTCCCTCTCCGCGTACATCCGCGTTAACGCCTCGCGTCTGGAGGCCATGGAGCAGGGGCTGCGCAACACGTTGAGCATCTATGCGCAGTCCATCTCCGTGGAGCCTCGGGAGGAGGAAGCCACCTCACGTCCGCGCTCGACACACGTCGTCGTGGTGCTGGGCCGTCAGGTCAACGCGAGCCACATGTCGGCCATCGCCAAGGAGCTGGCCAACCTCGATGTCAACATCGATCGCATCCGCGGCCTGTCCACGTACCCGCTCAACGGCCTGGAGCTCTACATCACGATCGATGGCTCCTCTGACCCTGTTCGCGCCATGTTGGCACGCCTGGCTACCGAGCAGGGCGTGGACATCGCCATCGAGCGCTCCGGATTGCAGCGCCGCTCGAAACGCCTCATTTGCTTTGACTGCGACTCCACCCTCATTACCGGCGAGGTCATCGAGATGCTGGCCGCCCACGCGGGCAAGGAAGCGGAGGTCGCCGCCGTCACGGAACGTGCAATGCGCGGTGAGCTGGACTTTGAAGAATCCCTCCGCGAGCGCGTGGCCACCTTGGCAGGTCTGCCTGAGTCCGTCATCAAGGAAACCGCCGCCGATATCCGCCTCACGCCCGGCGTGCGCACCACCATCCGCACGCTCAAGCGCATGGGCTACCGGGTTGCGGTGGTGTCGGGAGGATTCATCCAGGTCCTCGAGGATCTAGCTAAGGAGCTCGACCTTGACTACGTGCGCGCCAACACCCTGGAAATCGAGGACGGTAAGCTCACCGGCCGGGTCATCGGGGACGTGGTGGACCGCAAGGCCAAGGAGATGTTCTTGCGTGAGTTCGCTGCGGATTCGGGCCTGAGCATGCGGCAGACCGTTGCGGTCGGCGATGGTGCTAACGATATCGACATGATTTCCGCTGCCGGCCTGGGCATTGCCTTCAACGCCAAGCCCGCCCTGCGCGAGGTGGCGGATACCTCTGTTAACCACCCATACATGGACGAAATCCTGCAGATTCTCGGCATCCCTATGGAGGAAGTCGCTAGTGAATAACCTCCGCGAGGCCCACCGCCGCCTTGCGGTAGCGTGCAGCGACCGCAACTGGCGCGATGATCCCGAGGATCCTGACAAGCCCGAGACCATCCAGGCGATGCAGATAGCGCTCAACCTGCCCAAGCAAGACCCGCCCACGCGCACGGAGGTGCTGGAGGCAGCGGCGCGGGGTGTGGTTAAGCTCTGCCTCGACGATCGGGCCGGGCAGGATGGGGCCTTCGCCGAGGCCTTGGGGCAGTGGTACGGCCACCGCATCCGCAAGGTGGCCCGCCGCGCGCGCAACAAGGCGTGGCGCGATGTCCAGGCCCTGCCTGGGGTGACAGTTGCTGACCGCGCGCGGGTGTTCGTTCCTTCGGCGGTGCAGGACGTGCATCCGCTCGTCGCCAAGCTGCAGATCAGCCATACCGATCTCCCTCAGGATGACCCGGGCCCCGCGCTTGCCGACGCACCCGTGATCTACATCGACTCCTCCCTTCACATGAGTGCGGGAAAGGCCGCCGCGCAAGTCGGGCACGGTTCTATGCTGCTTGCCGCTGCGATGAGCGTTGAGGAAGTGGAAACCTGGGCGGCGCAGGATTTCGCGCTGTCCGTGCGCGAGATTGCCCCAGCGGATTTTGCCGCGGCGTGCACGCGCCCCGATGCGGTGGTGGTGCATGACGCAGGTTTCACCGAGGTCGCCCCGGACTCAGCCACGGTCTGCGCGCTGCCTCGCCCCTAGCGGGCTTCGACTAGGCGCTTGAGTGCCCCGCGCACGACCTCTGGGTCGCTCGTCGGCCACATCTGCGGCATGGAGGCTCGCAGGTAGGAGCCGTAACGCTTGGTCTCTAGACGGTTATCGAGCACGGCGACGACTCCGCGGTCCGCAGTGGAGCGCAGCAGGCGGCCCGCGCCTTGGGCCATGAGTAGCGCCGCGTGAGTCGCAGAAACCTCCATGAACCCGTTGCGCCCTGCCGCCTTTGCGGCCTCGGTCCGCGCTTGCATGAGTGGGTTATCCGGGCGGGGGAAGGGGATGCGATCGATGAGGACCAGGGAACAGGAGGGCCCCGGCACGTCGACGCCCTGCCAGAGTGTGAGCGTGCCGAAGAGACAGGAGTTTTCGTTCTTCGTGAACTTGTCCACGAGCGCACCGATGGAGTCCTCGCCCTGGAAGTAGATGTCGAAGGGGATGGTGGGCTTGAGTTCTTCGGCTGCCTGTTGCGCGGCCCGCCGCGAGGAGAAGAGTCCGAGCGTGCGCCCGCCGGCGGCCATGATGAGCTCGCGGATCTCTTGGAGGGTCTGGGGGCTCAGCCCATCGCGGCCCGGCTGCGGCAGGTGCGCCGCGGTATACAAGATGCCGCTGCGCGCGGGGTCAAAGGGATAGCCCACATCGAGGCTGTCCCACGTGCCTTTCGGCAGGCCCCACTGCGCGGCCATGGCGTCGAAGCGCCCGCCTAGGGCCAGCGTGGCGGAGGTGAGCACCACGGTCTGCTCGCCGAAGAGCTTTTCGTGCAGCATGCCTGCGATGGACAGAGGGGCCACGGCAAGGGTGTCGTTCAACGTGCGCTCATCGCGCTCCAGCCACACCACGTCGGCATGCGCGGCGGGGTCACCGGTGGCGAAAACATCGAGGATGCGGGCGATGGCTTCGACGAGGCTAGCGAGGTGGTTGGCCAGGTTTTGGCGCTCCGCAGATTTTTCCGGGTCTTGGGCCTGTTCACCCTCGGGGGCGCGGGCGATGGTTTCGCGGCAATCGGCCAGGGTATCCGCGAGGCCCATGAGCTGCTGCTTGGCTTCCTCTGGCAAGTCGGTCCAGCGGCCCGGTGCGAAATCCGCGAGGAGTTGGCTCAGTTCGTTGGCCTGCTCAGTGAGGCGTTGGTCCTTGCCGTTGGCGCCGAGGGACTTGGCGCGGTTGGCCGCCATCTTCAGCGCGCGCCCGGTGATTTCGGCGGTAGACACCGAGGTGATGCGGCCGTCCAGCTCGTGGGCCTCATCGATGATGACGACGTCGTGTTCCGGCAGGATGTTGATGTCTGCTACTGCGTCGATGGCGAGCAGGGCGTGGTTGGTGACGACGACATCGACGTCCGCCGCGCGGCGTCGCGCGAGTTCCGCGAAGCAGTCCTCGCCGTGCGGGCAGCGGGTGGCACCGAGACACTCGTTCGAGGTGACGGATACCTGCCGCCACGCTAAGTCTGGCACGCCCGGTTCCAAGTCTTCGCGGTCACCAGTCTCGGTGTCTTCCGCCCACTCGTAGACGCGCTGGACGTGGCGGCCGAGGTAAGAAACAGCGTCTTCGTCGAGCAAGGCGTCCTCGTCCTCAAGCTCAGCGGCGCGGGAGACTTTGTTGAGGCAGACGTAGTTGGAGCGGCCCTTCATGATGGCGAAGGTTGGTTTCTTTTCTAGGTGCGGCTCGAGGGCCTCGGCCAGACGTGGAAGGTCCCGCTCCACCAGCTGACGTTGGAGCGCCAGGGTGGCGGTGGAGACGATGACGGTGTGACCGGTCTCTTGCGCGTGGCGGAAGGCGGGCACGAGATAGGCCAAGGACTTACCTGTGCCTGTTCCTGCCTGCACGGCGAGGTGGCGCTCTTTCTCCAACGCGGTGGTCACGGCCGTCGCCATGCGTACCTGGCCGGCGCGCCGCGAGCCGCCGAGGGCGGCGACGGCGGCGTCGAGGAGGTCAACCGTTGTGTCCTGCATTGGTGCCAGTGTAGTCGGTCGCCTCCCACGTACTTCTTAAGCGTCGAAGCCGATGAACCGGGTCGGGACCGCGGGCTCATCGCGGGTGAGTGCGAGGCCCTCCCATGGCAGCGTCGTAATGGCCTGGGCCAGGTACTCGCGGGATTCCTCGAGGGTAGGCAGGGCGTCGAGGATCTCACCGTCGCGCATGAGCGGCACCGTCATCTCGCGGGTGCGCAGCGTGCCGGTCTCCGGGTTCTCGGCGGAGAAGGGCAGCACGAGCTCCTCGACGGCCACCCCGGAGGAGCGGTAGGTGCGCAGGGCGCGCTTTGCCCCGCCCTGCGACTTCTTCGAGGAGGAACGCTTAGCCACTGGGTGTCCTTCGACCTCGACGACCTTGTAGACCATCCCCGCAGTCGGGGCGCCCGAGCCGGTAACCACCGAGGTGCCTACGCCATAGACATCGACGGGATCGCCGCGCAGACCGGCGATGGCGAACTCATCCAGGTCGGAGGAGACGACGATTTTGGTGTTGTGGTTGCCCAAATCATCGAGCTGCTTGCGCACGCGGCGGGTGACGGCGGCCAAATCGCCGGAGTCGATGCGCACACCGCCCAGCTCGGGTCCGGCCACCTTGACGGCGGTTTCCACGCCCTTGGTGATGTCATAAGTATCCACCAACAGGGTTGTATCCACGCCGAGAGTTTCGATCTGCCCGCGGAAGGCGGCCTCTTCGTTCGGGGTGCCGTCCTCATTGACGTGCGCCAGCGTCCACGCATGCGCCGCAGTACCGGAGACCGGGATGTCATAGCGGTAGCCGGCCTCCAAGTTGGAGGTGGCCTGGAAGCCCGCGAGGTAGGCAGCGCGGGCAGCAGTCACTGCAGCGTATTCGTGCGTGCGGCGCGAGCCCATCTCAATGATGGGGCGGCCGTCCGCGGCAACCACCATGCGGGAAGCCGCAGAAGCCACCGCGGAATCAGAATTCATGATGGAGAGGATCACGGTTTCCAGGATGAGGCACTCGCCGAAGGTGCCGCGCACGGTCAACAGTGGCGAGTTGGGGAAGTACAGCTCGCCTTCCCGGTAGCCATCGATCTGCCCGGAGAAACGGTAATTGGCCAGGTATTCCTTGGTTGGAGCATCCAGGAAGTCCATCTCCGCCAGTTGCTGGGCGGTGAAACGGAAGTCCCGGACTGCGCGAAGAACGCGTTCGGTGCCGGCAACAACGCCGTAGCGCCGTTCGTTGGGAAGGCGGCGGGCAAAAACTTCGCAGGCTACCTGGCGGTGCGCGGAGCCATCGCGCAGCGCCGCTTGCAGCATGGTCAGCTCGTACTTATCGGTAAGAAGGGCCGTGGAACGATCTGCAGGGTCGTTTCCGGCATCCCGGACGTTATCTGAGGTAGTAGTCACATCGAAGATGCTACTCAGGGCGTCCTAAAAAATCAGCTGTTCTATTCCTCAAGCTGAATGACGACGTACACCTCGCCGTCGTTATAAGCCACGCCAACGGCCGCGGTGGTCATCCGGCGATCCCGCAGGGCGGCCACGTGGTCGGGGGAGGCCCGGAAGGCCTCGACGAATTCATATGCGCTGGCCTTGTCCACGGGCAGGTGGTGCTGAACCATCTGCACATTTTCTTCCGATGGCTCTTGCGTCTTGGTCACCGCGTTGCACTCTGCCTTTTCGCGGGCTGCGGTTTGGCGGTCGATCCAGGGCACCAGTGGGGCTTGGCCGTCTTCCTTACGCCAGGTGTTGAGCGCACCTATCAGCTCCTCTTGGATGGTGTTGAGCTGACGTTGGACGGAAACGTCGGGAAGCTCGTAGTCGCACGCCTCCGACGTCGGGGGTTCCGCATCCGTCGAGCTGCCGTCGTTCGACGGGTTGGTCAGGCTCAATACGGCAGCCACGAGCGTGCCGCCGAGAACGAGCACGGTCAGCACTCGTTGCAGGAGGAGGACGACATCCTCCTTCGCCGGTTGGCGTCCCGTGAGAATGTCAACAACGGCTGGGGGAAGGGAGAAAGAATTCATTGATGCCACCTGGAAACGATAATCAGGTTAAGGGTCGCTGACAGTATAACTGCTCGCGACGCGGAGAATTTTAGCTAGTGTAGAGGGCATGAAAGCGCACAACGAAACGTCCGCGGGCGTGGTGATGAGTTCACCCATGGCCACCCCGGAGCTGGATGAGGCGATTGACGTCGACGTCGCCACGAGCGAAAACCTGCCGTGGATGTGCATTGTCTGGGATGATCCAGTCAACCTGATGAGCTACGTCTCCTACGTGTTCCAGACCGTTTTAGGCTATGACAAGAAGCGAGCCAACGAGCTGATGATGCAGGTCCATACCGAAGGTAAGGCAGCCGTGTCCTCGGGTGAACGCGACAAAGTCGAAGCCGACGTGAAGAAGCTGCAGGTCGCGGGCCTCTGGGCCACGATGCAGCAGGCAGGGTAGGTTATGCAGGCTTGGAAGAAGAAAAAGTCCTTCATGCGCGGCGCCAAGTACACGGCTGTTTTCGAGCCGATGGAGCGCGAAGTCTTGGGCGACCTCACCGCGACGGTCTCTGAGGCGATCATCGCTCGCGCGCAGTCGGCGCCGAAGGATGAGCTGGCGGACATGCTCGACATGCCCACCGGCCACACCGAAGCCCCCGAAGACCCCTCGCTGGCCCGCCTCTTTCCGGACTTCAAGAAGCCGGGGGATGAGGAATTCGACGGAGACAATTCCCTCATGCGCTCGCTCCACGAGAACGACATCGCGCGCGCCAAGCTGGAGAACCTGCAGGTTATTAACACCGCGCTGGGGCCGACTGGCGGGGTAGAGGTAGCCATTAGTGAGGAAGAGGCGCATGCCTTCCTCGCGGGGCTTAATGATCTGCGCCTCTATATCGCCGCCGGGGACGTGCCGGAGGATACCCCTGGGGCGGACCGCGATACGCTCGTGGAATGGCTGGCATTCTGCCAGGATTCGCTGCTCGACGTTCTCATGGACTAGCACCGTGCGCACACTTCCCGACATGGGCTTTTCCGTCGGCCACGTCACACGTGAGGATACCGGCGTCACCGTCATTTACTGCGGCGAGCAGGGGGCCGTGGCCGGCGTCGACGTGCGGGGCGGCGGCCCAGGCACGCGCGAGACGGATCTTTTAGAGCCACACAACACGGTCGAGCGCGTTCATGCGTTTCTTCTGGCAGGCGGCTCGGCCTTTGGGCTGGCCGCTGCGGATGGCGTCATGCGCGGGCTGGAGGAGGCAGGGATTGGCTTCCCCGTCTTTGGGGAGGAGATCCCCGGCCCGCGCGTTCCTATCGTCCCGGGCGCGGTCATCTTTGACCTGCTCGCCGGGCCGCAGCGTCCCTCGGCGGCAGACGGCGAGGCGGCTCTACGCGCCGCGTTGGCAGGACACGACGCCACGAGTGGCAGCGTGGGTGCGGGCACTGGGGCCTGTGCCGGCAAGGTGCGGGGCGGGGTGGGCACCGCGCTTGTCGACGTCTCCTCGTTCTCCGTCGCCGCCGTCGTCGTGGCGAACCCGGTGGGGCAGGTGATTGATGCTGAGACTGGGCGCTTGTTTGGCGCGCCGGGTGTACCAGCCGTCGACGTTGAGCGGTTTGCCGCAGCCCGCAGCCTGGCCGAGTCATTCGCGGAATCCTCGCGGCTTAATACCACCATTGGTGCGGTGTTGACCGATGCGCCTTTAAGCAAGGCCCAGACCAAGCGCCTTGCTCTCGCGGGCCACGATGGCATCGCTCGCGCTGTGCGCCCAGCGCATTCCCCGCTGGATGGGGATACGCTGTTTGCTGCCTCCTCGGGAGTCCGCTCAGCGGAGCGGGGCAACGGCCCGGCGGAGTTGGCGTCGTTAAGCGCAGCTGCTGCCGATGCCGTGGAGGCAGCCATCGTTGACGCCGTGGTGAGTGCAAGCCCAGGGCTGGGTTTGGAGGCGTATTCCTCGCTGCGGGCTTGCTAGAGTTGGAGGCATTATGACGACGAGTGGACCCTTTGGCCAGCAGCATTCGCATGAGCCTAACCCCTTCCAACCCCGCCCCGCTGCCGCGGGACAGGGACAGCAGCCCCTCCTTAATACAGGCGATTCGAAGAACTACACGCGGGCCGGCCGCCTCAAAACAGCCGCGTCTCTCACGGTGGGATTCCTCGCCGTCGAGTGGATCATCCACATCATTAACTTCCTGTTCTTTGGAAGCGAGCTGGGGCAGTACGGCATTCATCCGCTGGACTTCAACGGCATCTGGGGGATTTTCACCGCGCCGCTGCTCCACGCGAACTTCGAGCACCTCATCGGAAACTCGTTGCCTGGTGCGATCTTTTGTTTCCTGATCGGCTTGTCAGGCCGCAAGGCATGGTGGGAGGTCACCATCATCGTGGTGCTCATTGCCGGCGTGGGCACGTGGCTGCTGGGCGGGCCGGGGACCTCGCATATCGGTGCTTCGGGCATGGTCTATGGCTGGCTGGCCTATCTCATCGTGCGCGGCATCTTTAACCGCTCGCTGGGGCAGTTCCTGATTGGTGTTGGTCTAGGGTTCGCCTACTCCGGCCTCATTTGGGGCGTGCTGCCGATCTACGAGGGAGTCAGCTGGCAGGGCCACCTCTTCGGCGCCATCGGTGGCATCGTCGCGGGCATGGTGATCACCTCCGATGACCCGATTAAGAAGGTCAAGCCCGCGCCTCGGGGAGCGATGCGTTAATGCCTGACGCGACCTCTCCGATCGGGATTTTTGATTCGGGCGTGGGCGGCCTGACCGTCGCTCGCACGATCATCGAGCAGCTTCCCGACGAATCCATCATCTACATCGGCGATACCGCCCATACCCCCTACGGCCCGCGGCCCATCGCCGAGGTGAGGGAGCTCTCCACCGCCATCGCCGACGAGTTGGTGGAGCGCGGCTGCAAGATGCTGGTGATCGCCTGCAACACCGCCACGGCCGCCTTCCTGCACGATGCCCGCGAGCGCTATGCCATTCCGGTCGTGGAGGTTATCCGCCCGGCCGTGCGCCGCGCCATCGCCACCACCCGCAACGGCAAGATTGGCGTGATTGGTACTGAGGGAACCATTAATTCCGGGGCCTACCAGGATTTGTTCGCCGTCAACCCGAATGTTGAGTGCACGGCCGTGGCCTGCCCGGACTTCGTGAACTTTGTCGAGCGCGGCATTACCGCTGGGCGCCAGATCCTGGGTGTGGCCGAGGGCTACCTCGCGCCGCTGCAGTCGGCGGGCGTCGACACGCTCGTTCTTGGCTGCACGCACTACCCGCTGCTGACGGGCGTCATCCAGCTCGCTATCGGGGATAACGTCACCTTGGTGTCCTCGGCGGAGGAGACTGCGAAGGATGTGTTGCGCATCCTCACCAACACGGACATGCTGGCCCCGGCGGGGCAGGCACCCACACGTAGTTTCGAGTGCACTGGCGACCACGCCGCCTTCGAGCGTTTAGCCGCGCGCTTCCTGGGGCCCAAGATTTAGAGCGGGTGAGGATGTACAATCGACCCAAATCCCGCATCCCCCATTGTTTCGTGGAACTATTGAACGCATGAAGCTGACCATCCTAGGCTGTTCCGGCTCGGTGCCCACTGTGGGTAATCCGGCCTCTGGCTATCTCTTGTCTTTCCCCTCTGCTCCGTCCATCATCATGGATTTGGGCCCGGGTACGCTTGCACGCCTGCAGGAACTCCAGGATCCGTGCGATGCACACGTGGCGTTAACTCATCTCCATGCCGATCACTGCCTGGACTTTCCGTCTTTGATGGTGTGGCGCCGCTTCCACCCCACAGAGCCCGCAGCCTCCCGCAATTTCTGCCTCGGGCCGTCGACGACTGAGACCCACCTGGGCCGGCTGTCCTCGGATACTCCGGACGGGGTGGATGACATGAGCGATACATTTGCGTTCAGCCCCTGGGTGGATCGGGAACGCCAGCTTGTCGACGATGTCTATATCACCCCCTTCCGCACAGTTCACCCGGTAGAGACATATGCCCTGCGGGTCGAGCACACGAAGACCGGCGCAACTGTGTGTTATTCGGCGGATTCCGCTTATACGCCTGCGCTCGTTGAGGCTGCCCAAGGCGTGGATGCTTTCCTCTGCGAGGCTGCATGGGGCGAGACTTCGGAGGATAAGGCTCCAGACATGCACATGTCGGGAGCAGAAGCTGGGCGCCTAGCGCGTGAGGCAGGGGTAAAGAAGCTCGTGCTTGTTCACCTCCAGCCGTGGGGCGATGTCGCCGCAACATATGCCGCCGCTGCCCGCGAGTTCGACGGAGAGATCGTCGTCGGCGCCGCTGGGATGGAGCTCGACTTTTAACACGCGCGGTAGGGTAGGGGGCATGACTGATTTCACTCGTGCCGATGGTCGCGCGCTCGACCAACTCCGTAGCGTTCGTATTACCCGCAACTTCACCACCAACCCGGCCGGGTCGGTCTTGGTGGAGTTCGGCAACACCCGAGTCATGTGTACGGCTTCCGTGGAATTCGGGGTGCCGCGCTTCAAGAAGGACTCCGGCGAGGGCTGGCTGACTGCTGAGTACGCGATGTTGCCTGCGGCCACCCACGACCGCATGCCGCGCGAGTCTATGAAGGGCAAGGTCAAGGGCCGTACCCACGAGATTTCCCGCCTGGTGGGCCGCAGCCTGCGCGCCGCCGTGGACCTGTCCGAGCTGGGGGAGAACACCATCCAGCTGGATTGCGATGTGCTGCAGGCAGATGGCGGTACCCGCACGGCGTCGATTACCGGCGCGTATGTGGCGCTGGCTGATGCGATTGCTTACCTCAAGGAGGAGGGCGTCGTCCCGGGCGAGCCGCTGCTGGATCCCATCGCTGCGGTTTCCGTGGGCATCATCGACGGTCACGTGTGCTTGGACCTGCCCTATGAGGAGGATTCCCGCGCGGAGGTTGATCTCAACGTGGTGATGCAGGAAGGCGGGGACTTCGTCGAGATTCAGGGCACCGGTGAGCACGGGCTGTTTGGCCGCGCGGAGCTCAACGACATGTTGGACGTTGCCCAAGCCGGCTGCGCCCAGCTTATCGACGCTCAAAAGGCGGCCCTCGGATGGTAAAGCTCCTCGTCGCTTCGAATAATGCCAAGAAGCTCAAGGAGCTGGAGAAGATTCTCGCCGATGCCGGCATTGAGGGCATCGAGCTGCTCCCGCTGTCCGCTGTGGAGGCCTATCCGGAGCCCGTGGAGGATGGCCGCACGTTTGCTGATAACGCACTGATCAAGGCGCGCGCCGGGGTGCAGCACACCGGTTTGGCGACAATCGCGGATGATTCCGGCCTCGCGGTGGAAGAACTTAACGGCATGCCAGGTGTGCTCTCTGCTCGATGGTCGGGCGGCCACGGTGACGATGAAGCCAATAACCGGCTGCTGCTGGGGCAGATGTCCCACGTGCCCGCCGAGCGCCGCGCGGCTGCCTTCGTGTCGGTCTGCGCGCTGGTGACCCCGGATGGGCAGGAACACGTGGTGGAGGGCCGCTGGCCAGGCTCCTTGCTCACCGCCCCACAGGGCGAGAATGGCTTTGGCTACGATCCGCTCTTCCAGCCCGAAGGTGAATCCCGCTCTGCTGCGGAGATGTCCCCGGAGGAAAAGAATGCGGTTTCGCACCGTGGCCGCGCACTGTCGCAACTGCGCGAACCTTTGGCGGCGCTTGCCGGCCAAGCCTAAGCCTCCGCCAAACCATTACCGCAAGCCCGGCATCCGCAAGCCCGGCATCCGCGAGCTGGGCTGGCTTGCCGGGCGCTGTGACGACAAGACCCCGCACGGAAACCGTGCGGGGTCTGAATATGTGCGCCCGGTGAGACTTGAACTCACACGTCATAAGACACTAGAACCTAAATCTAGCGCGTCTGCCAATTCCGCCACGGGCGCTGGTTTCGTTGCTGCGGAGCGCTCTTTGCTCTGCGCAACGTTCACTAGCTTACAGGGCGGCGGGCTACGGACGGAAATCCACTTTTCTGGGCGTGGTGGGTAGGCTGTTCAGAGTGAGCACCAACCCAGCACCGAAAAAGCGGATGAAGGTTCGATGGTGGCACATCGTCCTCATCGTGCTCTTCGTCGTGCTCTTTTTGTTCCTTGCTTACTGGCAATGGACGCGGTTCCGCTCCGGTTCGGGAACCTTCCAGAACTTGGGATACGCCTTCCAATGGCCGCTGTTCGCGGTATTTGTTGTTTACGCTTACCGCACTGCCATGCGCTACGAGAATGAGCGAATCGATGCCGAGAACGAAGCTCTCGAGCGGGGAGAAGAGCCAGCCCAATATGAGGCAGAGGACGTGCGCGCGGCCAAGGAGCACACCGAGACTAAAATCGACGAAGATTTCCTACCGCCCCGTCCGCAGATTGATGTGGACACCTTCAACGCTATGAACAAGCAGCGCCGCCGTCGCGGCACTGAAGAGGAGTATTAATGAGCAACTCAGTCAACAACGCTGTCCATCCTGACCGTCAGGCGCGTATCCGTGGCCCGCTGAAGTTCTTTTCCATTGCCGCCACTATCACCGGTATTTTCCTTCTCATTCTCGTCGCGCGCATGATCCTGCAATACGGCGTGGGGATGGAGATGCCATCCTGGGCTACGCTCATCGCCCAAGCGCATGGCGTGGCCTACATGGTCTACCTCGTGTCCATCCTGGTCCTTGGTCCGCGTGCCATGTGGCCGGTAAGCAAGCTTTTCACCACGGCGCTTGCCGGTGTTGTTCCATTCCTGTCCTTCTGGATGGAGCACAAGCGCCGCACTGAAGTTGTTGAGCAGTTCCAGCTGTAGGTAGGTATGACGAGCCGCAAACTGAGCACCACACTTATCGCGATTGTGGTGCTTCTTTCACTCGCTTGCGCTGGCTTGGGTGTGTATGCCGTACGCCAGCCGCACGAGGTTTATACCGCGCCGGTGCAGTCAACCAACACGCAGGTCGTTAAGGCTGTCCAGCGCGAAGAGCAGGTGGTCTTGCTCAGCCTGGGTATCCAGGGGCTGGCGGAGAAATCTTCCGTGGGTCAGGTCTTAGGCGTGAAGGTTCCGTGGACTAGCCGAACACAATTTGTGCAGTATTCCTATAAAGCCAAGCTCGGTATCGAAGGCAAGGACGTTCGCGTCACTGAGACCGGCGAGCATGCCTACACTGTCCACATCCCGGACTTCATCTTCATTGGGCATTCCGATGAAGAGTTTAAGACCGCCGTGGAAAACAACGGCGTGCTCAGCTGGACCACCCAGCCGATCGACGCCGCATCTACAGTGTCGGATGTCCTCAGCGCCGATAAGAAGCGCGAGGACATCGACGACAACCGCGAGCTCCTGCAGGACCAAGCTCGCAATTTCTATGAGGGCATCATCCGTGGCGTTGACCCCGAGGCCCAGGTCACCATGGAGTTCAGCTAGTCCTCACGTCGAGTGTCCCCCGTACGTGGAATGAACTATGTTCATTCCACCTCCGTGAACTTGCGGTCCCAGTAAGCTCGCACCGGGTTAGCGTCCGCAAGGAGGATATCGAAGCGGTCATTGGCAATCTCGATGATTTCGCTCAAGACCACGCGCTGCTCCAGCTCATCCGAGTTGGACAAGCGGCGCACGCCCGCATCGATCACGCGATCGGCCGAGTCATTGGTGTCCAGGTATGCCACGAACGGCATGTCGAAGCGCTCGCGGTAGGCCTGTGAGACGTCGATAAGCTGCTGCGTCTGCACGTCATCGAGGTCATCCAAGGCCAAGGAACCGCGGTCGGCGGAGATGGTGGCGACCGTGTCGGAATCGGCAAGCAGTAGCTCATCCATCGCCGGGTAGTCGTGGATCAGGGCACGACGCTGCTCGCCCGGGGCGGTGAGGACCGTGACCTGGATTGCTTCGCGCAGCTGGCTGACATCCTGGAAGGGGCGCAGCTCCCAGGCGGCTTCGAGCGGCCAGGTTTCGTTGTTGAAGAGCGGGCGCAGCGCACTGACGAAGCCATCGCGGTTCATCTCGTTGAGCTCCTTGAGCGAGACGCCGGCGCCGTCGAGGCGGCTGACATCATCGCCAGACTGCGAGCCGACGTGGAAGAAGAGCAAGTTGAGCAGGATCGCGGTGATAGCGCCGATCGACATTCCGGAGGAGACGAAAATCTGCGCCCACTCCGGGAAGGCGGTGGCCACGTCCGGTTTGAACGTGACGAGCATGGCCAGCCCCAGCGCGGTGGTGACGATGGCCGCGTTGCGGCCATCACTAATGTCTTCCTTCGCGATGGTCTGCAGGCCAGCCCACGCAACGTTGGCAAACAATGCGAGGGAGGCGCCGCCGAGCACCGGGGAGGGGATAGCCGCAACGATCGCTGCGGCCTTGGGCAGCAGGCCCAGGATGATCATGAAACCGGCTGCCGATACAGCCACCCAGCGGGACTTCACGCCGGTGAGGCGAACCAAGCCGACGTTTTGCGCGAAGCAGGTGTAGGGGAAGGAGTTCATCACGCCGCCCAGGGTGGTGGAGAGGCCATCGGCGCGAATGGCGCGCACCACGTCATCGCGCTTGATGCGCTTCTTCACAATCTCACCGGTAGCGAAGACATCGCCGGTGGTTTCCACCATGGTGATGATCATGACGATGATGAGGGAGAGAATCGCCATGATGTCGAACTTCGGCATACCGAAGTAGAAGGGGGTAGTCATACCGATGGCATCGGCCTCACGCACGCCGTCAAAGGACGTATCGCCCAGCACGAAGGCCACGCCAGTACCGATGACCAAACCAAGCAGCACAGACAGCGTGCCCAGGAAGCCGCGGAAGAAACGCTGCACGATGATAATGATGGTGAGCGTGCCGAAGCCATAGAGCAGATCGCGTGCGGCCGGGACCCCGTCCGCGTAATTAACGAAGTCATTGGCAGAAACCGCCAGCAGCGACGTACCCATGACCAAAAGCACGGTGCCGGTGACAATCGGCGGGAAGTACTTGAGCACGCGTCCGAAGACCGGCGCGGCGAAGAAGGTAAAGATACCGGCAGCAATAATTGCGCCATAAATCGTGGGCAGCGGCTGGTCACCAGCGCTCATGCCGATGGCAATGATGGGGCTGACCGCCGTGGTGGTCACACCCTGGATGATGGGAAGGCGGACGCCGATGTGCTTGCCGACGCCCACCGCTTGGATCAACGTCGCCAGACCACAGGTCAACAGGTCAGCGTTGATGAGGTGAATCGTGGTGGCCTCATCAAGGCCCAAAGAACCGGCGATGAGCAGCGGCACGATGACCGCGCCAGCGTAGAAAGCGAGGACATGCTGCAGACCTAGCGCCGCTAACTTGGGCGCAGGCGGAACAACATCAACGGGGTGTGTTGGGGGAGTGGCAGGGCTAGCTGTAGCGGCGGTGTCAGACACGCAAAGAGCTCCTTGCTGAAGGGCGAGACGAGGATACTGCGCATAACAATAGAGGGCGGCGGGGACACGGGCCAAGAAGTGACCTGGAAGGTGTGGGAAAGGCCACGTCAGGGGGTGATTTACCCCCGCATCCAACCGTACGGTCGTTACCTATGAGAGAGCTGACCTGTGTGGTGCTAAAACCAGCCCGTTCGGTGGCGCGGGGAACGCATTTGCCGATGTGAGGTTATGCGTTTGTCCCCCTACTATGGGCTACAGAGAGGGGTTCGGTGACGATACGTGTTGACCGAATTGCCCGTGAGCCGAAGTCACCCACAGCCCTTCTGCGACTAAGTGTTACGCGTCGTGTGAACTATGAAGGGAGTCAATATAGTGACCACCGCAACGGAACAGTCTGTGCAGTTCGAGGCATGGAAGGGGTTTGAACCCGGCCCGTGGACTGAAAACATTGACGTTCGTGATTTTATCCAGCGCAACTACACCCCTTATGACGGGGACTCCTCCTTCCTCGCTGGGCCCACCGAGAAGACGCAGCGCGTGTGGGATCATTTGGAGAAGAACTATCTCTCCGTCGAGCGCCAGAAGCGCATCTTCGATGTGGATACTCACACCCCGAGTGATATCGATGCTTTCCCGGCTGGGTATATCTCCGAGGATGATGATGTCATCGTCGGCCTGCAGACGGATACTCCGCTTAAGCGCGCCATGATGCCCAACGGCGGATGGCGCATGGTCAAGCAGGCCATTAAGGAAGCCGGCAAGGAGACCGATCCGGAGATCGAGAAGATCTTCACGCGCTACCGCAAGACCCACAACGATGCAGTCTTCGATATCTACACCCCGCGCATCCGCGCAGCGCGTTCCTCCCACATCATCACCGGCCTGCCGGATGCCTATGGCCGCGGCCGCATCATCGGCGACTACCGCCGCGTGGCCCTCTACGGCGTGGACTTCCTCATTGCTGAGAAGGAAGCATCCAAGCATGCGGTGGGGGACCTCGGCTTCTCCGAGCACTGGGCACGCTACCGCGAGGAGCACGCCGAGCAGATCAAGGCCCTGAAGAAGCTCAAGGTCATGGCTGAGTCTTATGGCTTCGATATCTCGAAGCCCGCGAAGACCGCCCACGAGGCAGTGCAGTGGACCTACTTTGGCTACCTGGCCTCCATTAAGTCCCAGGACGGCGCCGCCATGTCCATCGGCCGCCTCTCCGCATTCTTCGACTGCTACTTCGAGCGCGACCTGAACGCGGGCATCATCACCGAGGAAGACGCCCAAGAAATCATCGACCAGCTGGTGCTCAAGCTGCGCATCGTCCGTTTCCTGCGCACCGAGGACTATGACCAGATCTTCTCCGGTGACCCGTACTGGGCAACCTGGTCCGATGCCGGCTTTGGCGACGATGGCCGCCACATGGTGACCAAGACTTCCTTCCGTCTGCTGCAGACACTGATCAACCTGGGCCCGTCCCCGGAGCCAAACATCACCATCTTCTGGGATCCGCAGCTGCCGGCGGGCTACAAGGAGTTCTGCGCCCACATCTCGATTGAGACCTCCTCCATCCAGTACGAGTCCGATAAGCAGATTCGTGACCAGTGGGGCGATGACGCCGCGATTGCGTGCTGCGTGTCCCCGATGGCCGTCGGCAAGCAAATGCAGTTCTTCGGTGCCCGCGTGAACGCCGCCAAGGCCCTGCTCTACGCCATCAACGGCGGCCGCGACGAGGTCAGCGGCAAGCAGGTGGTTGACGGTTACGAGCCCATCAAGGGCGATGGACCGCTCGACTTCGATGAGGTCTGGCAGAAGTACGAGGAGATGCTGGATTGGGTTGTGGGCACCTACGTTGAGGCCCTGAACATCATCCACTACTGCCACGACAAGTACGCTTACGAGTCCATTGAGATGGCGCTGCACGATTCCGATATCGTGCGCTCCATGGGCTGCGGTATCGCCGGCCTGTCCATCGTGGCTGACTCGCTTTCCGCCATTAAGTACGCCAAGGTCTACCCGGTGCGCGATGAGACCGGCCTCATCGTGGACTACAAGACGGAAGGTGACTTCCCCTTCTACGGCAACGATGATGACCGCGCCGATGACATCGCCGCTACCATCGTCCACACCGTCATGGCGAAGATTAAGGCCATCCCGATGTACCGCAACGCCATTCCGACCCAGTCGGTGCTGACCATTACTTCCAACGTGGTCTACGGCAAGGCAACTGGTTCCTTCCCGTCCGGCCACGAGGCAGGTACCCCGTTCGCCCCGGGCGCTAATCCGGAGAACGGCGCGGATAACCACGGCATGGTCGCCTCCATGCTGTCGGTGGGCAAGTTGGATTACAAGGATGCCCTCGATGGCATCTCGCTGACCAACACCATCACCCCATCCGGATTGGGCCGCACCCCGGAGGAGCGCATCACCAACCTGGTGGGCGTCCTTGATGCCGGCTTCATCATGGATTCTGAATAGACCACGTCCACACCACTTCCTAAGGAGAACACATCATGGCAACCCCAACTTTTGACGAGCGCCTCGCCACCATGAAGGCCAACCGCACCGCCAACAACATGGACTCGGGCCTCTACCACGCCAACATCAACGTCCTGGACAAGTCCACCCTGGAGGACGCCGTTGAGCACCCGGAGAAGTACCCGAACCTCACGGTTCGCGTTTCTGGCTACGCGGTGAACTTTGTGAAGCTCACCCGCGAGCAGCAGCTCGACGTCATCTCCCGTACCTTCCACCAGGGCTCCTAAATGGCAGATGGCATTACCGGCGTCGTGCGTCTTTCTCCGGAAGAAGGGGAAAAGGTGCGCGGCGCCGCCGCCGGTTTAGGAACGGACAATGACCTCGACGGCTACACCCGCTCGGAGTTGATGCAGGCTCGCCGCTCCGGCGACGTCGCACTCGTGCACTCCTGGGAGCTGGTGACGGCTGTGGATGGGCCCGGAACACGCATGACCATGTTCATGTCCGGGTGCCCGTTGCGCTGCCAGTACTGCCACAATCCAGACACCATGGAGATGAAGGTCGGCACCTTGGAGCGCATCGAAGACGTGGTTAAGCGCGTCAAGCGTTATAAGCCCGTCTTCAAGGCTTCCGGGGGTGGGCTGACCATCTCTGGTGGTGAGCCACTCTTCCAGATCGCCTTCGCGCGGCGCCTGCTCAAGGAAGTCCACGATGCAGGCATCCACACCACGATCGATACCTCGGGCTACCTCGGCGCGCGCCTGCGTGATGAAGACCTGGACAATATCGATTTGGTGCTGCTGGACGTCAAGTCCGGTGACGAGGAGACCTATAAAAAGGTCACCCGGCGTGAATTGCAGCCGACGATCGACTTTGGGGATCGCCTCAATGCCATCGGCAAACCGGTGTGGATTCGCTTCGTGGTGGTGCCGGGGCTTACCGACTCCCCAGAGAACGTCGCCAACGTTGCGCGCATTGTCTCCCGCTGGAAGAGCAACATTGAGCGCATCGAGGTGCTGCCCTTCCACAACATGGGCGCGGATAAGTGGCACGAGCTGGGCTACCCCTACACCTTGGAGGATACGAAGCCGCCGAAGCCGGAAGACGTCGAAGCTATCCGCGAGGTGTTCCGCAAGGAAGGTTTCGTGGTCTACTAGAAGCATGAAACGCTTCGGCCACACCATCAAGGAACACACCATCACCGTCCCCTGGGACTATGACAATCCCGCCGCGGGGGAGTTCGAGCTCTACGCCCGGGAAATCATCCCGCCCGGCGGTGAGAATTATCCGGCGCTGCTCTATAACCAGGGCGGGCCGGGCTTCCCGGCGCCGCGGCCGACGGGTGCTTCCGGACTCATCGGGAAGGGCTTGGAGCGCTACCGCTGGATCCTCATGGACCAGCGCGGCACCGGGCGCAGCCACCGCATTGACGAGCTCAGCCCGGCTGAGGATCGCAGCGCTGCGCGTCTGGCGCAGCTGCGGCAAGAAAATATCGTGCGCGATGCCGAGCGCCTGCGCGAGCACCTCGGCGAGGAATCCTGGGATCTCTTCGGCCAATCCTTCGGCGGCTTCATCATCACCGCCTATGTCTCGATGTTCCCTGATTCCATTGGGCGTGCCTTCCTCACTGGTGGACTGCCCACCCTGACCAAGGGCGCTGATGATCTCTACCGTACGACTTTTGCCAAGCTCAAGGTGCGCCACGAACGCTTCTATGCCCAGTTCCCGTGGGCACAAGCGCGCATCGAGGAAATCCTCCACCACCTAGACAACTCGGAGGAGCTGCTGCCGACAGGGGAGCGCCTGTCGTCGCGCCGCTTCCGCACCATCGGAATTGAGCTGGGCCGCGGCACTGGCTTCGATTCTTTGGGCTACCTGCTGGAGGAGCCTTTCCGGACGGTGAACGGCGAAAAGCGCTTGCGTTCGGACTTCCTCAACGACGTGGGGCAGCGCGTGAGCTTCCAGGCTGGCCCGCTGTATGCGGCCATCCATGAATCTATCTACGGCGGCGTCGGCGGCCAGGCCGTCACCGGCTGGGCTGCTCACCGCGTGCGCGAGGAATTCCCCGAGTTTGCCGAGGACGGTACCTATCTCACTGGTGAGCACATCTTCCCCTGGCAATTCGATGAGGATCCGGCGCTGCGCCCCTTCAAGCAGGCCGCCGAGGAGCTCGCCGCCCACGAGTGGGCAAGCTCTCCGTATGACGCCGCTGCGCTTGCCGACGCCCCCGTGACCGCCTCCGCCGCCATCTACCTCGACGATATCTTCGTGCCCTTCGAGGATTCCCTGGCTACAGGGGAGACCTACCGCGACCTGCGCCCAGTGGTGACCAACCGCTTCCAGCACAACGGGATTAGTGAGGACGGCGCGGGGATTTTGGGTGAGCTCTTCCGAGCGGCTGACGAGCATTAAAGGCTCCGAGTGAGCTCGGGGAGTGATCTCCTTCGGGATGTGGTGGTGGTCACCGTGTGGCACACTGGTTAGGAAAATCTAAATCGAGCAGAAAGGATAAGCCTATGGCCGGTCTCATCGTCATTGGCGTGATTCTCCTACTTATTATTGCCACCGCCTTCGACGGTTTCTTCATCGTCCGGACGAAGGAAGCCGCCATCATTGAGCGGATGGGTAAGTTCGTGAACGTTGCTCACGCGGGCTTGCACTTCAAGCTGCCCTACGTCGACCGCGTGCGCGCCAAGATCAGCCTGCAAATCCGTCAGCTCGATGTCATGGTGGAAACCAAGACCAAGGACAACGTCTTCGTTCAGATCCCCGTTGCCGTGCAGTATGAGGTAGTCCAGGGCAGCGAGCGCCAGGCCTTCTACACCCTGTCCAACCACGAGCAGCAGATCGTGGCCTACGTGCAGGACAATGTCCGTTCCTCCGTGGCAAACATGAATCTGGATGATTCCTTCTCTTCCAAGGACACCATCGCCCGCAACGTGGCGATGTCCCTGCGCGATAACATGGCCGCCTACGGCTGGAACTTCGTCAATACCCTGGTCACCGATATTCGCCCGGATGCCCGCGTGCGCGAGTCCATGAACTCCATTAACGCGGCGCAGCGTGAGCGCGAGGCAGCCGTAGCCCAGGCGGAGGCCGAGAAGATCCGCGTGGTCAAGGAAGCCGAGGGTGCGGCCGAGGCTAAGAAGCTGCAGGGTCGCGGTGTGGCTGACCAACGTAAGGAGATCGTCGAAGGTATTGCCCAGCAGTATGAGCTGCTGCGTGCTGCCGGCGTGCAGGAGAACCCCGAGACCCTCATGCTGGTCTCCCAGTACCTCGACGCCATGGTGGATGTGGCCGACCGCGCCCACACCAACGTGCTGTACATGCCGTCTAACCCGGGCGGCATGCAGGATCTCTTCGGCGGTATGCGCGATACTTTGCTGTCCACCAACGCTATTAACGAAGCTCCGAAGCCGAAGGTGCCGGCCGGCGAAGCAAAGCACAGCCGCGAGAACGCCGCTGCTGAGCGTCGCCGCCGTGAGGAGCAGGAGCGCCGCGAGCGCGATGAGCGTGCCCGCCGCGATGCTGAGCTGATGGAGCAGGCGCAGCGCGCACAGCAACAGGCTCAGGAAAAGGTGCAGAACGCACAGCAGGGCCAGGGCTTTGGTCAGTTCTCGGGCTTCCCGGCCCCGCCCCAGGGCAACAACCAGCCGCAGAGCGCGCGCGATTACTTTGACCAGTTGCGCAACCAGCTCAACAAGGGCAATAACTAATTAACTAAGCGCAGCACAAAAGGAGGGCCTTCCCGTTTAGGGAAGGCCCTCTTTCGCTGCCTTGGGTGGTGCCAGGCGGCCGCTACTTACTTGACGTAGCCGATGTTTTCTACCTCGATGACAGCGAAAGATTTGGCACCGAAGTTAGCGATATCCGGGTTGGTTGCCACCATGTCCGGACCGTTGTAAATCGGCATGATGCCGTACTGGGCCATTGCCTCCTTCTCCAGCTTGTTGGCTTCCTTGATCTGCTCGTCTGGGTCGGAGATCTTGGCGAGCTCATCGATCTTCTTGTCCATCTCCGGGCTACCCGTGCCGGAGCGGTTGAGCTGAGAACCGGAGCGGTAAACCTGGCCGAAGTAGGCCACACCGAACGGATCGCCGGAGGTGAAGCCCATGGGGAAGACATCGAAGTCATAGGAGGAGGTGATCTTGGAGAAGTCCGCGGAGGGGCGCTCCTCCACCTTCAGGTCCACGCCGATGTCCTTCATCATCTTCTGGGTGGCGGTAGCCAGGGCCTTGCTGATGGAAGAATCACCCAGCAGTGTGTAGCGCATGGACAGCTTCTTGCCATCCTTCTCGCGGATGCCGTCGCCGCCTTCCTTCCAGCCGGCCTCATCGAGCAGCGACTTGGCCTTCTCGGCGTCGAACTTCACGACGGAGCCGAAGTTATCCTCGTAGCCCTCCTGGGTCTGGTACAGGTTGAAGGAACCTGGCAGGTCCTCGGTGTAACCGTTGAGACCGTTGAAGCGGATGCCGGACAGCGTGGAGCGGTCGATACCGGTCATGATGGCCTCGCGGACCTTGGCATCGGAAAGAATCTCGTTCTTGGAGTTGAGAACGATGAGCGAGTTGGATGGGACCATGGCGGTGCGGATCTCAATGCCCTCCATGTCCTTGACCGCAGCCAGACGCTCCTTGTTGCCTACGCCGGTTGCATCAATTTCGCCGGCCTTGAAGGCGTTGATGGAAGCCTGGCTCTCCATCTGTCGGTAGGTCACCTTGTCCAGGAAAGGTTTGTCGCCCCACCACTTCTCATTCGGGACGAAGGTAGCGCTGCCGCTCTGGAAGTCAACGTTTTCAACCTTGAATGGGCCCGCACCCCACTCCGGGTGAACCTTGCTTAGGTAGGCGGTATTGAACTTCTCCGCAGAATCCACCTGCGGCGGGAGTAGGAAGTTGAACAGACCCTGCCACCAGGGATAGGCCTGCTTGAAGGTGATGACGGCTTGCTTGTCGTTCTCGCCCGGCTCCACGGACTCGATGAGCTCGTAGCCGTCGGTGGAGGAGACGTTGGCTTCCTCGTCCTCACCGTTGTTGAACTTCCAGGTGTTTTCGAAGGATTTCCAGTCAATCGGCGTGCCGTCGTTGTACTGCGCCTTTTCGTGGATGGTGTAGGTGACGACGGTCTTGCCGTCCTTCTCCTCGTCCTTGACATCCGTGATGTAGTCATTGTTGACGTGGAATTCACCTGCGCCATCGAAGAGACCGATCTGCGGGTTGTAGTACTTCCACACGTCGTTGGTGTACAGAGTGCCGTCGGCCTGGAAGGGGTTCTGCTGCTGGGAGATCTCGGTGATGGCCAAGCGCAGCTCACCGCCCTCCTTCAGCTCGGAGCGGTCCTTGGCGTTGTAGGAGCCGTCCAGTTTGACGTCGAGCTTCTCGCCGGAGGTGGAGTTGCTGGAGTCCTTGGAGCCCTCAGAGCTGCCGGAGCCGCCATCGGAGGCGCAGCCGGTGAGGATGAGGGCAGAGGCGGTGACCACTGCGAGGGCGGTCCTGCGGAGCTTCATGTTCATTTTTGTGTCCTTTCGAGAGGAAACATGGAGACAAAGGGGTGAGTATTCAGTTATAAGTCTTGCTAAGCCGGGGTTTCGGCGGGCTGGTAAATCTCGCGCACCCGGTCACGTTCCACGGCTGGGTCCGGCACCGGGATGGCGGAGAGCAGCGCGCGGGTATAAGCGTGTTGGGGGTTGTCGAAGACCTCGTCGGTGGGGCCGTATTCCACGAAATCGCCCTTGTACATCACGGCGACCTTGTCGGAGAGGTGGCGCACAACGGACAGGTCGTGGGCGACGAAGACCAGGGAGATCCCGAGGCGGTTCTTCAGATCGTGCAGCAGGTTGATGATGCCAGCCTGGATGGACACGTCGAGGGCGGAGACGGGCTCATCGAGCACCACGATGGAGGGGTTGGTGGCGAGCGCGCGGGCCAAGCCGATGCGCTGGCGCTGCCCGCCGGAGAAGTGTCCGGGGAAGCGGTCCACCTGGTGGGACTCCAAACCGACTAGTTTCATCAGTTCAGCCACGCGCTGGCCGACGTCCCCCTCGTACCCCAGCGACTCCAGCGGCTCGGCGATGATCTCGCGGATGGTCATGCGCGGGTTGAGCGAGCTCATTGGGTCCTGGAAGACGATCTGGATGTCCTTGCGCAGAGAGCGGCGTGCAGACGCGCTCAAACCAGAAGTATTGGTGCCATTAACCACGATGGTGGAGCCCTCTGGCGGGTTGAGGTCCATGATCTCCAGCAAGGTCGTGGTCTTGCCTGAGCCGGACTCGCCCACGATGGCGAAGCACTCGCCCTGGTGGACATCGAAGCTGACGTTCTTGACCGCGTGCACGGTGCCGACGCGGCGCTTGAGAATCGCTCCCTTGATAAGCGGGAAGTCCTTGACCAGGTTCTTGACCTCCAAGGTGACTGGCCGCTTCTCATAGGGTGTGTCACCCAGCGAGTCCGGAGAGATCGTGGGCAGCGGGTACATGCGTTCACCACCGATCGTGCCGTCCTTAATCTCATCGGAGCGCAGGCAGGAGGCGAAGTGGTTGGGGGCGTCGTCCAGCGCGCGCAGCTCCGGCTCCACGGTGCGGCACTCTGACTGCACTACGGGGCAACGGTCGGCGAAGGGGCATTCGGCTGCGACCTCGATGAGGCGCGGCGGAGTACCGGCGATAGGCGTGAGAGGCTCATCGGTGGCCTTGTCCACGCGCGGCGTGGAACCGAGAAGCCCGACGGTATAGGGCATCTTGGGGTTGTTGAAGATGGTGTCGACATCGCCGAGCTCCACCGGGCGTCCGGCGTACATGACGAGAACGTCGTCGGCGGTGCCGGCGACCACGCCCATGTCGTGGGTAATCATGATGACCGCAGCGCCGGTTTCGCGCTGCGCCACCTTGAGCACCTCCAGGATTTGGGCCTGGATGGTGACGTCGAGGGCCGTGGTGGGCTCGTCAGCAATGATGACGCGCGGGTTATTCGCCATGGCGATGGCGATGACCACGCGCTGACGCATACCACCGGAGAACTCGTGCGGGAAGGACTTCACGCGTTTGTCCGCCTCCGGGATACCGACGAGTTCGAGCAGGCGAATGGCTTCCTTCTCGGCGTCCTTCTTGGAGATATCGCGGTGGGTTTGGAGTGCCTCGATGAGCTGGTCGCCGATGGAGAAAACCGGCGTCAGTGAGGAGAGTGGATCCTGGAAGATCATGGCGATGTCCTTGCCGCGGATCTTCGACATCTCCTTGTCGGACTTGCCGATGAGCTCGGTGCCGGCATAGACCACGGAGCCTTCCACCTTGGCGTAGTCGGGTAGCAGACCCATAACCGCGAGGGAGGTCACAGACTTACCGGAGCCGGACTCACCCACAATGGCCAGGGTACGACCCGGCATGAGATCGAAGTCAACGCCACGTACGGCGTGGACGGAGCCAGCTTCCGAGGGGAAGGTGACGGACAGGTTGCGGACGGACAGGACCGGGTCGGCGGACCCGGCGGGACCGGTGGCGCGGCTGGCCGGGACGGCGTTGGCGGTATGCGCAGTATTCTGCGGGGTCATGCTCGGCCTCCAGAGTTCGAGTTGGGGTCAATGGCGTCGCGCAGACCGTCGGCGATGAACGCC
Source organism: Corynebacterium sp. HMSC074H12 (assembly GCF_001813755.1). Taxonomy (NCBI): domain Bacteria; kingdom Bacillati; phylum Actinomycetota; class Actinomycetes; order Mycobacteriales; family Corynebacteriaceae; genus Corynebacterium; species Corynebacterium sp. HMSC074H12. Next base: position 53,974 of record NZ_KV813914.1, read on the forward strand.
ATGGAGACGGTCAGCAGCGTGAGGATGCCTGCAGGGAAGTAGAAGAGCCAGGGTGAGGCCTCGACGGCGTTGGCGCCGCCGGCCAAGAGGGTGCCCAAGGAGACGTCGGGAAGCTTCACGCCCAAGCCCAAGAAGGACAGCGCGGTTTCCGACATGATGGTGGACACCACGCCCAGGGCCGCTTGGATGATGAGCAGCGAGCCGATGTTGGGCACCACGTGGCGGAAGATGGTGCGCAGGCGCGAAACACCCATGTAGTCCGCGGCGCGGACGTAGTCGTTCTCTCGCACACTCAGCGCCATAGCCCAGATAACACGTGCCGGGTACATCCAGCCGAAGGCAATAAGCACGACGATGAGCAGCTTCCAGTCGCCGCCGGAATCGGAGACCACCAAGGCGATGAGCAGGAAGGTCGGGATGGCCAGCAGGAAGTGGATGACGGCCAGGATGACCTTTTCCACTGCGCCGCCGTACATGGCCGCGGCTGCGCCGATGAAGGCGGAGATCAGTGTGGAGGCTAGCGACACGATGAGCGCAATGATGAGCGAGCGGCCTAGGCCGTGGACGGTCTGCGCGAAGAGGTCGTTACCGGAGTCAGTCGTGCCGAACCAGTGCTCAGAGGAAGGACCGGTGGAGAGGTTGAAGAAGTCCGGCTCATCGAAAGCCCACGGGGTGAGGAAACTTCCGAAAATGGACAAGAGCGCGAGCAGCACGAAGATGACGAGTCCGATAGCAGCCGCCTTGTTGCGGAAGAAGCGGCGAACGTACAGCTTGAGCTTTGAGGTGCCGCGGAAATCGCTGCTGGAGTATTGCTTGCGCTGTGCGTCATCGACATCAACGCCAGAACCAAGCGCGGACTGTGCGCTGGGTTCGGTCTGCGGTGAAAAGTCAGCGGTGGCGGTATGCGGGCGCACGCCGAGGTTGTCAGCAGCGGAGTCGATGGCGAGATCGTTGCGGCGGTGGCGCTGCGGCTGGCGCGCTTCCGAGCGCGGCGACGTGGATTTCTTTTCTGGAGACATTTAGCTCACCCTTACTCGCGGATCGAGGGCTACGACGACGAGGTCAGCCAGAATTGCGGAGAAGGCAATCATGACGGCACCGAAGGCGGCGACGGCGGTGGTGCCGTTGACGTCGTTGCGGCTGATGGTTTCGATGAAGTACTGGCCCATGCCCTTCCACGCGAAGATGGTTTCCGTCATGATGGCGCCGGTGAAGATGCCGGGAACGGAGAAAGCGACGGAGGTGGCGACCGGGATGATGGAGGTTCGCAGGGCGTGCTTGCGGATGGCTTGGGAACGGGTCAGGCCTTTCGCCCGTGCAGTGCGCACATAATCGGCGTTCAAGTTATCCAGCAACAAGGTGCGCTGCATCATGTGGTAACCCGCGTAGCTGATGATGATGAGGGAAATCGACGGCAGGATGAGGTGCTGCGCCATATCGAGAAGCTTGGGGAAAAAGCCCTCGACGCCGAGGCTGGAAGCGCCCGTCACATAGACCACGCGGTGGCCGGTGACGCGGTTGATCCACAGGCCACCAGCAACAACCAGAATGGAGGCGACGACCACGTGGGTGTTCATCGTGATGATGGAAACGCCCTGCCAGAAGCGGTCAGCTGCCTTGTACTGGCGGGAAGCGGTGTAGACACCGAGGCCGACGCCGATGATGACGGAGAGGATCGTGGCGACGAGCAGCAGCTGCGCCGAGACGAGAGCGCGGTGAGCGATTTGCGCGCTGACCGGGTCGCCGAGAGGGGAGGTACCCCAGTCCCAGTGGAAGAGAATGTTAGAGAGCCAGCCCCACCAGCGCTCAATAAGCGGGGTCTCAGGGTTGAGCCCGAGCGGAGTGAGGATGCGGCCGATTTCTTCCGGCTCGAGCGGTGGGTTGCGGCCGACGTAATTTGATCGGGGATCAAGGAAGGTTGCGGCCAGGAGATACGCGATATTAGTCGCGAGGAAGATGACTACCAGCCAGCTGGCGGTCTTCTTGATGATGTACTTGAACATCACTATTCCTTCGCAGGGTTTGTCTCGGCAGATTCGGTGACTATGGCGGCCGATAAGAGATAACGGCACTCATGTGACCTAGGCCTCAGGCTAGGTGCTGTGTCACATATTAAAAGAAATGTGAGACGGGAGAGGGATAATGATTGTTTTTGTTTCATGGGGGTGCTCCCCGTGTGTGAAACTTTGTATTAATTACATATTAGTTGGCCTATAGAATTTTGCGGGCATGGGGGTGTCGGCGCAGGGCCTGAAAGCTTCTTTGGGCTCACAAATCATGCCTGATTGCCTGGGTGGGAGTGAATAATATGCGCATAGTTTGGGGGTAGTGTGCAGGGGGATTGCGTTGAATAGATAAGAATTAAGGAACGCTCAGCAAGCATGCAGCAGCCGGCTCAGTGCATCTTGTTCTGCTTCCGTGACCCAGATTTCATAGACCGCTTTTACCTCGACGATGCGGCGTGCATACTCACAGCGAAAACCTTTATTGGGCGGCAGCCACGTGGCGGCATCGCCAGCGCCTTTCTGCTGGTTGAGAGGGCCATCGACGGCCAGGAGGTTGAGTGGGTCATTGGCAAAGTTGCGGCGCTTTTCGGGTGACCATTGCTGGGCGCCTTTCTGCCAGGCGTCGGCCAGCGCCACAACGTGATCGATCTGCACCGCACGTGAGGTCTGTGCCCCGCGCTGGAACTCAATGTCCTGGCCCGAATAGGGATCGTGCAAGGTGCCGGACAGTACCACGCAGTCGTGGGTGCCTTCCTTGAGCACGAGGCTTTCCGAATCTAGGTCCCTGCGGAGGATGTCGTTGCGGGTATCGCAGCCGTTGTGGCCGAAGTCCACCGTGACGTCATCGGACCACGCCTGGCCAAACTCTTCGCGCTCATAGCCGGTCTTGGGCGCGCGGCCTTTGACCTCCAGAGAATTTAGGGCGGTGAGAGCGTCACCAATCTCCGGCGCGGGCACGGTTTCCTCGGAGTGTTCTTCTGTGGGGGCTTCTTGCGAGGGTGTCGCTGGCGTTGTGGAAGCACTCGGCCCCGCCGCTGGGGGAGCAGCCGGGGAGGGGAGGAGCAGGCCGATCGCCACGAGCACAGCCACCGCGGCGTTGAGGAGCGCGGCGATGAAGAACGGGGTACGAGGGGCCATGACGAATTGATCCTAGTGGGTAGAATCGGCACACGGTATGAGTATCGATATGTTCTTTGACGACTACCTCGCTGAGCGCGGCCTTACCCGCTCGGCGGAGGTCATCCCGGATCACGCCTGCCAGGTCTTTTGCGGTATGCCGAAGCCGACAACGCATCTTTCCCTCGATGAGGCCGTGCAGCTTGTGGCGCGCACCTTGGGGGAGTAGCGCAGGTGTCTGATTTTCGCGTCTTCCAGTCTTTGGCGTCGCGCCTAGACGCCGAGCCCTTCGCACTCTCTTTCTCCGGACAAGGCTATGCCTGGCTGCCGACGTTGCGCAGCGCCCTCGCAGCCGGCGTGCGACCGCGCATAGCGGAGTACCTCGCCGAAGCTGAGGAACTCCTTGCCCCTCTGGAGGAAGAACTCTTGCCCGTTGCGCCGCACGGTTTTGCGCCACTGGTGTGGGCGGACGGGGAGCCAGGGAGGGCACAAGCGTTGGACGACGCCGCACTCTCCGCCCCCGGCATCCTCACCGCTCAGCTGGCGGTGCTCGAATGCCTGCGCGCGCACGGGATAGAACTCGAGGATGCCGTTTCGAGTATCGGGCATTCTCAGGGAGTACTTGCCGCAGCGGTGGTGGAGAAGCACATGCGACCTGCGGAGGCCCTGGCGTTGGCACGCCTCATCGGCGCGGCTATGGTAACCACCGCGCGCAGCGCTGGGCTCATGCGAACCGCACAGGGCGCGCCCATGGCGGCGGTGACGGGCGCGACGAGGCAGCAACTGCGCGAAGCCGGAGCACACATCGGACTCGACAATGGCCGTGGGCGCTTCGTCATCGTCGGAACATCGGCTGAGCTCGCCCGGGTGAAGACTGCGCTGCAGGAGAACTCGACCTTTAAGGAAGGGCGGGAAGGGGAGTCAGCCGCCGTCGTTGTCACCGACCTTGAGGTTTCAGCCGCATTCCACCATCCCACCATGCAGTGTGCGGTGGATCAGGTAGAAAGCTGGGCGGGGCGAATTGGCTTGGAGCCAGAGTCCACCGCGCAGCTCGCGCGCGCCGTGCTCACGGACTACGTGGACTGGCCCGAGCGCGTTGACTCGGCGCTCGAAGCTGGGGCTCACTGGATCCTTGAAGTCGGGCCCACCCGCGGGGTGGAGCCGCTGACACGCGATCTCGTTGCTGGACGCGGCGTGGGCACGCTTGCCGTGGGGGCGGCGGAAGGACTGGCCCAGCTCGTGGAACCGGGCCGCGCACCGTCTCTGCCCCGTGCGTGGTCCGAGTGGACACCGCGCGTTGAAAGCGGGCGTCTGGCGACTGCCTTTACGCGGGCCACCGGCTACTCACCGGTTATGCTCCCCGGGATGACCCCCACCACTGTGGACCCGGAAATCGTCGCCGCAGCCGCCAACGCCGGGCATTGGGCGGAGCTGGCTGGCGGGGGCCAGCACACCGATGACATCTTGCAGGAGAGCCTGCGCGTACTGCGCAGGCTGCTGCAGCCAGGGGTGAATGCCCAGTTCAACGCGCTGTATCTCGCGGCCTCCCAGTGGCGCCGCCAGATCGAGGGGCCGAATTCGATTCTGCGAGCACGTGCAGGAGGAGCCCCTATCAACGGAGTAGTGATTTCCGCTGGCATTCCGCCCGTGGAGGAGGCGATAGAGCTGGTAACAAAGCTCCACGCCGCGAACATCCCTTGGGTCGCCTTCAAACCGGGAACGTCAGCGCAGGTGGAGGAGGTTCTCCGCATTGCCGATGCTCTCCCTGACGCCACCGTCATCATGCAGATCGAAGGCAGTGAGGCTGGTGGGCATCACTCCTTAGAAGGCCTCGATAAGGTCCTTGTTGCTACCTACGCGCGAATCCGTGAGAGGGCTAATGTTCTTCTCGCCGTTGGTGGGGGAATCGGTACCCCAGCGCGTGGTGCAGAGTACCTGCTGGGCACGTGGGCGCAGCGCTACGGTCTGCCCGCAGCACCAGTCGATGCCATCATGGTGGGCACCGCTGCCATGGCGGCGAAGGAATCCACCGCATCCAATTCGGTAAAGCAGGCGCTCGTCGCTGCGCACAGTGGGGACGTTATATCGGGCCGCTCGGACCTGGGTGCGGACATTCATGAGCTGGATAATTCCTTCGCCCGCGCCGGGCGGCTCTTGGATGAGGTGGCCGGCGATGCCGCGGTCGTGGAGACCCGCCGCGCGGAGATCATTGAGGCCATCGGGCGCACGTGCAAGCCCTATTTCGGGGACCTCGATGAGATGTCCTATTCCGAGTGGCTGCAGCGCTACCTTGAGCTGTCTTACCTGGACGGCTGGGTCGATGAATCCTGGTTGAGTCGATTCACGCGCATGGTGGCTCGCGCCGAAGCCCGCCTTCATCCGACCGACCACGGCGAGATTGAGTTGCGCGTTGAGGTTGACCGCGAAAACCCAGCTGAGGCAAGTGCACAGCTCACCGAACTCTACGGTGACGCCGCGCTGCACCCGACCGACGCCGCGTGGTTCATTCAACTCGTGGATGGACCGGGCAAACCCGCAAACTTTGTGCCGGTCATCGATTCTGACGTGCGCCGCCGCTGGCGTCGCGACACCTTGTGGCAGGCGCACGATGAACACTACGAGGCCGATGAGGTCTGCATCATCCCCGGCACGGCGGCTGTTGAGGGAATCGAGCAGGCTAACGAGCCGGTGGCGCAGATACTTGGCCGCTTCGAACAGGCGGCACTTGCGCTTCTTGACCAGACCGAGGATGACTCTGGCGAGCCCGCTTTCAGCACTGAAGAGCTCATTCGCCGCGCCCCGGGGCTGAATTGGGCCGGGCGCGAGCAGCCCAACCCCCTGCGCCTTGGCCTTGATGGGGCCGAGCTGGAAGCTAGGGGCGAGGACGCCATGTGGTTGACCGTTCCTTTCCACTCCGGAGCTGGGCTGCGTGTGCGCATCACTCTGCCGCGTATTCCGGGTGCCTCACCACTGGTCACTGTCGACGATGCCGAATCCGCCATGCGGGAGCTGCTGCGCCAAGCCGCCGGCGGTGACCTGCCAGGCGTTGCTTCCGGGACCGCAACAGTCAACGTTCACCTCAGCGCCACCGACATTGCCCAGCATGGTGCGGTGACGAGCGGGGAGATGAGCACTGCTGTCTCGCCCGATGTCCTCCTTGGTCACGCCTGGCCGGCACTCTTCGCTGTCCTGGCCAGTGCCCACACAGAGTCTGGGGAGCCGTTGGTCGAAGGCTTCCTTGACCTCGTCCACCTCGAGCACTCGCTGAGCCTCACGCCAGACACCTGGGAGCTGCTTCGCAGCAGCACCGCGCCGGGAGCTGAGCCTTTGGACCTGCGCTACACCGCCGAGCTGGAGGAGGTACGCGATACGCCCTCGGGACGCCTCGTCGACGTGAGCGTTGCGGTCAACGTCGCCGTGCACGGCGAAGAACATGAGTTCGCGCAGTTGCACGAGCGCTTCCTCATCACTGGGCGCCGCGGTGATGCGTCAGAAAGCAGCGTGCGAGAAAACGGTCAAGAAGACAGCGTAAAGTCCTCCTTCCGGGAGACTCCGCGTTCCTTCCGCCACCGCACCACCGCGGTGGCACCGCAATCACTGCGGCCCTTCGCCGTTGTAACGGGGGATAGGAACCCCATCCACCTGTCATCGAACGCTGCGGCACTGGCGGGGCATCGTCAAGGCCCGATCGTCCACGGCATGTGGACCTCGGCGCTGGCGCAAGCAGCCGTGGCTTTCGACGGCGCTCGCGTCCTCGAGTGGTCCGTTACCTGGCTTGCACCCGTGCTTCCCGGCAGTGAGGTGGAGTTCGAGGTGGAACGGGTGGGTGTTGACAAGAGCGGCGGCTACGGCGAGGTCCGCAGCGTGACCGCCACCAGCCAGGGCGTGCCGGTGCTGCAGGCGCGGGCCACGATGAGCAGCCCGACCACCTTTTACGCCTTCCCGGGCCAGGGCATCCAACCCCCGGGGATGGGGATGAAGGACTATGCAGAATCCGCAGCGGCGCGCGCCGTGTGGGAGCGTGCGGATGAGCACACGCGGCAAAGCTTGGGCTTCTCCATCCTGGAGATCGTCCGCCACAACCCCGACACCGTGGTGGTGGCTGGTGAGACCTTCACGCACCCGGATGGCGTGCTGTATCTGACGCAGTTCACGCAGGTGGCCATGGCCACACTGGGCTGCGCACAGATTGCAGCGCTTAAAGAATCCGAGGTCCTTGAAAGTTGTGCCTTCTTCGCTGGACACTCGGTGGGCGAGTACAACGCCCTGGCCGCCTATGCCGAGGTCCTGTCCTTGGAGGCGGTCCTGGACATCGTTTATGTCCGCGGGCTGACCATGCACCATCTGGTCGAGCGCGATGCCGCGGGCCAGTCGCTCTACGGTCTGGCGGCGCTGCGCCCGCACAAGATGGGGATGAGCGCGACCGAAGCCTTCGCCCACGTCGCGGGCGTGGCCGCGGAGACGGGCGAGTTCCTTGAGGTGGTCAACCACAATATCGCCGGGCGACAATATGCAGTGGCCGGTACGAAAGCGGGGCTGGATGCGTTGGCGGATGACGCCGAGCACCGCGCCCCTGGGCAGCGTGCCGTTATCCCCATTCCGGGGATTGACGTGCCCTTCCACTCCTCCCGCTTAGTGGGCGGCGTGGCGGATTTCCGCGCGCATCTTAACGCCCTCATCCCTCAGGAGGTCAACCTTGAGGTGCTGGTGGGGCGCTATATTCCAAACCTCGTGGCACGGCCCTTCGCGCTGAGCCGCGAGTTCGTGGAATCCATCGCCGCGGTGGTGGATTCGGAACCCATCGCGGAGATCCTCGCGGACTTCGATGGTGCCGTGGCGAGCCCGGCGCGCCTGGGCCGCACCCTGCTCATCGAGCTTCTGGCCTGGCAATTTGCTTCCCCCGTGCGCTGGATAGAGACTCAGGACCTGCTGCTCGGGCAGCTCGGCGTGGAGCGTTTCATCGAGGTCGGCGTTGGTGCCGCGCCGACGCTGACCAACATGCTGGGCCAAACCCTGCGCCTGCCCCAGTACGCGGGCAGTACCGACATCGAGGTGCTGAATTACGAGCGCGACCGCGGGCGAGTCTTTGCCGAAGACGCCGAGTCGGCGCCCAAGGCAGCAGCGAAGGCGGTCGCAGAGCATGCCGCACAACCGGTTAGCGCCGAAGCGGAATCGGTCGAATCTGAGTCGAGGCAGGCAATCGACAGGGCACACCAGGAAGAAACCGTGCAGGCACCCCGTGAGGAGGCGCCGGCCGCCATCGAGGACCTCCCGCTGAGCGTGCACCAGGCCCTCGAGATGCTTATTGCGCTGTGGACCAAGGTCCGCCCCGACCAGATCGCGCCGACTGATTCGATCGAAACCCTCGTGGAAGGCGTGTCCTCCCGCCGCAACCAGTTGCTCGTCGACCTCGGATCGGAATTCGGCATCAGTGCCATCGAGAATGCCGCGGATGCTGCCATCCCGCAGCTGGCGGAGAGCGTGGCTCAGCGCGCGCCGGGTTATGCAACCTTCGGGGAGGTCCTCAGAGAGCAGGTCTCGCAGGCACTGACTCGGCTGACGGGACCGGCGGGCAAGAAGCCGGGCTACGTGGCTGAGCGTGTGAGCGGTACGTGGGGATTGGGCACTGGATGGGCCGACCACGCGACGGTACAGCTGGTCCTGGGCACGCGCGAGGGCTCCTCGCTGCGCGGCGGGGATTTGGCTAGCTTGCCCATGACTGCCGTGGTGTCGGTAGCTGAGCTCGATGAACTGATCGACTCCGCGGTGCGCGCTGCCGGCGAGTGCGAAGGAATCGCGCTGCAGAAGGCCGCAGCGGCAACGCCACACGAGACCGTGGACCCGGAGGCGGTGCGCGCCTATACCGAGCGTCTTGAATCGGCGCTGGAGGACTCCGCCCGCGCCGCACTCGCCGCCCTCGGCCGTGAGGAGACCCCGATTGAGCAGGGGGACAGCGCAGCACACACGGAGCTGGAGCAACTCGTTGCCACGGAGCTGGGGCCGGACTGGCAGCAGCGCGTCGCCCCCGCTTTTGATGCGCGCAAGGCAGTGCTTCTCGACGACCGCTGGGCCAGCGCCCGCGAGGACATCGCTCGCGCGGCGGCCGCCGGGGAAGCAGAGCCCGAGCTGGACGTGTTGGGCGCCGGCGAGGAAGTTGCGCTCCTAGCCGAGCACTTCGGCTATGAGCATCTGGCCCGCGATGCCCGCACCCCGGCCGACGGGTTGCTCTTCGCTGACCAAGTAGCCGTGGTGACGGGTGGCTCGCCGGGCTCGATTGCCGCCGAACTCATCGGTGAACTGCTCGCGGAGGGCGCAACCGTCATCGCGACGACCTCCCAGCTAAAACACGAGCGCCTGGAGTTTTATAAGGAGCTCTACCGCAGCCGGGCCGTCGGGGCGGCAGCGCTGTGGGTGGTTCCAGCAAACCTTAGTTCCTTCGCGGACGTGGATGCGCTCGTGGAATGGATTGCGGCGGAGCACACCGCCATCGTGGGCGGAAAGTCCGTACAGCTCAAGCCTGCTTACGTGCCGGATCTTCTCTTCCCCTTCGCCGCGCCGCGTGTGGCCGGCACTCTTGTGGATGCCGGGGCAGGGGCGGAGTCCCAGATGCGTCTGCTGCTGTGGTCGGTGGAGAAGCTCATCGCGTCGCTGTCCGCCGTGGGCGCGGATACACATGTTGGCCACCGGCTACACGTGGTGCTTCCGGGCTCGCCGAACCGCGGGCGCTTCGGCGGCGACGGCGCCTACGGCGAGGCCAAGGCGGCCCTCGACGCCTTGGTTAACCGCTGGTCTTCCGAGCAATCCAGCTGGGGTGCGCGGACCTCGCTGGTGCATGCCCACATCGGGTGGGTGCGCGGCACCGGCCTGATGGGCGGCAACGATCCATTGGTTGCTCAGGTGGAGGCCCGCGGCGTGCGGACCTTCTCGGCGAAGGAGATGGCGGTGCAGCTTATCGACGCCACCGCCTCCCCCCACATTCGCGCCCAGGCAGCGTCTTCACCGCTGAGTTTTGACCTCACCGGCGGGCTGGCCGAGGCCGAGCTAGACCTAGCCGCGCTTGCCCGGGATTCACAGTCAGAGGATGCAGATGCATCGAGCGCAGCTGCTAGATCGGGCGAAGAGAAGGCTCCGCGAACGGCGAAGGCCCTGCCGAATGTGTTGAAGCCTGCAGAGTGGACCAGCCCCGACTTCAACACGGTGACGCAGTCCCTCGAGGACATGGTGGTCATCGTTGGCGCGGGAGAGCTCGGTCCGCTGGGCTCCTCGCGTACCCGCTATGAGGCGGAGGTCGGTGGAGAGCTCTCTGCGGCTGGCGTGCTGGAGCTGGCGTGGAGCCGCGGGCTCATCAGTTGGGATGAGCACACGGCCGGCTGGTTGACTGCCGAAGGCGAGGAGATAGCCGAGGAAGACGTCTACGCGCGCTTCCACGACGAGGTGCTCGCCGGGATTGGTGTGCGGCGCTTCCACGATGACTTCGGCCCGCACCTGCCCATGGTGGATAACCTCGCGCCCGAGCTGACCACCATCTACTTGGAGAAGCCGCTGAGCTTCACTGTGCAGGACGAGGAGACGGCGCGCAGCTTCGTTGATAGCTGCGAAGGCGCTACGCTGCGCCGCGTCACTGATCCGAACGGTGAGGTCGAATGGCAGGTCACACGGCCCGCAGGCTCGTCGGTGCGGGTTCCGCGGCGCGTGACCATGACCCGCTTTGTGGGCGGCCAGATTCCGGAGGGCTTCGACCCACAGGTCTACGGCATCCCCGCGGACATGGTGGATAACCTCGACCGCCTCGCCCTGTGGAACCTTGTGTGCACCGTGGATGCCTTCCTTTCCGCAGGCTTCAGCCCGGCCGAGCTCTTGGCCCACGTCCACCCGGCGCGCGTGAGTTCCACCCAGGGGACCGGCATGGCAGGCCAGGAGGCGCTGCGTTCGCTGTACGTCGATAAGCTGTTGGGCCAGCCGCGCCCCAACGACATCCTCCAGGAAGCGCTGCCCAACGTCATTGCCGCGCACGTGATGCAGTCCTATGTCGGCGGCTATGGCCAAATGGTGCACCCGGTGGCCGCTTGTGCCACGGCGGCGGTGTCGGTGGAGGAGGGCGTCGACAAGCTGCGCCTGCACAAGGCGGACTTCGTCGTGGCCGGTGGTATCGACGCCCTGTCCATCGAGGGGATTACCGGCTTTGGTGACATGGCGGCCACGGCCGATAGTGCCGAGATGGCGGCGAAGGGGATTGAGCACCGCTTCTTCTCCCGCGCTAACGACCGCCGCCGCGCCGGCTTCGTGGAATCCGAAGGCGGCGGAACCATCCTGCTCGCCCGGGGATCCTTCGCAGCGCAGATGGGGCTGCCGGTGCTCGGCGTGGTGGGCTTTGCCGAGTCCTTCGCCGACGGCGCGCACACCTCCATCCCCGCGCCGGGCCTGGGTGCACTCTCGGCGGCGCGGGGCGGCACGAATTCCCGCCTGGCCCGCTCGCTGGCGGCCCTCGGCGTGGGCGCGGACGATATCGCGGTGGTGTCCAAGCACGATACCTCCACCAACGCCAACGACCCCAACGAATCGGATCTGCACGAGCGCATCGCCGCCGCACTCGGCCGCAGCCCCGGCAACCCGCTGTATGTGGTTTCGCAGAAGAGCCTGACTGGGCACGCCAAGGGCGGTGCCGCCGCCTTCCAGCTGGTGGGGCTGTCCCAGGTGCTGCGCAGCGGAATTCTCCCGCCGAATCGTTCGCTTGATTGCGTCGATCCCGTGCTGCGCCGTCACTCGCACCTGCTGTGGCTGCGCCAGCCGTTGGACCTTCGCCGCACCCCGCCGAAGGCGGGCCTGGTGACCTCCCTGGGCTTCGGGCATGTTTCCGCCCTCATCGCGCTGGTCCACCCGGGTGCTTTCTTTGCTGCGTTGGCTCGGGAGCAGGGTGGGGGCGTGGCCGAAGCCTGGCGGGCAGCCGCTACCGATCGCGAGCGGCGTGGTCTGCGGCGCCTAGAAGATGCCATGCGAGGTGGAGCAGCGCTGTACGAGAGGCCGGTGAACCGCAACCTCGGCTCGGGCCCAGCTACCGAGGTGACCGAAAGAGAGGCCGCAGCGTTGCTGAGCGAGTCCGCGCGCTTGCGCGGAGGCACCCTGGATCCGGAGGGAGGAAACACAACACAACGGGGGTAGCGGGCGCTAGAGTATCCCCAGCGTGCACCCTCTGGAACGATAAAGAAGCAGGTCAGGTGGGTTGGAGAAGTCCCCCAATCTGGGGCACCATGCAAGGGTGAATAAAGCTAAGAAGCCACTACTAGGCCTTATTTCGGTAGCCGCTGCCACCCTTCTTGCCGCTTGCTCCGCCACCGGTGGTGCGCCCCGCCCCGAAGCGGACGGCGAGCTAGCCGGTGGCGTCGACACCGAGCGTCTTGTCGTCGCCATGATTTCCCACGGCGCGCCGGGAGATACGTACTGGGACCTCGTGCGCAAAGGTGCGGAGGATGCCGCCCGCAAGGACAACATCGAGCTGCGCTACTCCTCCGACCCGGAAGCGCCCAACCAGGCTAACTTGGTGCAGTCCGCCATCGATTCCGGCGTGGACGGCATCGCCGTGACCATGCCTAACTCTGGGGCGATTGGCCCTGTGGCCAAGAAAGCTGCGGATTCCGGCATCCCCACCGTGGGGCTTAACGCCGGCATGGATGATTACCAGAAGTACGGCATGAGCGCCTTCTTCGGCCAAGAGGAAAAGGTCGCCGGCACCAAGGCCGGTGAGCGCCTCAAGGACGATGGCGCCAAGCACGTTCTGTGCGTCATCCACGAGCAAGGCAACTCTTCTCAGGAGTCGCGCTGCGCCGGCGTGAAGGACGGGCTGGACAACGGCAAGGTGGAGATCCTGTACGTCAACGGCAAGGATCTCACTGCTGCGCAGTCCACCATCAACGCGAAGCTGAGCCAGGACCCGTCCATTGACTGGGTCATGGCGCTGCAGGCCTCCGTGGCGATGCGCTCCGCCGACGCGGTTGCTGACGCCTCCTCCCAGGCCAAGGTCTCCACTTTCGACACCAACGCCGAGCTTGTCGACGCCATCGCGGACAACCGCATAGAGTGGGCCGTCGATCAGCAGCCTTATATGCAGGGCTACCTCGCCGTCGACTCGCTGTGGTTGGCGCACCGCAACGGTTCCACGATGGGCGGCGGCCGCCCCGTGTACACCGGTCCCTCCTTCGTGGATTCCACCAACGTGGACATCATCTCCGAATCCGCTAAGGCAGGTCTGCGATGAGCGAAACCGCTACTGCATCAGACGAGGCTCTATCTAGCCCCGCCGATACGCGCCTGACCCGTCGCAGCGGTTTCGCGCGCCTCATCCGCCGCCCAGAGTTGGCCAGCCTGCTCGGTGCTGTGGTCATCTTCGTCCTCTTTATGATTGTGGCGCCCGCCTTCCGCTCAGTGGAGGCCTTCTCCACGGTGCTCTACGCCAGCTCCACGCTGGGCATTGTGGCCCTAGCAGTGGGCCTGCTCATGATTGGTAATGAGTTTGATTTGTCCTCCGGCGTGGCGGTGACCTCCGCGGCGCTCGTGGCCACCATGCTCAACTACAACTTCCACCTAAACTCGTGGGTGGGCGTGGGGCTGTCCCTCATCACCGCACTGGCCATCGGTGCGCTCAACGGCTTCCTTGTGGTGCGCACCAAGATTGACTCCTTCCTCATCACCCTGGCGGCCTTCCTCATGCTGCAGGGTCTCAACCTGGCGATTACCAAGCTGGTCACCGGCCAGGTAGCAACCCCGATTATCTCGGACATGGAGGGCTTCGGCTCTGCTCGCGTCATTTTTGCCGGCACTATCCACATCGGCAGCTTGAGCATCCGCGCTACCGTCATCTGGTGGATCCTCTTCGTCGCTATTGCCTCGTGGGTGCTCTACAAGACGCGCTGGGGAAATTGGATCTTCGCCGTTGGTGGCGACGATGAAGCCGCCCGCGCCGTCGGCGTTCCCGTGCGCCGCGTCAAGGTGGCGCTGTTCATGCTCGTCGGATTTGCAGCGTGGTTCGTGGGCATGCATACCCTTTTTGCCTTCGACTCCATCCAGGCCGGCCAAGGCATTGGTAACGAGTTCCTCTACATCATCGCTGCGGTCATTGGAGGCTGCTCCATGACCGGTGGGCGCGGTACCGCGGTGGGCACCGCCATCGGCGCGCTTATTTTCGGCATGACCAACCAGGGCATCGTGTACGCCGGTTGGAACCCCGACTGGTTCAAGTTCTTCCTCGGCGCCATGCTGCTCTTCGCCGTGCTCACGAACACCTCGGTGGCCAACTTTACGAGGAAGCGATAACCATGATTGAGCTGCACGATATTTCCCAAACCTTCGGCAACTTCCACGCCCTGCGCGGTATCAACCTCAGCGTCAAGGAAGGCGCAGTGACCTGCGTGCTGGGTGATAACGGCGCGGGCAAGTCCACGCTGATCAAGATCCTCGCCGGCCTCAACCAGCCCACGGGCGGCACCATCACCGTCGATGGGGAAGAGGTGAACTTCACCAGCCCGCGCGATTCCCTCGACGCCGGTATCGCCACCGTGTACCAGGATTTGGCGCTGGTGCCCTCGTTATCGGTGTGGCGGAACTTTTTCTTGGGCCAGGAACTCACCGGGGCGCTGGGGAGCTTGCGGGAGGAAGAGATGAAGCGGATTACGCATGACCAGCTGGCCGAGATGGGCATTGAGCTTGGCGACGTCTCCGTGGAACTCTCCGCCCTCTCCGGCGGCCAGCGCCAGGTGGTCGCCATTGCTCGCGCCATTTACTTCGGCGCGCGCTACATCATCTTGGACGAGCCGACCGCCGCGCTCGGCGTGAAGCAATCGGGCATGGTGCTGCGCTTTATCGACGCCGCCCGCGAACGCGGCATGGGGGTGGTGTTCATTACGCACAACCCGCAGCACGCCTACCTCGTGGGAGATCACTTCATCGTGCTCACGGTGGGGCAGATGTCTCTCGACGCTTCCAAGGAGGAGGTCACGCTGCCGGAGCTGACCCAATGGATGGCCGGCGGCGATGAGCTGGAGGAGCTCAAGCAAGAGCTAGCGCGTTAGAACGCGCTGTGGGGCAGCTAAGCTGGCCCGTATGACAGTGAGCGGCGTGAGCGTGGGCACCGACCTAGTGCACATCCCTTCTTTTGCCCAGCAGCTGGAGCTTCCCGGAACGCGCTTTGCGCGGGTCTTTAGCGCTTCCGAGCTGCGCGTGGCGCAGGCCCGTGGACTGAGCGGTGCCGCCCGCGCGCAGCACTTCGCGGGGCGCTGGGCAGCGAAGGAGGCCTTCATCAAGGCGTGGTCGCAAGCGCTCTACGGGCATCCGCCGGTCCTGGCGGAGGAGGCCGTGGACTGGGCCGAGATTGAGGTCCGCCCCGATGCGTGGGGGCGCGTAGCACTCGAGCTGCGGGGGGAGATTGCCCGCCTCGCGCGGGAGTCCTTGGGGGATTTTTCACCGGCGTTGTCCATCAGCCATGATGGTGATTACGCCACCGCTATCGTGCACCTTTCGCGGCACACGCCATAACCCACGCCATGATCTAGGCGCTGGTGGCGATGGCAAAGAGATAGGCGATGAGCATGCGCTTAATTTCTTCCACCACGCCATCGAAGCTCTCCTCCGAGCGCATGGTGCTGTAGTTGAGCAGCGAGACTACGGTGTGGACGAGGAAGGCCGCAATTTCCACTCGGGCGGACTCGTTCATGCCTTGGGCAAGTGGTTCGATGATCTCGGCGATAGGTTTGAGCAGAGACAGCTCCGTATCAGCGGCCGTGGCGCGGGTGGCCGGCGTGGACTGCACGGCATGCCACACCGCGCGGCGCGAACGGTCCTCGCGCCAGACCCGCGCCATGCGATCAATGAACTCCTCGAGAAAGTCCGGCCACTGCAGGGCCGGCACGCGCTGGGAGAATCGCTCTACCTCCGCCAGCATTTCGGCGGTGTCCTGGCGGTCAAGCTCGCAGATCAGCACGTACTTGTTGGCGAAGTATTGATACAGCGTGCCAATCGGCACTTCTGCGCGGCGCGAGACCTCATCGAAAGTAAAAGACTCGAAGCCATGGTCCACGAGCGTCTGACGCGCGCAGGACAAAATCCGGTCATACTTGGCCCGGCTACGCGCCTGCGCTGGGCGACGCCTCGGGACCAGTATCTCCGGAGACTTCGAGCTAGATTCCACGGTTTAGTTGAGCCCCTTGAGCACGCGGGCGACGTGGCCGGTGGCCTTGACGTTGTACATGGCTTGGCCAATGGTGCCGTCTTCCTCGACGAGGAACGTGGAGCGGATAACACCCTGGACGATCTTGCCGTAGTTCTTCTTCTCACCGAAAGCGCCGTACGCAGTCATGACCTCCTTATCGGGGTCAGAGAGCAGCGGGAAGTTCAGCTCGTGGTCCTCACGGAACTTAGCCAGGGCCTCGGGCTTGTCGGGGGAGATGCCCACCACGGCGATGTTCATGCCATTGAGCTGCTCTAGGCTATCGCGGAAGTCGCAGGCTTCCTTCGTGCAGCCAGGGGTGTTGGCGCGCGGGTAGAAGTAAACCACGACGCGCTGGCCGGCATAGTCGCTCAGGCTTACGGTGTTGCCGGCATCATCGCTGAGGGAAAAAGCGGGGGCTTTGTCACCCACGGACAGTCGTTGTGCTTCAGTCATGGTGTATAGCCTACCGTGCTCTCCCTTAGGACTCTTTGGTGAATCTCAGTTCGCTCGCCGCAGCACAGCTGAGACAAAACGTGGCCAACTCTGCAGGGGAGCCGGTGGTCAATGTAGAATGTCCACGTTAGAACCTCAACGGTTAGAAAGACACTAACCGCAACAACACCGAACGAAGCCAAAATTCAGGAGATTCACGTGGCACGCAACATTGATGATATCCAGCGCGACATCGAGCGCACCCGCCGTCAGCTGGCTAGCACCTTGGATGAGCTGGCTGATCGCAGCAAGCCGCAGAACCTCGTCGAGGACGCCAAGGGCGCGGCCACCCAGAAGCTGCAGGAGCGCAACGTGCAGATGGCGCTCGCCGGCGTGGGCGCTGCCGTCGTAGGCCTCATTGCTTTCTCCGTGTTCCGCTCCAAGCGCCGCAAGTCTGACATCAAGGAGCTGCAGCGCCTGCTTGCTGAGCGCCGCTAACGCCGGCTAGCGCCATTGGGCGCGATTGCGCGCGTAGAAGCCCTGCCTTGGGAAATGTCCGGGGTGGGGCATTTTTGAGCTCGGTATGCGTTAGTAGAAGTATTGCCTATCCTATCTAAGCTTTGGGTAGCCTTACCTACCGGTGTAGTATGAGCCTCCGTGCAGACCACAAGACGAAAGTTTGAAGGAGAAATCGTGCTTCACGTATCGACGCCTGCAGCTCAGGCATCCCGTCACCGCGCGGGGCGAGTGGTAGGAGCGTGTGCCATTGTGACGGCGCTGGCTGGCGCGCTGGCAGGCTGTGCTTCCGACAATGCCGATGCCGGCAGCGAGCAGTCAACGGGAGCGCAAGGGGCCGCCGCTGTGAGTTTCACAGACCTTGCCGGCCGCCAAGTGGAGCTGGACCACGAGCCAGAACGCGTAATCCTGGGAGAGGGCCGCAGCGTCTTTGCCACCGGCATCCTTAACAAGGAAGATCCGCTGGACAAGGTCGTGGCCATCGGATCGGACCTGAAGCAGAACGTGCCCGACTACTACCACGAGCTGGAAAAGGCCACGCCCAAAGTCAACGAGCTGCCCGAAATCGGCGGCTTCACCAAGGGCGACGTCACCGTGGAGGAGCTCATCAGCCTCGACCCGGACCTCATCGTGCTCTCCAAGGATCAGTACGAAGCCTCCCAGACCGCTGGGCTCACTGACAAGCTGGACCAGGCCGGCCTGACCTATGCCGTCACAGACTTCCGCGCCAAGCCCTTGGAGAACACCGTCCCCACCATGGAAATATTCGCCGATATCTTTGGCCACGAGGACCGCGCGGAGGAGTTCATCGCGGACTGGCAAAAGAACGTGGACCTGGTGACCGAGCGCGCCACCAAGGCGCAGGGCAAGCCCTCTACCTTCGTGTGGCGCGCAGCAGGTATTTCCGACTGCTGTGGCTCGTGGAACGACTCCAACATTTCTGAGCTGGTCAACGTCGCCGGCGGGAAGAACGTGGCAGACGGCATCATCGAAGGTGAGTCCGGCGCGCTGACCCCGGAGAAGGTCATCGATGCTGATCCCGACATGATCATTGCTACCGGCGGCGACTGGTCCGCCAAGGCTGATAACGCAAAAGGGCACACCGGATTCGCTGCCGTCGGCTATGGCATCAGCGATAAGGATGCCCACGACAGCGCTGCCACGTTGGCCGGCGTCCAACCTGGTTTTGAGGACCTCTCCGCCGTCAAGGGGCACAACCTCCACGGCCTGTGGCACCAGTTCTACAACTCGCCCTTCAACTACCTAGCACTCCTCCAGATCGCCGCGTGGCTCCACCCGGAGGATTACGCAGACGTCAACGTGCAGCAAGAATGGGCAGAAGCCCAAGAGAAATACTCGCCCGTCCCAGGCGACGGAACCTTCTTCAGCACCAATTAGTCATGAGCATTCTCACATCAACCGGGCGCTCGGCAAGCCCTGAACGGACCACGCGCGCAGAAACCGCAGTTCTTCCCGTGGAGGCCCTGGCATGCGAGCACTCCCGTGTAACACGCCGCCGCATCGCCATCGTCGCCGGGCTAATCGTCGTGGCTCTCGCCGCCTTCGTCGTCAGCGTTATCGTCGGCGCCATCGACCTCACCCCGGGTCAGGTGCTGCGGGGGATGGTGGATCCGGGAGGTGTCGACAAGCAAACGCGTACAGTCCTGTGGAGCCTGCGCCTGCCTATGGCTGTCATGGCGCTGCTTATCGGCGCCAGCCTGTCACTGGCTGGCGCACAGATGCAAACCATCCTGGATAATCCGCTGGCGGAACCCTTTACTCTCGGTATTTCCGCGGCGGCTGCCTTCGGCGGAGCCAGTGCCATCGTGTTGCGTTGGCAGCTTTTGGCCCAGCCGCAGTTCAACCTCGCGCTCATCGCGTGGCTGTCGGCGGCGCTCGCCACGGCCATCATCGTCGTTGCCGCCGTTATCCGCGGCGCGAAGTCCGAGACGATGGTGCTGCTCGGCATCGGCCTCGTCTTCTTCTTTCAGGCTATGCTGGCGCTCATTCAATACCGTTCTTCCAGCGAGGCTCTCCAGCAGATCGTTTTCTGGTCCATGGGCTCGCTCACCCGCGCCAGCTGGCAGGCCAACGCCGTGCTAGCCGGCGTGCTTGCAGTGGCGCTGCCCATCCTGGGCGCGCTGTCGTGGCGGCTGACGGCGCTGCGGCTTGGCGATGCCCGCGCCACCGCCCTCGGTGTCAACACCTCCCGTCTGCGCGTGATCGTGCTCGTCGTGGTCTCACTCGTCGCGGCCACCACCGTGGCCTTCGCTGGCATCATCGGCTTTATTGGCCTAGTAGGCCCTCACATCGCGCGCATGCTGGTGGGGGAGGACCAACGCTACTTCGTGCCGGCATCCATGGCCGCGGGCGCGGCGGTGATGTGTGCCGCCCATGCGCTGAGCCTCGTCATTAAGCCCGGGCTGGCCATCCCCATTGGCATCGTGACCTCACTATTGGGCGTGCCGTTCTTCATCGCCATCGTCATGACCCGGAGGAGGGCATTGTGGACGTAGAACTCACCATCGCTGATCTGACCGCCGGCTATGGTTCGCGCACGGTGGTAGACGGGCTGAGTCTCCCCACGCTGCGCGGCGGGCAGGTGGTGGGCTTGCTGGGGCCGAACGCGTCTGGCAAGACCACCACCATTAAGGCGCTCGCCGGCGTGCACCGCGCGCGGGGTGGCACGGTTGATTTTCGTGTCGACGGCCAAGCCCCGCGCGGGCAGCGGCGCCGCCAGCTCATTGGCTACGTGCCGCAGGGCCTGCCGCACACCGCGGCGCTGCGGGCGTTTGAGGCGGTGCTGATTGCGGCGCGGCGCGAAGCATGCGAGGACCCAATCACCCGCACAGCCGAGGTCCTGCACTCCATGGGGCTCGATGAGATTGCGCAGCGCTACCTCAATGAGCTCTCTGGAGGCCAGCGCCAGCTCGTCGCCGTGGCGCAGATGCTCGTGGGGACCCCTGGGCTCATGCTTCTCGACGAGCCCACTTCTGCCCTCGATCTCAACCGCCAGCTCTTCGTCTTGGGCCGCGTGCGGGCAAAAGCTCGGGAGGAAGGCAGCCTCGCGTTGGTGGCGATTCATGACATCAATCTGGCCGCCCGGATGTGCGATCAGCTTGTCGTGCTTCACGGCGGCAAGGGACGCGCTCACGGCGCGCCGGGGGAGGTGCTCACGGAGGAACTCTTGCGCGAGGTCTACGGCGTAGAGACGGATGTGCTGGACCACCGCGGGCAACCCATCGTGGCGCTGCGAGAGGTTAGTTAGACTCGGGCCGTGTGAGCCGAAATTCGCCCGAGAACCTCCTGCTGTACCTCACCCCGGAGGATGAAGACACGATCTGGGAAGTCTATGCTGCCCTGGCTCAGCGTGGCTTTCCGGTGCAGCACCAGCGCCCGCACATTACGGTAACGTTTGCGCCGGCGCTCGAGACCGCAGTCGTCGACGAGGCCCGCACGCTGTTGCCGCCGCTACTGCCGGCGCTGTTTCATCGCGTCGGGACGGTGGTATTCGGGAGGAAAAGCAAGCAGACCGTGGCGTGGCTTCTGGAAACCACGGACGAGTTGGAGATCGCTGCGCGCCAGTTAAGCGCCGCGAACCCGGAAGGCCGCGGGCCGCGATGGACCCCGCACCTGACGATGGGGCTGCGCCTGCCCCGAGCGCTCGTTCCCGACTATATGCGGGCACTCGATGAAATCTCGACGTTTGAGCACAAGGAATTCATGGCGGCGCAGGCCGCGTGGTGGCGGCCTAAGACGCAGCGCCTCGACATCTTTGGCGGGTCTGTGGCCGTCGGTCGCGAGCGCGAATCCGGGGATTAAGAAACAGGAAACCCCCGCTCCGGCTAACCCGGGCGGGGGTGATATTGTGCGCCATCAGGGAATCGAACCCCGAACCCACTGAATACGGTTAGTAAGTTTGTGCTATTTACATCTTGTTTGTGCTGGTTCGATTTTTATTGCACGTTATGGGGTTGACGTGCGCAAAGAGTACATGGTGGTACATCTTGGTACGTCCGAAACTTTTTACAAAGTACGGGATAGATACGGGCCTTTGTCTCAGCCGTGAAAGTCTAGTGAGTGGTGTGGGGTGTGGGGTGGTGCGTAAGACCGTTCACAATATCCACCACCCCACACCACAAGGACATGAGCGTGTCCAACGCCCCGGATAGTGCCGTGACCCCGGGGCTATCTCCTAATCTATGGCGGCCTAATCTGCGGTTAAATCTTGGCGCACGGCTGGTGCGAAACAGTAGTCCCGATACCCAACCTTCACGAGCACCCCCAGCTTTTCTGCCCGTCTCTTTACGGTGCTCTCACGCCTGCCCAGCTCCCCGGCCAGCTCAGCGCATGCCTGCATGTCCTTCAGAGACCCGCCCCGCTGGTGGGCCTCCACGGCCAGGGCGGCGAGCCTATCGCCCCGCCCGGCCTCCAGCGCCCGGCGCACTACCTCCGCATCACAGTATGTTCTGCCGCTCTTAAGCACGAGTACCCCATGCTCTTTGGCCACCTCAATGACCAACTTCTTAGGCTCCCCCAGTTCCTCGGCCAGGGCGGCGCATGACGGTAAATGCTTCCTGTGCTCTACTGCCTCCAGCGCCCGGCGCACGGCGGGGGCGTAGCAGTACCACCGTTCCCCAACCTGCACGAGCGCCCCCAGCTTCTCGGCCCGGCGGGTGACTGTATCCGCTCCCCGGCCCAGCTCTCTTGCCAGCGCTCCGCATGTCATCATGTCCTGCACGGTGCCTCCGTGTTGGGCGGCGGCGGCGGCCAGGGCGGCCAGCTTTTCCCGGCGTGCCTGCTGCGCATCTCGGCCCGGCGTATTAGCCCGGTTAGGCTCTCTCCATCCCGCTCCCCGGCGCTCATCTTTCGGAATGTGGCGCATGACTTCACGCTTTAGAGCGGCCCTACAGTGCGTGCAGTAGCCCCTGCTGTAGTGCATCACATGCCCAGCGGGTATCTCTTCAGGGGTGCGTGTCCACCTGTGCATGGGGCGTCCACACGAGGCGCACGGGGTGCCCAGCTTTATGACAGTGCGCGGCGTGGGCTTGCGGCGCGGCGGCGGTGGTGAGGCGGCGACTCCGCCTATCACCCGATACAGTCCCGTGATTGATTGCTGCGTGCCGGTACAGGCGACTCCACCCATCACCACGTCTATGGCCGGGGCGGGGTGCCCGTCTGGTGTGGTGCCAGATGTGAGGGCATACAGGGCGCATGGGATACGGATAGGGCACGAGGCGCACAAGGTCTTAGCCCGGTTGATTTCGCTAGCTGTGGCGCTATCCAGGTCAATGAAAGCGGGGTTATCACTCCCCGTGCAGTTAGGTGCATATGTGCTGGTCATGGCATATTTTTACCCCCGTCACCAGCATGGGCGCGGGGGCTAAATTCCTTCCTTCGGACTATCCCAGTTGGCGGCGGCTACGGCCAGGAATAATCTCCCCGTCCACCTTCACGAGGCCACCGTGAATCTCATGGGGGATCGACTCATCGGCAACGTTGCCGTGCTCATCACGAGGCGCATCAACCTCCCACACAATGCTGCGCATCCGCTCATACAGGTCTGCCTCCACCTTGCGGGCGGCGGCGTACTCATTCACGGGCTTCATTGCTGCCGCGTGCTTTTTCTCAGCGGTGGCGGCGGCGGCGGCCAGCTCGGCACGCACCGTGGCGAATTGCTCCAGCAGCTCGGCCTGTTTCTCGGCCCGCTTCTTCTCGCCAGCTTCACGAGCGGCGTTCAGTTCTTGCTCGGCCTTCTTCATCGCTGCATCCTCGGCGGCGAGGTCTGCCAACTTGGCCAGGGCAGCAGACATCTCCGACACCTCTACCGGCTCCCCAGCAGCGGCGCGCTCACGTAGAGCGGCCAGTTCGTCCTTAGCGCGGTCTAGTGCTTCAGTGCTCATTGCTCTTTCTCCTTCAATCGGTCTAGGCCCCGCGAAAGCATGTCAATAAGGTCATCCACGTGCTTGATTTCACGGCCCACCGGCTCCCCCCGGCGTTCCGCCTCAAACAGCTGTGTACGGCGCTCACGGGCCTGTTTAAGATGCTCTGCCGCTATTTCTCCTAAAGTCGCCACAGCGGCCTCCTAACGGCTAGTAGGGATAGCGGACAGGGTGGGCACCTTGGTCACGGGTAGCGGCTCCGCAAAGAATTTATCCATGTAGTAGCCGATCTGCTTCAGCGCTTCATCGTTATAAGCACCCTCACGCGGCGGGAGGTTCTGCATCTCCACGAGGCTATCCAGCTGGTGCTTCGCAAAGCGCGTGACCGTCTCAGCGGCAGTCACGATGTTGTCCTCACCGGACAGGGCGGGCTGGTCTGCCACCTCCATGGCGCGAATCATCTCCAGCTCCGCCCCACCCTTAGCGCGAACCTCCCCAACCCAGAGAGTGCGAGCCGGTACCGGGCCTAGCTCCTCCCACACCGGCTTTACGCGGCGGTGCTCATGCCCACGGCGGGCGATACGAGCAACAGCCAGCTCGGCGGCCATCTCTTCCTGTGCCCCACGTGCTTCGGGGTACAGCGGAGCGCGCAATGCTTCATAGTGAGCCTTTACAGCCGGTACAAGCATGTCCCAGACTCCGCGTAGCTCTTCGACGAGGGCGTTATAGCCCACCCGCTCACAGTGTTCGTTGGCGGCCTCCGCCTGCCCCTCCTGCGTTAGCTTCGAGTCATTGCCGTAACGCTCCAGCACCGTCGCCATTGCCTTCGACAGCAGCACCAGCTGCGAATATGCATCCTTAAAATTGAATTCAGCCATGCAAGAATGATCCCCCACCGGGGCGTGCAGTCAGAACGGCTAGGCCACCGCCCCATGCCCGCCCCGTCACGTGCCCGGCCGATACACTCACCTGTGGGGCGTGGATAACCCCCATAACGAGAGACGAGCACCCCTACTACCTTCATCGGTGGCGGGGGTGCTCTTTTTGCTCAAAAGCAGGGGTCTAGGGAGCAGGTGTTTCGGCCAGCGGAAACGGGGGTGATTACCGGCCCTTGTGTTACCGGCCAGCGGACAGCTCAGCTACACGCTCATTCACGAGGTTGGCCATGTCATCGGGTGCCAGCGGCGCATCATCGTTGCTCTTCTTCTTGGTTGGGGAGCATGCGGCCCAGTTCGGCCAGCTCGGCGGTGGCGGCGGCTAGCTCCGCATCACTGATTTCATCGACAGTTCCGGGGGCGGCCAGGGAGTCCAGTAGGTCGCACTCTTCGTCGGTCATCTCCAGGGCGTCCAGTAGGTCGCGCTCTTCGTTTCTCATGGTTTCACCTTAGGTGTAGTGGTAGGTATGCCCTTACGGGGCATCGAACAAATGTGTGTGAGTGGGGTGGGGGTGGTGGCCTGTCAAAGTGGTGTACGAACTGTACGAAGTGTCCTAATGCCAGGTCAAAGCCTATATATTCACAGACCTATTCGTACACTTCGTACACTGCCTAAAAAGAGAGGGAGTTGAGTTTCGTACACTTCGTACACAGGGGGAGGAAGAGGGGAGGGAGAAAAGTGCCCCTCTACCTGCGATTAGTACACTTAGTACACTTCGTACACGTATTTATAGAGTCCGCGTTCGACCTTCTCAGCCTGCCCGGCCTTCTCCAAACGACGAAGGTACGTACCGGCTTTATCGTTCGTTATCCCCACGGCTTCAGCAATGCTCTTTGCCGTGAGTGGGGTTTCACTGTCACGGAGAGTCTGGATAATCAACCTAGACATGTCTCCGTAACGCTTCTCGTTATCGGACTCACGTTGTGCCCGGCGCACCTCTTGAGCGTTATCGCGGGCGGCTTCAAGGCTGCCGCCCATCAATTCCCAACGGCCATCGTTCATACTCATGGCGTATTCCGCTTCATGCTCAAGGTCACGGCCAGAGACTGAGATAATGGCGTCACGTTCGCCACGGGCGCGACTGAGCACTAGGACGGCATCGCATGCGCCTGTGACGCCTTGTGTGCCAGACACAGAGTTCATGAAGTCACTGTGTTCGCCCTTATTGGTGTGGTGGACTGCCAGCACGGTCGTTCCGGGCCATTCCTGTGCAAGTTTCTGGAGTGTAGCCCCTAGTTGGTAATCAGCCTCAAAGTGAGACTGGGAAGAGGTACGGCCTGGGGAGATTCGGCCAAGGGTGTCAACGACGATAACGGGCGGTTGCTCGCATGTCTTTAGGAACTGCCGTGCAATGGCGAGAAGGTGCTCGAGTGATGGTGCTGTGAGCACGCGGTAGACATATTCGGGGATTGTTCCGGTAGGGGATACTTTTCGGAACCTTGTTTGTAGTCGCCGGTCGCCATCTTCAAGTGCGAAGTACAGCACTTTTCGTAAGGGTGACTTAATGCAGCCGAACGTGTGCCCACCAGTAGCGCACGCGGTGGCAATGTTTGCCACCAGCCAGGACTTACCAACCTTTGGCGGGCCTGCAAGCATGCAATAGCCTTCAGGGAGTATTCCAGGTACAGCGAATTGCAGCGGGGGGAATTGTTGCTTCTCCAGCCAGGTGCCATTACGTACGAAGCGCTCGAGAAGGTTAGGTGTGGGGCGCTGCCCACTTTGAACGTTGTTGGTGGGGAGTTGTGTTGTGGTCATGCTCCTACCTGTCCTTCCTTCCGCGTCTCAGTCGATTGCTTTGGAAGAGCGACGGGCGGCGTTAAATGGCCCGCTGCCGGGCGAAACGGGTAGGCCCTTACATAGTGCTGCCGTACCGTTTCTAGACCCGCTAGCGCGGCTATGAGGTCTGTTTCCGAACTGTCTATGTGCTGAAGGATTCGCTCCGCATAGTCTTTGGCTTCATTCCTCCAACGAGCGGAGATCAGAATCTTAGAGAGGGAGGCAAACATCTCTGGTTGGCCTTTAATGTTTGCCAGTTCGGCCAGTTCAGCTCTCAGCCCGTTATCGGTGTCTTTAAGTTGACCTGTCTCGAGAAGGTGAGCATGCACCTGTACTAGTAGGGCACCGCCTTCACTGGTGCTCGAGTTGAGTGTTTCCTCTAACGCCTTGAAAATTGTCTGGTGTATCCAGTTGGGAAAGTCGTTTGCCTGTAGGCGCTTTACAGCTGAGCTACTGAAGTCGTGAGGGGCGGCCATGAGGGCCGCTAGGACGTGGCGGGCGTTGAATGTAGTGATGCTAGGCACTAGTACACCTCCGTGAAGTAGCCACGGCTGCCGTTGCGGTGGGGGAGTGGTTCGCAACGTTGAGCGAACATGAATCTCCGCTCCATCTGTCGTTTCCACTCAGCGAAAGCTTTGGTTTGCTCTTCGTTGAGTGTCGTGGCTCGAACTCTGTTGTTGTTCATGAGAAAAGTGCTCCTCTGTGTCGGTGGGGAGAGTGCTTTGTCCTTTCGCGCTGTGTGAAGGTGAGGGAGCTTCTCACGGGGGAGACAGCACGCTTTTCGGGTGCGGCTGTCTCGAGTGGTTTCAGGGAGCTGTGGCGTTTATAGCGCGCTGGGGTACAGGTTTATGGGGCGGTATTCGTCCGCAATGACCCGCGCCTTGAGAAGGCCTTTAATGAGGGCGTCTACCTCTTCAACCGTGAAGTCTTCGACCTGGTGAGGGGTAAAGGTCGCGCTCAAAGTGATTGCGGTGTAGCCGTCGCTAGGGTCATGGAACACGTCAATGTTGTACTGCCCGTGGGGTGCATCTGTAACGATGGGGATACAGAGTGGTGTAAGGTTGAGGTCACTGTTGTTCATGAGGATTTCTTCCTTATGGTCGTCCCCTTCAGGTAGCTGCAACTACTTGAGGGGGTTTAGTCGTTTCGGGGTCATGCTGAGGCCATTTGGGCCTGAAGCCACTCTTCGACGTCGGTCTTGAAGTAGCGGATTCGACCGGCGACGCGGTGCCATTTCGGGCCGGTTTTGCGGTGTCGCCATGTGTGAAGGGTGGTTGGTTTGCAGCCGATTACTTCAGCGGCTTCGTTGGTCGTGTAGGTGTCCCGTGTGATGTTCATGTCTCAAACTCCTTTGCGATTGTTTGACATGTTGTGATGTGGACAGATTTGATACTACTCACTAGTATAAGTTTCGTGCAAGCGATATAAGTTAATATCTCTTGCGCAAAGGAACTGAATAGTGGGACACTAGCGCGCATGGGTCAATGGAGATTTGAGCGTGCATTTGGCACTTTGGATCTAGGTGACGTTGAAAAAGGCCTGCTAGTAGGCCAGCCAGGAACTGTTTCTGAAACGTTCGTCTTTACGGACGGAACGAAGACAGTTCAGATGAAACTGCGCTTCACAGAGGAACTTCATCCTGAAGGCGACTCAGTAGAAGTTCTCAACTCTGTCGATCTCCCCGTTATCTACTACGTTGTTGATAGCGTGCTGATTAGTAGCGAAGGTGGCGTAACCTCCAAAGACCTAAGGGCCGTTCCCCTCAAACGGCTAGGCAGAATGATCGCTAACCTCTACCTCAAGCCCTTCAACGAAGACCTGATAGAAGCGAGGGACAAGAAAGAGGCGCTTCAAGTACCGGACGAAGTTCGTGCGCAATGGCCGTGGGGCGATAGGGACCTGGTACTGGAGTGGGTAAAGCGAATCTACGAAGGTGCACTGTTGCGGGGCCTGCCGCCTACTAAGAGCGTGGGAGAAGCGTTTCAAGTATCCACGGCTACCGGCCAGCAACTAGTTCGACGTGCCCGTGAGGCTGGTGTCCTAACTGCTAGTTCCGTTCATGACCCAACGAAACGGAAAAGGCGAAACACTCATGCCACGAAGGAAACTCCCTGTAGGTCAACTCGGAACGATTAGATACGAGAAGATTGGCCCACGACGGTGGCGCGCTCATGGCTACGTCAGAACGTTTGCGGATAAACGGCTCGAGCTGCAAGCAACAGGGGGCACGAAAGACGAAGCTGCCGCTGCCCTTGAAGCGAATGCCCGTGTCCGTGTGTACGAAAACGCTGGGGCCATCATTGACGGCGATACGCCCCTTCTCGAGCTTCTCGAGCTAACCCTTAAAGCTATGCGAGATGGCACGGTGGGTAACCGTAAACTCCGCGTTCAATCGGTAAACACCTACGAAAGAATCCTGCCGCTCTTTTCAGGCAAACAGGGGGATAGGGCTATTGGGCGGCTGCCCATTGCCGAATGCACTCAGCCAATTATCGTGAACTGGTTAATGAAGCTGTCAGAGCGTGCGCCTGCTAATGCGAAGCTCTCGAAAGTGCTTCTCTCACGTGCTTATGACGTGACGGCAATGCACGGTGTCAACGTGTGGCCAATGAACCCTACTTATGGTGTGAAGCTTAGGGCTAAAGACCGTGAAGACGAAGAGCCTGTAGCGTTGACCCTCCCTGAGATACAGGCCATTTGGCAGAACGTTCAGGCGTGGCAAACCCCGTATAAGAGAGTTGACCTAGTGGGTATCGTTGGCGCGCTCATGGCGACGGGGTTTCGTCCTTCAGAGGTGTTAGCGCTCCAATGGTCGGACATTGACCTTAATGCGACTCCTAAGGCGCGTGTGACGCTCACGGGGGCGATTGTGCGCCAGGACGGGAAACTGGTTCGTCAGGGGTACACGAAGACGAAGGCGGGGTACCGTGTGGTGTCGCTGCCGAACTGGTTTCGCGACATGCTGATTGAGCGCGTAGTCAATGCCGAAAGTGTGCTGGTGTTTCCGAACACGAAGGGCGGGTTTCTAGACATTGTTAATGTTCGTTCAAAGTTCCGTGATGCGCGGGGCGAAACCTATTCTCATGTGAAGCTGAAGTCTTTTCGTTCGTCGGTGGCGACGGCCATTGAAGAGGTCTCTGGTGTTGAAGAGGCGGCGCGACAGTTGGGGCACGCCTCCCCGGCGATTACGGGGCGGTACTACGTGCGGCGTGCGGCTGATGCTGGTGACCATACGGACGTGCTTGAGTTGTTCGCGCCTACTCAAAGTGCGGGATAGATACTGGTTCGTGTGACTTGTAAACGAAACCCCCTTCACTGTAGATGCTGGTGAAGGGGGTTAAACTGTGCGCCATCAGGGAATCGAACCCCGAACCCACTGATTAAGAGTCAGTTGCTCTGCCAATTGAGCTAATGGCGCTGGTGTTTACCTAGCTGGCTCTGATTTCCTCAGTGCCTGCCGTGCAACGAGATGTAACTTTAACACCCTCTTCCTGAAAAGGTAAAATCGCCAGGTGAATAAAGGTTTTTGAGCTCCTTAGGTAGCGGCTACTTTTCTCTTCTTTGAAAGCGTGGAATGTGGGAGTGGGGAAGACCGGTAACGAAACGGTTAAGGGCGGTGGCGCTAACTAGTGAGAAGGCCGTGCAGGCAGTTAGGCTTAGTGCACTCTTGTCCTTGTTCGTCCTTTTATGAGCTAGGGGTTTGTGTGCACTCTCTATTCCCTTCTGCACGTCCCGCAGTGCTTCTCTCGAGTCTCATTGCGACTGCCTCCCTTCTGACCGCCTGCACCATTGGCGGGGTCGAGAACTCCAGCCCGGCCGATAGCCACTCTGAGGCAGACGCCCAAGTGAGTGCGGCGGCGGATGCGTCGGCGTCGGCAGCCGCTAAGGCGAAGCAACTACAGTTCTCTGTCAAAGACGGTGCTAGTGATGTCGATCCTTCCGAACCGGTCGAGGTCACTTCTCCTGCGGGCCTGAAGTCGGTGACGATGACCAACGAGGCTGGCAAAGTGGTGGAGGACGAGCTGTCGAGTGATTCGACCACGTGGAAGAGTGCCGAAGTTTTGGGCTACAACCGCACCTACACCATCGATGCCACAGACAAGGATGGCACCCACAAGACCATCACCTTCACTACCCCGCAGGCCGCGGCGGTGTCTGAGGTGGCGTTGAGCCCGCTGCCGGACTCCGAAGTAGGAGTGGGCCAGGTTATCGGCGTGCGTTTCGGCAACTACGTCACCGACCGCAAGGCGGCCGAGAAGGCCATCACGGTCAAGACCGAGCCTGCCGTTGAGGGGGCGTTCTACTGGGTAAATAACCAGGAGGTGCGCTGGCGCCCGCAGAACTACTGGGAGCCGGGCACGAAAGTGACTGTCGACGTCGACCTGTACGGTCGCAACCTCGGCGGCGGTGTTTACGGCGGCGAGGATGCCTCCACCAACTTCACTATCGGTGACCGCGTCATCACGCTGGTCGATAACAACACGAAGATGATGTCGGTGTTCAAGAATGGCGAGGTGCTGCGCCGCATTCCGGTGTCGATGGGCAGGGATGGCCAGTGGGACACCCCGAATGGCGCCTACATCATCGGTGACCAGTACCCGTCCCTCACTATGGACTCGACTACCTTTGGCCTGGCTCTCGACGCCGGCGGTTATAAGACCGACGTTCAGTGGGCGACCCAGATGTCTTACTCCGGAATCTATGTCCACGCGGCGCCCTGGGCTGTGGGTGCGATGGGCAGTTACAACCAGTCCCACGGCTGCATCAACGTGACTACTGAGGCTGCTCAGTGGTTCCAAAACACGGTCAAGCGCGGCGATATCGTGAGGGTTTCCAACACCGGCGGTGGCGTGTTGAGCCCGCTCGACGGCCTGGGGGATTGGAACATGGACTGGGAGACGTGGTCTGCGGGGAACGCTACCGCTAACCAGTAGCCCGGTTGATTGCCGGGGTAGTCTTGCGGAAAAACTGCCAAGGAAAGGGCCCCGGATGAACTGGTATAAGCGAGCTGCGATAGTGCTACTAGCGCCGTTGGCGTTGGTGGCGTGCTCCTCGGAAGGCGGTAGCACGCATGAGGAAAGCGAAAGTGCAAGCCCGTTTGTATCAAGCGTTAGCGCTGCCGCTCCAGCTGAGGAAGGTACGTGCGCGACTGAATTCGATGTCCCGGCGCTGTTGGAGGCGATGCCGGAGGAATTCGCTGGCCTGGCGCACGACCCCACATATGACGCGGGTGAGCCTGATGGCTGGGGGCGCTTCTATCAGGCGGATGGGCTGCAGTTTATGGTCGGTTCCAGCTATCTAGATGAGAAAGAAACTGACCCCTGTCCACAGGACAATGAGCAGGCCGCGCGAGACGTGCGCTCGTTCATTGCCGAGGACTATCAGCGTCAGGAGCGAGAGAACGGCGAAGAGGTCAAACCTTTTGAGGACCTCGACTTCACTGAGGGTGGCCGCTACTTTGCCTGCGCGAAGCACCCGGAGGCGGACCTGCGGCAGTTCTTTTGCGTGACCACCGTGGGTAATGCGGAAGTGGTTAACTACATGTTCCGGCACTCGATGGGTGATGCGAAGGACGTGGAAGACATGAAGAGCGCATCGAAGGAATTGGCCGCGATTATTGACAGCGTTGCCTAGGGTTACCGTCTAGGGTGCCCCCGAAAGTGAAGTCAGTTAATTCGCTATTGGCATACTGTGGCCTTGCAACGGGCGGCGTTGCGTCATGCCCGCGCACTTTGTGAAGCACTGCGCAGGCGCGAATGTTAAGTGGTTTGCATCACGTCTCTGTTTTGGTGAATCTTGTGGAGAACTAGTTATTCACTGCAAAGATGGAGGCAGAAGTGGATCTCTACGAGTACCAAGCTCGAGACCTCTTTGAAGCTCATGGGGTTCCCACCCTGAAGGGCATTGTTGCGACCTCGGCCGTGCAGGCTGAGGAAGCAGCCACGAAGCTGGGCACGCCGGTGGTTGTGGTCAAGGCACAAATCAAAACCGGTGGGCGCGGCAAAGCCGGGGGAGTCAAGCTAGCGCACAGCCCCGCGGAAGCCGCGGAGAAGGCCAACGAGATCCTGGGCCTGAAAATCAAGGGCCACACCGTGCGCAAGGTGATGGTGGCAGAAGGCGCAGACATCGCTGAGGAATACTACTTCTCGATCCTCCTCGACCGCACCAAGCGCCGTTACCTGGCCATGCTCTCCAAGGAAGGTGGCGTGGAGATTGAAAAGCTGGCCGAGGAGCGCCCAGATGCCCTGATTAAGCGAAGCTTCTCCCCGCTCGACGGCATGACGGACACCCTCGCTAGGGACATGGCATATGAGGCGGGGTTTGATGAGGGGGACGTCGCCAAGCTCGTGCCCGTGTTCAAGAAGCTTTACACGGTCTATACCGAGGAAGACGCCACGCTGGTGGAAGTTAATCCGCTGGTCAAGACGTCAAGCGGCGAAATTATTGCGCTCGATGGCAAGGTCACGCTGGATGATAACGCGCAGTTCCGCCACCCCGAGCACCGCGACCTGCAGGACCACGGTGCGACCGACCCGCTGGAGCTCAAGGCGCAGAAGATGGGGTTGAACTATGTCAAGCTCGATGGTTCGGTGGGTGTCATCGGCAACGGCGCTGGCTTGGTGATGTCAACGCTCGACGTCGTGGCCTACGCCGGCGAGGATCTTGCATCGCAGCCGAAGCCCGCGAACTTCCTCGATATCGGCGGTGGTGCCAATGCGGAAGTGATGGCTAACGGGCTTGAGGTGATTCTCAGCGACCCGCAAGTGAAATCTGTCTTCGTTAACGTCTTCGGTGGCATTACCGCGTGCGACGAGGTTGCCAAGGGCATCGTGCAGGCGTACAAGATTTTGGATTCTGAGGGGATCGAACCCAAGCCGCTCGTGGTGCGCCTCGACGGCAATAATGCCGAGCTGGGACGCTCGATTCTTAATGACGCACACCTGCCCAAACTGGAGCAGGTTGAAACCATGGATGCTGCTGCCCGCAGGGCTGCTGAGCTGGCGAACTAGGAGTAGATATGTCGATTTTTCTCAACAAAGACTCGCGGATCATTGTGCAGGGCATGACGGGTTCGGAAGGCATGAAGCACACGCGCCGCATGCTGGCGTCCGGGTCCAACATCGTAGGTGGCGTCAACCCGCGCAAGGCAGGCGAACGCGTGGACATTGATGGGCGCGAGATCCCTGTGTTTGGCAGCGTGCGCGAGGCTATGCAGGCGACAGGCGCTAACGTCACCGTCATCTTCGTGCCGGCAAAGTTCACCAAGGATGCGGCGGAGGAGGCGATCCGCGCTGGCATTGAGCTCGTCGTGATCATCACCGAGGGAATCCCCGTGAAGGACACTGCGGAGCTCTATGCGTTGGGGCGAGAGTCCAAGACGCGCATCATCGGCCCCAATTGCCCAGGGCTGTACACGCCGGGTGAATCCAATGCGGGCATTATCCCGGCGGAGACCGCTCCGAACCCGGGAAAGATTGGCTTGGTGTCGAAGTCGGGCACGTTGACGTACCAGATGATGTACGAGCTCTCTGACATCGGCTTTAGCACGTGCGTGGGAATCGGTGGTGACCCGATCATCGGTACGACGCATATTTCTGCGATCGAGGCATTCCAGAATGACCCGGACACCGAGGCAATCATCATGATCGGTGAGATTGGCGGCGACGCAGAAGAGCACGCTGCGGCTTATATCAAGGACCATGTGACGAAGCCGGTCATTGCCTACATTGCTGGATTTACCGCACCAGAGGGTAAGACGATGGGCCACGCCGGTGCCATCGTCTCGGGCGGTTCCGGTACGGCAGAAGGAAAGAAGGCAGCACTGGAGGCCGCCGGTGTAAAGGTAGGAAAGACCCCGTCCCAAGCAGCAGAGTTGGTGCGAGCAGCCTTGGCGTAGTTGGGTGAGGCATGGGGCGGTTCGCCCCCATGTCCCTCCAATAAGAACTAGCGGGGGAGACCGCGGCGTCGCGACACCGTCTTATCGAAGGGAATCCAAAAGCGTAAGGCTGCGTCTTGGTTCTTGGAGATTCCGATGCGCGGCCCGCGAACCCACTCGGGCTCCCTTTCGCGATCGCTGAGGAGGACGGGCGTGCCGTTGTCCTCGATGCTGAAACCAAGGGCCTTGCCCACATTGCCAGGGCCGCGGGCGAGATTATGAAACTCCGTGTCGCCCCTCCGCTGGTAGGCGAGGTCTACACCATCGACTACTTCGCCCGCTCGGAGTAGGCAGCCCTCGCCGGTCCCTTCGGGTGCACAAACGATATTGCCGTTCCGGTGGATGCCGTAGGACACATAGACGTAGAGGCGGCCGGGCGGACCGAACATGGCGGCGTTGCGTGGGGTACGTCCGTTAAAGGTGTGCGAGGCCTCATCGCCTGAGCCGAGGTAGGCCTCCACCTCTGTGATGCGAATGGAGACGCCGTTGTGTGTCAGCACCATTCCCAGCAGTTGGGGAGCGACGATGTCTGCGGAGGCGGTGAAATCGATCATTGCCGCAGTCTAACGTGCGAGCGAGATTTAGGCTTTGGCCTTGTCTTCTTCGGCTTCAATTTCGGCGTTGAATTCGCGCTTGGAGGCCTGCCACTGGTCCTCAGTCATGCCGATGCGCCAGTAGCCAGAGATAGAAACGTCTTCCTTGGGAATTCCAGATTCAACGAAAAGGAAGCGACGCAGTTCTTTGATCATCTCGGCGACACCGTGAATGAACCAGCTGGTTGTCTTCCCCGTGGGGATACCAGCTTCGCGCACCACGCGGGATAGCTCAGTACCGGGGGTAGCGCCATTGCGGACCACCCAGATGACCTCCACGCCCTCGCGGGTGGGGAGTTCAAACGTGCGGTCTTCGGCCGCGATCTCGATGTATGCAGTTGCAGTCGCGCCTTCGGGGAGACGCTTCAAGCCGGCACTGATGGCCGGTGCCGCGGATTCATCGCCGGCGAACACAAAGTGCGCATACTCTTCGGTGGGTCCCCACGCGCCACCTGGGCCGAGGAAACCGATCTTCTCTCCGACCTCAGCTACTCGTGCCCATGGACCGGCCAAGCCGGAATCACCGTGGGTGACAAAGTCAACGTCGAAGTCCCCGGTTTCCGGGTTCAGGTTGATCAGGGTATAGGTGCGGAGAATCGGGTGTTTATCACGCGGCTGCTCTTCACGAATCTGTTGGACATCAAACGGCCAAGAGTAGTCAGCGCTTTGTGGCACGAACAACAGCTTGATGTAGTGATCCGTAAACTCCAGCTCTTTGCCCACAAAAGCCGGGGAGTTCATGCTCAACCGAACCAAGTCCGGAGAGACCTGGTGACGACCAGTCACGGTTGCTTCATGTGCCTTGCGGGGCTTGCGCTTCGGCGCTACTTCTTTAGTTTGGGCAGCCATTGTTATCACTGTCCTTCGGAATACTTGAGTTGCTGTGCGGATATAAGCCTACACACTATGTAATTAGGTAAGGCTAAAATATCTAAGGCTAGGGTTGGTTGCGGGCTTCGCGGTGCAGGCCGCCGTGCGCGGCGTGGGGAGTGGGGAGTGGCTCTGAGCCCGAGGATTGGCGCAAAAAGTTAACCCCGCATCCTGCTCAAGCACAATGCGGGGTTTGTTCGGGGTGGCTGACGGGGCTCGAACCCGCGACACCCAGGATCACAACCTGGTGCTCTACCAGCTGAACTACAGCCACCATCGTTGCCCGAAAGCAACGAGATACAGGTTAACCCACGTCGTCGGTTTTACAAAAACGCCTGGTAATCGGTGGTTGTAGCGGCCTTCAGTTCCTCGGCTTCCGTGGAGGAGGGGCCGTCGTCGGTGCGGAAAACGCTGCGGCGGTAAAAATCGAGCTCGCGGATGGACTCGATAATGTCCTGCAGTGCCCGGTGTGCCATTCCCTTATCCGGCTGGTTGTAATAAGCCCGCGGGTGCCAGCGGCGGGCGAGCTCTTTAATGGTGGAAACATCAATCATTCGGTAGTGCAGCGCGGTATCCAGACGTGGCATGTAGGCGCGGATGAAGGCGCGGTCCGTAGCGATGGAATTTCCCGCCAAGGGTGCAGGGTGGTTCGGATCGCAGTGCTTCTCGACGAGTTTCAGTACTGCTTCCTCTGCTTCTTCGATCGTGAGCGTGGATTCCCGAATTTCCTTGTCCAGCCCGGAGTTTGCGTGCATTGTGGTGACGAAGTCGTCCATCTCCGCGAGCTGCTCCTCCGTGGCGTGCACGACGAGGTCGATGCCTTCGTCAAGGATGTTCAGCTCGGCGTCGGTTATCACGGCGGCAACTTCCACGATGACGTGGCGCTGTGGTTCCAGTCCGGTCATTTCCAGATCGATCCAGACAAGGCGGTCATTCTTAGCGGGGATATCACTCATGGGTTCCACCATAGTTTCTCCTTGGTAGCGGTTCGGTAGGTGTTGGGATGGGGGTAAGTGGGGGTAGAGCGAAGACTCGGGCGGTAAAAAGCTTCTTGAACGATGTGAACTGGGGTTTTGTGGCGATTGCCCGGGTTGCGAGAGGGGGCATTCTCAACTTTTTTATGATTTTGCTCACGAAAGCCTCAGTCGATGGGACATTATTAGGACAGCCTTTAACGTGATGGCACTCACATATAGCGAAGGACGGTAACCTACCGATGTCAACCTTTCTCGATACCCTCAATGCTCTAATCTGGTCACCAGCACTGGTCTTCCTGTGTCTCGGCGCGGGAATCTATTTCACTTTGGCGACCAAGTTCCTGCAGGTACGCTGCATTCCGGACATGATTAAGCAGCTGAAGGATGGTGAGAGCTCCGATTCGGGTGTCTCGTCCTTCCAGTCGCTCATGATTTCCTTGGCCGGCCGTGTCGGCGTGGGCAACATCTCCGGCGTTGCTACGGCTATTGCGTTCGGCGGCCCAGGCGCTGTGTTCTGGATGTGGGCGGTGGCGCTGCTGGGTTCCGCAACGTCGTTCGTGGAATGTACCTTGGCGCAGGTCTACAAGGAGAAGGACCAGGACACTGGTGAGTACCGCGGCGGCCCGGCCTACTACATCGAGAAGGCCTACAAACACACCAAGGCTGGCCCGTTCATGGTGGTCTACGGCATCGTCTTCGCCATTGCGATGATCCTGGCTACCAGCTACTTCCTGCCGGGAATTCAGGCTAACGGTGTGGCTGCGGCAGTCCAGAACGCGTGGGGCATCGAAGTTGGTTGGTCTGCGCTGGTTCTGGGCGGAATTCTGGCCATCATCATTATCGGTGGCGTCAAGCGCATCGCGAACTTCGCGTCCCTCGTGGTTCCGTTCATGGCGGCTGCCTACATTCTCTTTGCCATCATCATTCTGATCATGAACTTTAACCAGATCCCTGAGGTCTTCGGCATGATCTTTAAGTCTGCTTTCGGCGCCGAGCAGGCCTTCTCTGGCCTGTTGGGTTCGGCCATCATGTGGGGCGTGAAGCGAGGCATCTACTCTAACGAGGCAGGCCAGGGTACCGGTCCGCAGTCTGCTGCGGCCGCGGAAGTGTCCCACCCAGCGAAGCAGGGTTTCGTCCAGGCTTTCGCGGTGTACATCGATACCCTCTTCGTATGCTCCGCAACCGCCTTCATCATCATCTCCACGGACATGTACAAGGTCTTCGAGGGCGAATCTGAGGACGGTCCCGTGCGTTATGCCGGTTCTATCCCGGATGGTGTTGAGGTGGGTCCGGGCTTTGTCCAGCACGGCCTAGACACCCTGTTGGCAGGTTTCGGACCGAGCTTCATTGCCATCGCCATCGCGTTCTTTGCCTTCACCACCGTCTTGGCCTACTACTACATGGCAGAGGTCAACCTGACCTACTTCAACCGGTGGATTAGCAACAAGACCACCCGTCGCGCACTGGTTTGGCTCCTGCGCATTCTCCTCGTGGTGTCCGTGGTTATCGGTGCTACGACAACTCCAGGCGCTGCCTGGGCGCTGGGTGATATCGGTGTTGGCGCAACGGCCTGGCTCAACATCATTGCCATCCTTTTCCTGCAGGTTCCGGCTCTCAAGTGCCTTAAGGACTACAGCGCACAGAAGGCTGCTGGCAAGGATCCGCAGTTCGACCCAGAGGCGCTGGGTATCCAGAACGCTGATTTCTGGGTAGAACGCAAGCTTGCCCGCCAGGAGGCCGCGCAGAAGGCCATCGCGCAGGACTCTCCGCTCCAAGGTAAGTAAAGCAAAGCCCGCGCTCCTTGAAACGGAGCGCGGGCTTTGGCGTGTTTTAGGCCATCTTGGAATAGAAGCTGCCGATGATCGGCGCAACAATCGGGGTCGGCACAATCTTGCCCAACGCGTTCATCACCTTGGAGAGCGGGCCGGGGACTACGCGCCGCTGGTTGCGGGCCATGGCCTCGAGGGTTTCTTCGGAGCAGGACTCGTAGGTGGTCCACAAGAAGTCCGGGACGACCTTATCCACGATGGACTGCTCCTCCTCGGGAATAACAGCATCGCGCACTGGGCCAGGAGCCAGCAGAGTGCAGGTCACGCCCGAGCCCTTGAGCTCATAGTGCAGGGCCTCAGTAAAGGCATTGACACCTGCCTTGGTGAAAACATAGGTGGCGTTGTTCGGAATGGAGACGTTGCCCGCAGCCGAGCCCACGTTACAAATAGCGCCGCTGCGCCGCGGCAGCATCTGCTCCAGTGCGGCACGGGTCAGACGGTGAACGGCCTTGCCGTTGAGATCGAACTGCCGGGTTTCATAATCCCAGTCCTGATCCATGAACTTGCCAAAGCTGGCGATGCCCGCCGAGTTGACGATGATGGAGATTTCCTTGCCCGCCATGAACTCGATAACGCGGTCAACGTCCGCCGCCTCGGAGAGATCCGCAGCCAGCGCAATGGCATCAACCTCGTGACGGGAGCGTAGGTCCGCAGCGATGGATTCGAGGACTTCTTCGCGGCGGGCAACGAGAATGACGTTGTAGCCGCGAGCAGCCAAATCTCTGGCCATCGCAGCGCCAATGCCCTGGCTGGCACCAGTCAGCAGTGCATACGAGGAGCGGGTAGGGGCGGGCAGCCCAGGGGAGTGAGCCATGAAACGGCGTCCTTTCTCTCAGGGGTGGGAAGTCTCCACCCAGCGTAGAGCACTCAGGGTTTAAATCAGGGTAAATACTGATGTCTCCTCGGCCCCAACTCTGGATAATAGAAAGCGAAAGGAGACATCATGACCAACCAACGTTTAACTCGTTCCACTACTGACACGATGCTCGGCGGCGTCTGCGGCGGCATCGCACAGACCTACAACCTCGATCCGACCCTGGTGCGCATTCTCTTCGTTGTTGCGACTCTGCTGGGCTTCTCAGGAATCCTGCTCTATCTCATCCTCTGGGTTGTTATCCCGGTGGAGTAGCTACTGCAGCGGGCCTAAAGCCATAAACCTCTTCCACGTTTCCCACTCCTCCTGCAGACGCGGCAAGGCGCTGGGCGGGGTGGCGGAGGCGTCGACAAGCACGGCGTCCTGCATACGTACGCCGTTGTCGAAGAAGAGTGCTGCGTGCCCGGAGGCGCCGTAGCGGAGCACCGGAACCAGATTGAGACCGTCGAAGGACAGCGGGGCGTTGGGGCGCACATCCAGCCCCGCGATTGCCGCGAGCGTGGGCGCTAGGTCGAGAGGGGAGACGAGCTCTGCGCAGACCCCAGACTCCGCTACGCCGGGCCATAGGAGGGACATCGCGGACTTCTCGCCCTGTAGGGAGCAGACCGCCACGACGCCCTCCAGGTCACCCAGCAGCTGGGGTTTTGGCTGCTCGAGGAGGCGAAAGACCGGTGAGGACGCGGGGAGGGCATCTTCTCGGACCTCGAAGCCGGCGGCCGCGAAAATCTCCGTGATGCGGGTGGTGGCGCCGCGCTGCGGGTACTGTCCGGTGAGCACCCCGCGGCGCGATTCCGCATAGCTTGGCGACGGCACCCAGGCGTTACTGAAACGCAGTCCGCGCAGCGCGGATTCCGGGGCGTAGTCAAAAGTGGCGAGAGTAATGTCCATAGGAGTGTGCCCAAAAGGTGCCTAA
Source organism: Corynebacterium sp. HMSC074H12 (assembly GCF_001813755.1). Lineage (NCBI taxonomy): Bacteria > Bacillati > Actinomycetota > Actinomycetes > Mycobacteriales > Corynebacteriaceae > Corynebacterium > Corynebacterium sp. HMSC074H12. The sequence goes on from NZ_KV813914.1 coordinate 93,828, forward strand.
AGGCCACTTTTTGACGTTATGGCAAATCTCAAAAAGTGGCTCTGAACTGCGTGCCCCCAGCAGGATTCGAACCCGCGACACATGGGGTAGAAACCCACTGCTCTAATCCACTGAGCTATGGAGGCGTACCGAGCCATCATAACGCACCGGAGAGCGAAGTCAGACTATCGGGCTACTGCTGGCGTTGATTCGGTGCTGGTGCTGAGGAGGGTGGAGACCAACGTGCGCGCTGCCGGGCTCAATGCACGGTCCGTACGGTGGATGAGAAGCGCCTGCATAGTAGGCAGCGTTTCCGCAACGCGGCGGAAATGAACGCCGCTTTGGCCCAAGGCCTGCGCGGTGTGCGGCATGAGGCTGATGCCATAGTCGCCGGCAACGAGCGGCAAGCCTGTTTGCAGCGTGGAAATTTCCTGGACACCCATAGGTTTGCTGAGCGGGGCCGCGGCCCATACCTGGTCCAACACTTCGGGCAGGCTGCTGAGCTCCGGACAGCGCGGCGGCAGGAGCCACGTTTCGGCGGCAAGATCGGAGAGCTGGACGGGGTCGGGTAGGTCCGCCAGGCGTTGGGGGAGTGCGACGCGCAGGTCCATCTCGGCGGCGCAGTCAATGGTGAGCTGTGTGCCGTAGTCTTGGCGGAACCGCTGTGGGTTGGTGGTGAGGATGATGCCGATCTCCACGGAGCCATCCAGGACCTGCTTGAGCGTGGAGGTAGGTTCTAAGTCCTTTAAGGAAACACTTACCTCTGGCGCGCGTTGCCGCATGCGGCGCAGAACCGCCGGCATATACAGCCAATTGAACTCGGGCGCGGAGCACAGTGTGACTGACCCGGCACTGCCCGACGCAATCTCGGCTAGGCGCACGGCAGCGGTGTTGAGGAGGGAATCGATCGAGGTCGCGACACCATAGAGGTAATCCCCAGCCTCCGTTGTTTGGACTCCGCCGCGCCCGCGGGAGAGCAGCTTCACGTTGAGATCTTTTTCGAGTTTGCGCACGGTAAGGCTCAGGGAAGGTTGCGTGAGCTGCAGCGATTCCGCGGCCTGCGTAAACGAACCGTGGTCCACGACGGTTCGAAAGTGATGAAGCTGGCGTGAGTCCATAAGTGAAGACTACCCGAAAGCTGAGAGTTGTCTACCTTTTAGGTAAGAGAACATGTGTGGCGGTAGACTGCCCACCATGCACACTGAGAAGGAAAACACCAGCTCACAGTACTCGCCGGGGCTGGCGCACTCGGCGTCGGGAGCGCGGCCCTCCCGTTTGTTGAATCTTTCTTTCGTCGTCTTCGCTGGTCTCGTGGGCGGGATCATTTCCCTGTTCTTCCTTGCAGATTCGCTCGCTGCCCTCGGTATCCCGGACCCGGGGCGCGTCACGACCTTTGGTTTGCCCTTCTTCCGTGCCGTCGCCTGGATGCTGATGGCCCTGTCCATCGGCTCATTCATGTCCAGCGCATTCTTGATTTACCCGGCCGTGCCAGATAAGGACAACGAGCGTTTGATCAAGGCGCGCCTCACCGTCGACGGGCACATCGCTGCGCGGACCGGTGCCTGGGCCGCTGTGGGGGCCGCGGTGGTGTCCTTGCTCGAGGTTCCCCTCGTCATGTCGGATCTCACTGGTACTCCGTTGCGCCAGGTTCTTAACCCGGAGCTGATGGGCATGGCGGTGGGCCAGATTGCGGCGTCGCAAGTCTGGCTCCTCACCGCGGGGATCGCAGCGATCGTCGCCGTGGCGGGGTTTGTTGCGCGGACGTGGGCGGGACAGGTCGGTACGTTCTTCTTGTCGCTGTTGCTCACCGTGCCCCTCGGGATGGAGGGGCACTCGGCCTCTGGCGGCGACCATGACTACGGCACGAACTCACTGCTCTTGCACCTGTTCTTCATCATGCTGTGGGTTGGTGGGCTCATGGGGCTCATCGCGCACGGCCGCCGTCTTGGTCCGGATATGGGCGTTGCCGTGCGCCGCTATTCCACGCTTGCCCTCCTAGCCATTCTGGGGCTGACTGCCACGGGCGTGGTCAACGCGCTGATTCGGGTTGAGCTGGGAGATCTCTTTACTACCCGCTATGGTCTGCTGGTGTTGAGCAAAGCGGTGCTCACGGTGGTGTTGGCGGCTATTGGGTTTGTGCACCGTCGCGTCACCATCCCGCAGCTGACGAACGCCCCGCGCCTGTTCATCAGGGTGGCCGTGGTGGAGGTCCTCATCATGGCGGCCACCGTTGGAGTTGCCATCTCGATGGGGCGCACGCCGCCGCCACCGCCGCGCGACCCGAACCTTAATGCCATGCAGATTCTGGTGGGCTACGAGCTTTTCGACGCCCCCACGTTCACCAACGTGTGGACCATGTTCCGCTTCGACCTCATGTTTGGCTCGCTCGGCCTCGTGCTGGCCGGTTTCTATCTCTATGCGTTGTGGCGCCTGAAGCAGCGCGGGCTGACGTGGTCGGCGGGGCGCACGACCTGGTTCCTGTTGGGCTCGTTGGGCATGACCATCATCATGAGCAACGGTATTGGTCTGTACATGCCGGCGCTGTACTCCATGCACATGCTGGTGCACATGATTTTGTCCATGGCGATTCCGCTTTGCCTCGTGTTGGGTGCCCCAGTGACCTTGGTCATGGAGGCGTTTGAACCGGGCGAGCCGGGCAAGCCCACGCTTCACGACGCCGCCGTTGCCCTCACCAAATCCACCACGCTGCGCATCCTGACGCATCCGGCGGTCAACGTCCTGCAGTTTCTGGCCATTCTCTACGTGCTCTACCTCTTTCCGAGCTTCTACGAGGTTGCCATTTCGGAACATGCCGGGCATGTCATCATGAACTGGGTCTTCCTGATTTCCGGCTACATCTACTACTGGGAGGTTATTGGCCCGGATCCGTTGCCATGGCGCGCGCCCACTGGCGTTCGCCTGCTTATCCTGTTTGTGTCGATGCCTCTGCACCTGTTCGCCGGTGTCTACCTCATGCAGATGCAGGTTATTCTGGGCTTGGATTTCTATGAATCCTTGAACCTGCCGTGGAACCCGGACTTTGTCACGGATCAGCGGACCGGCGGTGGCATTTCGTGGGGCTTTGGCCAGTTCCCGCTGGTGATCGTGTTTGGTTCACTATTCCTGGATTGGCTGCGAGAGGATCGCGCCACTGCTCGCCGCCACGATGCTAAGGCGGATGTTGACGGCGATGCCGACTTGGCAAGCTACAACGCCATGCTCAAGCAGATGAACGAAGGCGACGATTCCAGCTTCCGCCAGCACTAGCGTGAGTGGGCCCACCTTGGGGGTTCGAAAAGGGTCTTTGAACTGTGCGAATGGATATTTTGTTGAGTCTTTCAACAAGTTATCCACAGGTTCGCGGTGACGCTATTGCGGGTGCGGTGATCGGTGGCGATGATGCGAGGTAAGGGAGGCGTATTGCTTCCTCACACTCAAGAAGATCACCAACCACACATGGCAAAGGAATCACGCAATGTCTCAATACCCAATCTCACTCACTGGGCGTCTGACCCACGACCCGCACCTGACCAAGATTAGCGACACCATGTACAAGGCCCGCCTGCGCTTTGCCTCCTCCCGCAGCGTTCCGGAAAAGGATGAAGAAGGCAAGACGGTGTGGCGAGAGCTGGACCTCAACTATATCGACGGCGAGGTGTGGGGCCAGTGCGCCATCAACGTCAAGAAGTCCCTGTTTAAGGGCATGCCGGTCTTTGTTATGGGCTCCATCGTCACGGATCGGTGGGAGGATCAGCGCGGAGCGACGCGTTCTAGGACCTATATCAAGATTGCGCACGTGGGGCTCGACCTCAACCGCTTCTGCATTACCTCCACCAAAATTGGCACCTCCTACGGCGAGGAGGGCAGTGAAGCCCTCTGGCTGGGGGAGAATCCACCGGTGCCGGACGTAGATTACACGGCGCCACCCAGCGCCACGGAGAATGAAGCAATGCCGGCTGCCCTGCAGTCGGGAGATACTCCGCAGGACACCGCGGCGGACCGTCAGCAAGCGCAGTCCGCGGCCGAGTCACACGTCGAACCGGAACCTGAGGACGCGATGGTCTAAGGACAGAGGACCACCGCCGCCCATGTGATGTAGTCTTTGTACTGTTATTTACCAATCCTGACAGAAGCAAAGGGTGAAACATGGGCGAATTCATCTACACGATGAAAAACGTGCGTAAGGCCATCGGTGACAAGGTTATTTTGGATAACGTCACCATGGCTTTCTACCCGGGCGCCAAGATTGGCGTCGTGGGCCCCAACGGTGCAGGTAAGTCCTCGATCCTGAAGATCATGGCCGGCCTTGATCAGCCTTCCAACGGTGAGGCTTTCCTTGATCCAGGCAAGACGGTCGGCATCCTCCTCCAGGAGCCACCGCTCAATGAGGAGAAGACGGTCCGCGAAAACGTCGAAGAGGGCCTCGGGGAGATCTTCCAGAAGAAGCAGCGCTTCGAGGAGATCGCGGAGGAGATGGCCACCAATTACTCCGACGAGCTCATGGAGGAAATGGGCAAGCTGCAGGAGGAGCTCGACGCCGCCGATGCCTGGGAGGTTGATTCCAAGATCGAGCAGGCTATGGAAGCACTGCGCTGCCCGCCGTCCGATGCCCCGGTAACCAACCTCTCCGGTGGCGAGCGCCGCCGCGTCGCGCTGGCCAAGCTGCTGCTGAGTGAGCCCGACCTGCTGCTGCTCGACGAGCCCACGAACCACCTGGACGCCGAGTCTGTCCAGTGGCTGGAGAAGCACCTCGAGTCTTACCCGGGTGCGGTCCTGGCCGTGACCCACGACCGTTACTTCCTCGACCACGTCGCGGGCTGGATCTGTGAGGTTGATCGCGGCAAGCTCTACCCCTACGAGGGCAACTACTCCACCTACCTGGAGAAGAAGGCTGAGCGTCTGGAAATTGCCGGCGCCAAAGACAAGAAGCTGCAGAAGCGCCTCAAGGACGAGCTCGCATGGGTTCGCTCCGGTGCGAAGGCCCGCCAGGCCAAGAACAAGGCCCGTCTCCAGCGCTACGAGGAGATGGCTGCGGAGGCCGAGAAGTACAAGAAGCTGGACTTCGAGGAGATCCAGATTCCGACCCCGCCGCGCCTGGGCAACAAGGTGGTAGAGGTCAAGAACCTGACCAAGGGCTTCGATGATCGCGTGCTCATCAAGGACTTGTCCTTCACCCTGCCGCGCAACGGCATTGTCGGCGTGATCGGCCCGAACGGTGTGGGTAAGTCCACGCTGTTCAAGACCATCGTGGGTCTGGAGCAGCCGGATTCCGGCAGCGTGGACGTTGGCGAGACCGTCAAGCTGTCCTATGTCGACCAGGGCCGCGAGAACATCGACCCCGAGGCCACCGTGTGGGAGGTTGTCTCCGACGGGCTGGATTACATTCACGTCGGTCAGAACGAAATGCCGTCCCGCGCCTACCTCTCCGCTTTCGGTTTCAAGGGTGCCGATCAGCAGAAGCCTTCCAAGGTTCTCTCCGGCGGTGAGCGCAACCGCTTGAACCTGGCCCTGACCCTTAAAGAGGGCGGCAACCTGATCCTCCTCGATGAGCCGACGAACGACTTGGACGTGGAAACCCTGGGCTCGCTGGAAAACGCCCTGGAGAAGTTCCCCGGCTGTGCCGTGGTTATTTCTCACGACCGCTGGTTCCTCGACCGCACCTGTACCCACATCCTGGCCTGGGAGGGCAACGTGGCAGAAGGTCAGTGGTTCTGGTTCGAGGGCAACTTCGGTGACTACGAGAAGAACAAGGTTGAGCGCCTCGGTGAGGAAGCTGCCCGCCCGTCTCGCGTTACCCACCGCAAGCTCAGCCGCTAGGGCCGTCTAGCCCTAGCGTCCAAAGGAAGAACTCCGAAAGGATCCTGGAATGTCCGCTCAGAAGGTTGTGTCGGAAAAGGCCACGGACAATGTCCATGCGCTCACCGTAGGTGTGCGCTGGTCGGACTTCGACATGTACGGCCACATGATGAACTCCAATTTCATCGAGCTGGCGCAGGAGGCGCGCTTGGCCTTTGCCATGCACAACTTCTACGCCCGCGGCGTCAACATGGTGGCATTCGTTCGCCACATCGACGCGGACTATGTCCGCCCCATTAAATGGGATGGACAGCACGGTACGGTCACGGTGGAAACCACGGTGGTGCGTCTTGGCACTACTTCCTTCACCACCCGCCAAAAGATTAAGGATGCCCAGGGTCAGGTGGCCTGCGTCATCGACTGCGTGCAGGTCGCCATCGACCCGGGTACACAGATGCCGCGCGAGGTCTCTGAGGAGGAGCGCAACATCATCCTGGAACACGCCGTCGTCGAGCTCGATGAGCAGCGCGATCATGGAGAGTGAAACTCTCCGGGTGCGTAGCGGTGGGGGAGGGCTGCGTGCCCTCCTCGCCCGCGCGACGGGGCTCGATGCCTCAGCTTCGGTGCGTCTGCGCCAGCATGACGCCAACCAGGTCGAGGTCTTTGTCACGACGCCCTTCGATGTCGTTGTGGCGCGGCGGTGCGGAGGCACCGTGGGCCGCGATGGGGCAGTGGTGTCCGCGCAAGCGCTTGCCGACGCCCTCCACACCGCCCCCGACCCTGTCCTTGCGGAGGACGGTGTGGAGCTTTCGCTGGGGCCTGCGCGCGATCCATCGTGGCCAGGCGCGTTACCGCCGGCGCAGGGGTTTCGTGAAATCGATTCCTTGCCGGTAGACGTCGTTCGCGAGCTCGCCGATAAGGGCCGCCAGCTGGCCCGCCAGTTCTCTGGACCGATGGGCCCACCACAGAGCTTGTTGAATCAGACCGTGCTCACCGTAGAGAACTCGGAGGCACAGGTGGAGATTCCCATGCGGATGATCTTCGCCTGCACCAGCCTCGGCCTCATTCCGGGGTTTGCCGCATCACTCAAGATCCCCCGTCACTTGCGCGTGGCGGGCAAGGGGCGCTGGGTGCGTCTCGATGCGCCCTATGGCAGCGTCTACCACTCGACGCGTTTGTCCCTGTTCTAAAGCAGCACGAATCCCGCCAGTGCGGCGCCCACGGCGACCGTCCACGGCGGGGCTTTGCACAGTAGTGCTACACCTGCGCTGACAGCGATAAGCACCGAAGCCCACCCCGTAACCCCGTGGGTGATAATGGGGTCCCACAGCGCCGCGATGAGCAGGCCGACCACGGCTGCATTGATGGCGGTGAACGCGCCGCGCAGCCAACCAAGATGATTCCAGCGCGTCCACAGATGCAAAGCGGCGAGCGTGAGCAAGGCACCCGGCACGAAAATAAGAACGGTCCCCAGGAGCGCTCGGCCGATCCCGCCGTCAAAGACCTGAGGTTACCCTCGTTTAGTGGACACCCTATT
>NZ_KV813915.1:0-300 GCF_001813755.1 Corynebacterium sp. HMSC074H12
GTTGGTCACCATCGACGATGCGTTGAGCTTCAGCCCGCAAAAGCGCAAGCTCAGACTCTGAATGCGCTGAACCGATATGCTTCATCCTTTTCGCACCTTTGCGTTCAGAGAACACCACCTGCACCGCCATCGCCCCAGAAGCGGTCTTGACAGTGCGAATATAAGGACTCACAAAAATCAGACTACTGAACACCCCCGGCACTACCCACTTAGTGCGGAAAAATTCCTCCCCACCGACGAAAACCAACAGGTAACAGTGTCAAGAGTGACGTTACTCACCCACCCATGACCTAAGTCAGG
>NZ_KV813916.1:0-18232 GCF_001813755.1 Corynebacterium sp. HMSC074H12
TCACCACACCGCTACCATTTCAGTCTTCTGAACAGTGAGATTGCGAAACTCGGGCCTAAGGCCCTGTTCGGCGGCTTCTTGACCAACATGCTCAATGCTGCCATTGTGGGCGTCATCGTCGCCCCCATGGTTCTTTAACCCGCACCAAGGAGAGCCTCTCAGCACGAGGGGCTCTTTTGTTTGTTTTCTCCTAAAGCTGAAGCAATCGGTTCGCTGTTTCTTTGTCGATGACGACATGCGTCGCCAACTTCATGCGCAGCGCGGTATCGATGGCTGCCATCTTTTGAAGCCCACCGGCCACCATGAAGCGTTGCGGAATCGCCTTTAGTTCTGAAAGTGAAATGCCGATAGTGCGCGCATCTATAGCTGGCGAAGCCACCTCCCCATCGGCCGTGTAAAAACGCGAGCATGCATCACCAACGGCCTGGCGTTCAAGCACATGGATCTCCTCTTCACTGAGGTATCCAAGGTTCATCAACAGGCTATCGCGTGAGACAGCTCCCACAGTGAAAACCGCAAGATCAGCGTGGCGCCCTGCATTCAAAATTGAAGAAATGTGTCTATCTTTCTCGACGATTTCTTTTGCTTCCGCAGAGTCGAAAATAACCGGCAGAGGCAGACTTAGAGTCTCGGCTCCAAACGCCGCACTAATGCGCTTGAGCGTATCCATGTCATTCGTCACGCGGATAGAGTGCGAATGTCCGCCTTTGAGCTGTACAATCTCGACTCCAGCCACGCTTTTTGGCTGCATATGCCGCGCCACTGCGTGCATGGTATTCCCCCAGGAAATTCCCACGCTCATACCGTCATGGACAAGTTCATGGAGCATCTTGGCCCCGACGCGCCCCAAGCCCTCTGTAAGCGTGTCTTCATCACCACGAGGGCTAAAGACGAGACGAACATCCTCAAGCCCATAACGCTCCATTAGGCGTTGGCCTAGTTCATCGCCGTCCTCACGGGGATCATGGATTTCGACCGTGACGTATCCGCGGGTTTTGGCATGTTGCAAGAGCTTGGCAACGGTTGGCCGGGACAACCCCATCTCAGCGGCCACCTCGCTTTGGCTCAGCCCTCCGCGATAGTAAAGCTTGGCCACCTGCAGTGATTGTTCGTCACGTAGCTCCATGGTCGATTCCTCTCATCCACTCTGGTTTGAGCCGCAAAAATGGCCGAGCGACGCTTTCCAGCACCACCCAGCCATAAATCTACAGCCGGTTTAAGCGGACTCCTTCGCTTCGTCCGAGTAGACGAACTCCGGCTCGCCTTCGCCCTTCACGCAGGCTTCGGTGATGTGGACGCTGGCGATGTCCTCGCGGTCTGGGAGGTCATACATGATGGGCACGAGCAGCTCCTCCATGATGGCACGCAGGCCGCGGGCACCGGTCTTGCGCTCGAGCGCGAGCTCAGCGATCGCTTCCAGCGCTGCGTCGTCGAAGTGCAGCTCCGCACCATCCATGCTGAACAGGCGCTGGTATTGCTTGACCAGAGAGTTCTTCGGCTCCACGAGCACCTTAACTAGCGATTCGCGGTCCAGGTTATCCACCGTGGCAACCACCGGCAGGCGGCCGATGAACTCCGGGATAAGGCCGAATTTCACCAGGTCCTCCGGGCGCACCTGGGAGAAGAAGTCGACTGATTCCTTCTCATCCTTAGTTTCCAGCTTGGCGCCAAAGCCCACGCCCTTCTTGCCCACGCGCTCCGAAATCACCTTGTCCAAGCCCGCGAATGCACCGGCCACGATGAAGAGGATGTTCGTGGTATCCAGCTGGATGAACTCCTGATTCGGGTGCTTGCGCCCGCCCTGCGGTGGAATGGCCGCTACGGTTCCCTCAAGGATCTTCAACAGCGCCTGCTGCACGCCCTCACCGGACACATCGCGGGTAATCGAAGGGTTCTCCGACTTGCGGGAGATCTTGTCCACCTCATCGACATAGATGATGCCGTGCTGCGCGCGCTCCACATCAAAGTCCGCAGCCTGCAGCAGCTTGAGCAGGATGTTCTCCACGTCCTCGCCCACGTAGCCGGCCTCGGTCAGGCTCGTGGCATCCGCAATGGCAAAGGGGACGTCAAGCAGGCGCGCCAAGGTCTGCGCCAGGTAGGTCTTACCGGAGCCCGTCGGGCCCAGCATCAGGATGTTGGATTTGGCAATCTCCACCTCTTCATCCTGCGCCTTCTTCCGACGGCCCTCCAGGCCTGCGGCTTCCTCAGCCTTGATGCGCTTGTAGTGGTTGTACACAGCCACCGACAACACGCGCTTGGCCTGGTCCTGACCAATGACGTACTTATCCAGAAAAGCCGAAATCTCCGAAGGACGCGGAAGGCGCATTTCTTTCTCTTCGTCCGCCTCAGCCTGAGCTGCGCCGAGCTCCTCCTCGATGATTTCGTTGCAGAGCTCGATGCACTCGTCACAGATGTAGACACCGCCGCCGGCGATAAGCTTCTTCACCTGCTTCTGGCTCTTTCCGCAGAAGGAACACTTGAGCAGGTCAGCGCTTTCTTGCATACGTGCCATGAAGGCCTTTCAACTCTTTTCTCTGGGGTTGGGTGGAGCGATTTTACCGCAGTCTATTCCACTCTAGTAAACCACCCAGACTCGAGCGCTATTTCTCGCGTGGCGGCGCGCCACCTACACAGCGACCACAAATCACAGCACACCACAACCGGTAGCAGCCTAGGCTGGAGGGGCACACAGCCCCAACCGCTTAGGAGCAGTACATGTTTAATCTTCAGGACCACGTTGCCATCGTCACCGGCGGCGCCGCCGGAATCGGCCGCGGCATCGTCAGCGCTCTACGCGAAGCCGGCGCGACCGTCGTCATCGCTGACCTCAACCTCGAGGCCGCGCAGAAGACTGCCGAAGAACTCGGGGCGGACGCCCTGCTTGTCGACGTCACCTCGCGCGACTCCGTCCGCAACCTCTACAGGGACGTCGTCAAGCGCTATGGCCGCATCGACATCGTCTGTTCCAACGCCGGTGTCTTCCCCAACTGCCCGCTCGAGGACATGACCGACGAGCAGTGGGATACCATGTTCGCCATCAATACGCACGGCACGTTCACCGTGGTGCAGGAAGCACTGCCCTACATGAAGAAAGCGGGCTACGGGCGCATCGTCATCACGACGTCTATCACCGGCTCGCACACCGGTTACCCAGGCTGGGCGCACTACGGCGCTTCGAAGGCCGCACAACAAGGCTTCATGCGCTCCGCGGCACTGGAAGTTGCCCGTGATGGCATCACCATCAACGGTGTTCTGCCGGGCAACATCCTCACCGAGGGCTTGGAGGGCCAAGGTCAGGAGTACCTCGACCAGATGGCGCGCTCCATCCCCATGCACCGCCTGGGTTCCCCGCGCGATATCGGCAACGCCGCCGCCTTCTTGGTTTCCCGCGAGGCGGGCTACATTACCGGGCAGACCCTCATCATTGACGGTGGCCAGATCCTTCCCGAGTCCCCCGAGGCTATCCTGCCTCCTTATGAAGGCTAATCACGACTTAAGCCCCGCTATCTACTAGACAGCGGGGCTTTAGTCTTGCTCACTTAGGCATTGAGCTTGCGGTAATCAAAGACGGTATCGATGAGACCGTACTCGACAGCTTCCTGCGCGGTGAGGATCTTGTCGCGGTCGGTATCGATGCGCACCTGCTCTGCGGTGCGGCCGGTGTGCTCAGCCAGGGTCTCCTCCATGAGGCGGCGCATGCGCTCGATCTCGTTGGCCTCGATCTCCAGGTCCGAGACCTGGCCCTGCGTGCCCTGCGTACGCGGCTGGTGGATCAGCACGCGGGAGTTCGGCAGTGCGGCGCGCTTGCCCGGAGCACCGGCTGCCAGCAGAACGGCCGCTGCGGAGGCAGCCTGGCCCAGGCACACGGTCTGCACGTCGGGGCGAACGTAGCGCATGGTGTCATAGATGGCCATCAGCGCGGTAAACGAGCCGCCCGGGGAGTTGATGTACATCGTGATGTCGCGATCCGGATCCTGGGACTCCAGGACCAGCAGCTGCGCCATGATGTCGTTGGCGGAGGTGTCATCGACCTGGGTGCCCAGGAAGATAATGCGCTCTTCAAAGAGCTTGGAATACGGGTTGGTGGTCTTCGATCCCTGTGCGTTCTGCTCAATGAACTCCGGCAGAACGTAGCGGGAAGAAGGCATCTGAAGGTTAGACATAGTGATAAAACTCCTTGTTCCCTAGTTGGTGATAGGACCGTTGACGGACTCGATGACGTGGTCGACGATGCCGTATTCCTTGGCCTGCTGGGCGGTAAACCAGCGGTCGCGGTCCGAATCCTTAGTAATTTGCTCGAAGGTCTGGCCCGTGTGCTCAGCGATGAGCTCCGCCATCTCACGCTTGGTCTGCGCGAACTGCTCCGCCTGGATGGCAATGTCTGCAGCAGTACCGCCAACACCGGCAGAAGGCTGGTGCATCATAATGCGGGCGTGCGGCAGCGCGTAGCGCTTGCCCTTGGTGCCGCCTGACAGCAGGAACTGGCCCATCGAGGCAGCCAGGCCCATGCCATAGGTAGCCACGTCGCACGGCGAGTACTTCATCGTGTCGTAGATGGCCATGCCCGCGGTGACGGAGCCACCCGGGGAGTTGATGTAAAGCGAAATATCGCGAGTGGGGTCCTCTGCGGACAGCAGGAGGATCTGGGCGCACAGTTTGTTGGCAATCTCATCATCCACCTGGGTTCCCAGGAAAATAATGCGCTCGCGCAAAAGGCGCTCATAGACGCTATCACCCAGGTTCATACCCGTTGAGGATGAGTCCATGGAAATATTCTCAGACATTAGTGGTTCTCCTTGAAGTGAAGAATGCTTTAACTGGCCCCACCTTACCGGCATTCCTCTCAAACTTGGCCTCTGTTCGCTATAAGCGTTGGGGCACAGCGCCAAAGGCACATACGGAAGCTGGGTTAACATTTACTCATGTCTGTTTCCGAGCTGTCCACCAGTACCCAGAACTATTTGAAAGCTATCTGGGGGCTAAAAGAATGGTCATCCGAGCCCGTTACCGCCACACTTATAGCGAAACAGCTGGGACTCAAGCTCTCCTCGGTCTCCGATGCAGTGCGCAAAATGTCGAAGCAAGGGCTCGTGTCACACACGCCCTATGGCTCTGTGGAGTTAACCGAACTTGGCAGGCAGTACGCATTGGTCATGGTGCGCCGCCACCGATTGCTTGAGTCTTTTTTGGTTCAAGCATTGGACTACACCTGGGACGAAGTCCATAATGAAGCCGAAAATCTCGAACACGCGGTGTCCGACATGCTCATAGAACGTGTGGATAAGTTCCTTGATTACCCCACTAGGGATCCGCACGGCGATCCTATCCCTACGGTTGATGGACAGATCACAATCCCCAGTGCACACCGTCTCACCGACAGCGGTGCACAACCGCAAGTGACCGTGGAACGCATTTCTGATTCCGACCCAGAACTGCTGAAATTCCTTGAAGAGCGCGGCATTGCCACTGGGGCTGTTCTTAGCACGCGCGAGGGAGCGCCCTTTTCAGACTCTCTCGAAATACAGGTGGCCGGCAGCACTCAGTGGGTAGTGCTTGGACGCCCAGCTACCGACGCAGTGTTTGTAGCACACCACAGCCGTTAGACCTTCCCCTTTGCATTAATCCTACTCTCACCTGCCCTTTTCAAAACTACGTTGGGCCGTAGTTGCAACTACGCCATTGCGTAGTTAGTCTTTTCGAATATCACCTATCCCACTTATGGCTAAGGCCAGGATGAGCAGGATTGCTATGTCAGACTCACCAGATTTGGTGTATTTTTCTAGCGTTTCAGAAAACACAAAAAGATTCGTCGAACGCTTAGATAGACCCGCGGTGCGCATTCCGCTGCGCCCCAAGAAAACCGGGATGATCCAGGTTTCACACCCGTACGTACTCATCGTTCCCACCTACGGCGGAGGCTCGCTCAAACGCGCAGTCCCCAAACAGGTCATCGACTTCCTCAATGACCCAATCAACCGCTCCTTTATCCGGGGCGTTATTACCTCAGGGAATACCAACTTCGGAAGTGCTTACTGCGTCGCCGGACGCATCATTTCCGCCAAGTGCCACGTACCGGAGCTGTATCACTTCGAGCTTCTCGGCACCCAGAAGGACATTGCCGCCGTAAAGCAGGGCCTTCAAAAATTTTGGGAGCAGCAAAAGCAGCTAACGATGACACCCCATTAATCCCCCACAAGATGAAGAACACATCCGCATCACACAGATTGGACAACACAATGCGGCCTCTTGATGCCACCCCCACACAGACTATTGGCGCTACGCCCCGCACTGCTTCAGCAGACAATGCCGGCGGTGTCGGCAAGCGCAAAAGCTACCACGCACTCAACGCGCAGCTGAACTTGTTCGACGCTTTTGGAAAAATCCAGTTTGACAAGGACATTCAGGCAGCACAAGACTATGTCACGCACCATGTCGCTCCCCGCATGCATCAGTTCGATTCCACCAAGCAACGCTTGGAATGGTTGGTTGATAACGAGTACTACGAGCGGGATTTCCTTGAGCTTTATGATGACGCCTTTCTGTGCGCCATGTACGACAGAGCACACCAAGCTAAACACCAGTTCCGCACCTTCCTCGGCGCATTTAAGTTCTTTACTTCATATGCACTGAAAACCTTTGATGGCTCGCGATTTCTGGAAGGCTACGAAGAACGCGTCGCCACCACAGCTTTGTACCTTGCACAGGGCGATGAAGAGCTTGCGGGGAAGCTGGTGGATGACATCATGACCGGACGCTTCCAGCCCGCCACCCCTACTTTTCTCAACGCAGGAAAAGCCCAGCGTGGCGAAATGGTCTCCTGCTTCCTCCTTCGCATCGAAGACAATTTGGAAAGCATTGGCCGCAGCGTGAACTCTGCACTGCAGCTTTCAAAACGCGGCGGTGGTGTGGCCTTGTTACTGAGCAATCTGCGCGAATCCGGAGCCCCAATCAAAAAGATTGAGAACCAAGCTTCCGGCGTAGTCCCAGTCATGAAAATTCTGGAAGATAGCTTCAGCTATGCCAACCAATTGGGCGCTCGACAGGGCGCTGGAGCCGTCTACCTACATGCGCACCATCCAGATATTCTTCGTTTCCTGGATACCAAGCGGGAAAATGCCGATGAGAAAGTCCGCATTAAGACTCTTTCGCTGGGAGTTGTTATTCCAGATATAACCTTCCAGCTGGCCAAAGAGAACAAGGATATGCATCTTTTTAGCCCGTATGACATCGCTCGCGAGTACGGCGTAGCCATGTCTGACATGTCTATCACCGAGTATTACGACGAGCTGGTTTCCAATCCGCGAATTTCTCACACGACCATTAAGGCCCGCGAGTTTTTCACCACGCTGGCTGAGCTTCAGTTTGAATCCGGATACCCCTACATACTCTTTGAGGATACGGTCAACCGCGCTAATCCCCTCAAAGGACATATCAATATGTCCAACCTGTGTAGTGAAATCCTCCAGGTCAACACGCCATCCACCTACGGAGCTTCGGGTGACTACACCACCGTCGGCCAGGATATTTCCTGCAATCTAGGTTCGCTCAACATTGCGAAGGCTTTTGAATCACCGGACTTTGGGGAGACCGTCGAAACCGCAGTACGTGCCCTCACGAAGGTTTCAGACCTGACGAATATCGAAGCTGTTCCTTCCATCGCTCACGGAAATGCCTCCATGCATGCCATTGGTCTGGGCCAAATGAATCTCCACGGTTTCCTGGCTTCCAAGCGTATTCCTTATGGCTGCGCCGAGGCACTGGACTTTACAAATATCTATTTCCTCACGGTGACCTACCATGCGCTCCGCGCATCCCATGCACTCGCGGTTGAAAAAGGTCAACGATTCACAGGCTTCGAAGAATCCACCTATGCCACTGGCGCCTACTTTGACAAATACATCGACAAAGACTGGGTGCCAGCCACTGAACACGTAAAACAGCTCTTCCATGAAGCAGGCGTGCAGATTCCTCAACGCGAGGATTGGCTACGGCTCAAGAAACAAGTGATGCAAGACGGCATCTACAACGCCTACTTGCAGGCAGTTCCACCCACTGGATCAATTTCCTACATCAATGACTCCACCGCGTCCATACACCCGATTGCCTCCAAGATTGAAATACGCAAGGAAGGCCGCTTGGGGCGCGTGTACTACCCCGCGCCGGAAATGACCAACGACAACCTGGAGTATTTCGATGACTCCTACGCCGTGGGATACAAAAAAATCATCGACACCTACGCCATGGCCACCCAACACGTGGACCAAGGACTTTCCCTGACCTTGTTCTTTACCGCTGATACCACCACGCGGGACATCAACAAGGCACAAATCTATGCCTGGAAAGCCGGAATCAAGACCCTCTACTACATCCGTTTACGCCAATCCGCGCTCCAAGGAACCGAGGTCGAAGGCTGCGTCTCCTGTGCTTTGTAGGAGCACGGCCCTCCCCTTGTCTACAACCATTCACTCAGAAAGAAGGAAGCTATGTCTTCAACATCAAACAGTGCTGAACTAACCAGCATTTCAGTTACTCCGCCGAGCTACCGGCATGATCCTTCAGCCCGCATCCGCGCCATCAATTGGAACCGGGTGAGCGATGATAAGGATCTTGAAGTGTGGAACCGTCTCACCGCCAACTTTTGGTTGCCAGAGAAGGTCCCGCTTTCTAACGATCTCCCGGCGTGGCAGAAGATGACGCCCGAGGAACGCAACCTCACCATGCGGGTGTTCACGGGACTCACCACCCTGGATACTGTCCAGGCCACTGTGGGAGAAATCTGTCAGATTCAAGATGCCCGCACCGAACACGAGGAGGCCGTGTATACCAACATCGCCTTCATGCAGTCAGTCCATGCCCGTTCTTACTCTTCAGTGTTTTCTACCCTGAGCAGTACAAAGGAAATTGATGAAGCATACCGCTGGGCGGTGAATAACGACCTTCTCCAGGCACGCGCCAAGAAAGTGCTCGCGCACTATTTTGGGCCGGATCCACTCAAACGCAAGGTGTCATCGACGCTGCTTTCCTCGCTGCTTCTCTACGCGGGTTTCTATCTTCCCTTGCACTTTTCTGTCCACGCCACCCTGACAAATACGGCAGACATGATTCGCCTCATTCTGCGTGACAAGGCAGTGCACGGCTACTACTCGGGCTACAAGTATCAGCGCGGTTTGGAATCCACGACCCCGCTACGGCAGAAGGAAATGCATGATTTCACCATTTCTTTGCTCGAAGAGCTTTATGCACTAGAGCTGGACTATTCCGGCGAGCTATATGAGCCTTTGGGACTCATGGATGATGTAGCCGTGTTCGTTCGCTATAACGCCAATAAGGCACTCATGAATTTGGGCTACCCGGACTATTTCCCGCCCGAAGAAACGGAAGTGAACCCAGAAATCCTCGCGGCCCTAGCCCCCGGAGCAGATGAGAACCATGACTTCTTCTCCGGATCTGGTTCCTCCTATGTCATTGGTACTGCTGAAGAAACGAGTGATGATGACTGGGATTTCTAAACCTTTTCCGCGACCGGACCAAGGAAGCTGGCTTGAGACCATCGCGCTGTTTGAAGCCATCCGCGAAGGAAACCAACCCGCAGCCATGCGGCTGTTGAATACATCCGCCGCACGAGAGGCCGTCCTCGGGGGTCTTCTAGGGCTCATCGAACTGTACTTCCGCCATGAAGAAGGAGACAAAGTAGATGGCTTCCTCACCGCCGCCCACGCTGCCGGCCCACCACCGGCCTTTGGCTGCAAGCCTTTTCTCCCTTGACCACGTCTCCCTACACCCAACTAAGAAAGAAGGTTTACCATGACCACCCCACGTATCAGCGTTATCGTCGGCAGCCTGCGCCGAGAGTCATTTGCACGCAAGATTGCACACGAGGTGCTCACGATGATCCCTGAAGACTACGAGGCAAACATCGTGGAAATCCGTGACTTGCCGCTCTATGACTTCGACTACGATGACCCCGCCGTCACGGACAAGCCCACTCCGGCTGAGTACACCACCTTTCGCGAGACCATCAAGAACTCGAGCGGGATCCTCTTCATTACGCCAGAGAACAACCGCACTATCCCTGCCTGCCTCAAGAACGCAGTGGACATCGGCTCTAAGCCCAACTCAGATGTGGCGTGGAAGAACCTTCCCGCAGGTATCATTAGCCACTCTGTAGGCCGCATGGGCGGCTACAGTTCACAGAAGAACCTTCGCCTCGCCCTGTCCTACTTCGATATGCCGCTCCCTGGTCAGCCCGAAGTATTTCTGGGCCAATCCCCCACCCTTTTCGAAGAGTCCGGACATCTCAATCAACGTACCGCAGACTTTGTCAAGGATTACGTCATGCGCTTCCTGCAGCTAACCGACGAGGCCGGTAGAGCCACGAACGGCTAGCGATATCCCTAGCCAACACCCATCACGCCCTCTACGAAGTACTCAAAGACTCCTAGAGGGCGTTCACAATGACAAAACCCCGGATTCAGGCTCATCCTTGAGTTACCTGAATCCGGGGTTTCATGCGCGCTCGCCACCACACATGTGGCAGCAGCGCGTTACAAGCGGGAGATTACTTCTCCTCGGAAGCTTCAGCAGCGTCCTCTTCTTCGATCTCACCGAAGTACTGGTCAACATCAACCTTGTTGCCGGCCTCGTCGGTGACCTCGGCGCGGCAGATAGCCGTAGCCAGGGCCTTGCCGCGGCGAACGTCGGAGAACAGGTTACCCAGCTGGTTGCTGGACTGCAGCTGCTGGATGAACTGGTTCGGGTCCATGCCGTAGGACTGAGCGGTGAACAGGATGTGGTCGGTCAGCTCCTGCTGAGACACCTCCGGCTCCTCAACCTCAGCCAGTGCGTCCAGGAAGAGCTGGGTGCGGACAGATTCCTCAGCGGACTTGCGAGCATCAGCGTCGAACTCCTCGCGGGTCGTTCCCTGTGCCTCAAGCAGCTGGGCCAGCGCCTTCTCGTCGTGAGCCATCTGACCCAGGATCTGATGCAGCTGAGCGTGAACCTGCTCATCAACGATGGAGGACGGCAGCTCGAAGGAAACCTCTGCCAGAGCGGCCTTCAGGACCTCATCGCGGATAGCGGCAGCCTGCTCAGACTTCTTGGTCTCCTCGACGCGGGTCTTGGTGTCCTCGCGCAGCTCGTCGATGGTGTCAAACTCGGAGGCCATCTGTGCGAACTCGTCGTCGAGATCCGGCAGCTTGCGCTCCTTGGTCTGCTGGACGTGGACCTTCACGGTGGCCTCTTCGCCCTCGTGCTCACCGGACTGGATGGTGGTGGTGAACTCGTTGTCTTCGTCGGTCTTCATGCCGCGCAGTGCGGTGTCGAGGCCCTTAATCAGGTTGTCGTCACCGATGCGGTAGGTCATCCCCTCGTGGGAAGCCTCCTCCAGCTTGGTGCCATCAACCTCGGTAGTGATGTCGATGACAGCGAAGTCACCGGTCTTCATCTTGCGCTTGGTGTCCTTGAGCTCACCGAAGCGGGAAGCCAGGTCCTCGAGGGCCTTGTCGACGTCTTCATCGCCAATCTCGAGCGCCGGCACCTTGACGGAAATCTTGGAGAAGTCCGGCACCTCGAACTCGGGGCGGATATCTACCTCAGCGGTGAACTCGACGAAGTCGTTGTCCTCCAGCTTGGCAATGTCGATCTCCGGCTGACCAATGACCTTGAGATCGTTTTCGGTAACAGCCTGCTCGTAGCGGGACGGCAGCATGTCGTTGACGACCTGCTCGAGGATGGGGCCACGACCAAAGCGGGCGTCGATAAGCTGGCGCGGAGCCTTGCCCTTACGGAAACCCGGGATGGAAACCTGCTGCGCGATCGCCGCGTAGGCCTGATCGATTTCCTTGTCCAGCTCAGCGAACGGAACGTTGACGGTGAGCTTGACGCGGGTATCGCTCAGCTTGTCTACGGTGGTCTTCACGAGAAACTCTCCTGATTGTGATCGTTCAAAGATGAAATTAGGGGGCCTGGATGAGTGTCCAGGCCCCCATACGTCGGGGCGACAGGATTTGAACCTGCGACCCCCTGCTCCCAAAGCAGGTGCGCTACCAAGCTGCGCCACGCCCCGTATGGAAAGCCTCTGCGCCCGGAAGTTCCGCACGCAGCTGCGCTTCATACTGGGGCTAGTGTACCGATAGCCGCTTGACTATCCCAACACCGGCCCCAATTAAACTTTGTTTCCCCACGTCAGAGGCAATTTTCGCTTTAGAAGTCGAAGTCGAAATCAAACATTCCGCCATCGCCCCCGTCGCCACCAAAGAGGCCGTCGAAGAAACCGCCATCGTCTTCTCCTCCGACATCGCCAGCGCCCATATCACCGGCTCCGTCCATGGCACCGCCGTCCATGCCTTCAGCGCCGCCGAGGTCTCCACCCCAGTCGCCGCTTTCAGCCGCCGCGGCGGAGTAGCCCACTCCCGCCATGCCGGCAAACATCGCGTTAAACATCATGGAGTAGCCCACCATCCACACGCCGGTGGTCAGCGCATCGGCCCACCACGGGCGGGAATACCAACCGGCCGGGACCGGGCGTCCAGCCACGACACCGCCCGGGTAGTAGTTGGGGGTTTCTGCAGATGCGCTTGGCGACGCCGTCAGCGTCTCCCCGTTGGCCTCCACCGTGCGGGTCTCCGTCACCTTGCCGGCCTGGCGCTGACCTTCCAGCGGCGGCAGCTCAGGACCCGGGTCCATGCCCATAATCTCGCGGGCGGCCGCAACATAGTAAAGACCCTCCAGCGCAGATTCGCGCGCTAGGTGCGCTTGCTTGACCGTCGTGGCCTGGGAAATCGCGGAGTTGGCGGCGGTAAAACGCTCGGATGCATCCGCCATGGCCTGCTGGGAGGCGGTGTCCGTTCCGCTTAAGTTCATGACCTGGCCACCAAGGCGCTCGGTCCAGCGGCGCGCATCCGCCATCGCATCATCGAAGCGCTGGGATTCCCGCAGCTCCTGCTGCTTTTTCCCGCTTCTCGAGGAGAGGAACCATGCGCCGCCGCCGACAATGAGGACAAGGAGCAATAACGAGCTCACGAAAGCACCACTTTCATCTAAGAGTCGAATTGTGCGTAGTTATGATTGTGTACCTATCCAAAATAACGATCTTTGCCCTCTTCTAGTTCCCATTTTCGTTTCAGCACCCACGTGCGCTAAAGTAGTTCGCACGCCGATTCAACGGCTTTCAAAGTCGAAGCTTTGAAAGTTTGAGATCGTCGGTTGTGGGAATGTCGTATAGTGGCTAATACCTCAGCCTTCCAAGCTGAAGACGCGGGTTCGATTCCCGTCATTCCCTCCACGAAAAGCTGCATTGACCACCTATTTTAGGTAGCCGGTGCGGCTTCAGTCGTTTTTCACATTCGTTAGCGCCCATGGCTTGTTTTGCCGCCGCATCATGCCTGGCCATGCATCTTTTCTGTCAGAATGCGCCGCCCCTACGTAGAGTGGGCCGCATGACTGTACCCATTATTGAACTCAACGACGGCAACACCATCCCCCAGCTCGGCTACGGTGTCTTCAAGGTAGAACCCGACAAGACCGAGGAACTGGTCCTCGAAGCCCTCAAGGTGGGCTACCGCCACATCGACACCGCTGCCATCTACGGCAACGAGGAAGGTGTGGGCCGCGCGATTGCCAAGTCCGGCATCCCCCGCGAGGAGCTGTTCATCACCACGAAGCTGTGGAACGACCGCCAGACTGATGCGGCCGCAGCTCTCGACGAGTCTTTGGAGAAGCTAGGTCTCGATTACGTGGACCTCTACCTCATCCACTGGCCCTGCCCAGATAACGGCCACTACGTCGAGGCATGGAAGCAGCTCATTGAACTAAAGAAGGCCGGCAAGGCCAAGTCCATCGGTGTTTCCAACTTCGAACTCGAGCACCTGGACCAGCTAGAAACCCAGACTGATGAGACCCCCGTGGTCAACCAGGTGGAGCTGCACCCCTACCTACAGCGCTGGCGTGAGCTCGATGCCTTCCGCGCCCACCAGGTGCACATCGAAGCCTGGGGCCCACTAGGCCAGGGTAAGACGGACCTTTTCGAGCAGCCGGAAATCACCGAGCCTGCCGAAAAGTATGGCGTCTCCCCCGCCCAGGTGATCATCCGCTGGCACCTGCAAAATGGCGTCATCGTGTTCCCGAAGTCCGAAAACCCGGAGCGCATCGCGCAGAACTTCGATGTATTCGGCTTCGAACTCGATGAATCCGAGATGGCTGCGATTACTGATCTTGACCTCGGGGAAGAGGGCCGCGGCGGCACTCACCCCAAGGACATGAACTAGGCCTCCGGAAGCTCCGGCGGAATGTTGGTGCGCTCGTACTCAGCAAGAATGTCGATGCGGCGCTGGTGGCGCTCAGCACGGGACCATTCCTGATCCAGGAAGGCATCCACGATCGCGAGTGCCTCCTCCTCGGAGTGCATGCGGCCACCGATACCGATGAGCTGGGCGTTGTTGTGCTCGCGGGCCAGGCGTGCGGTCTCCGGGGACCACGCCAGGGCGCAGCGCGCGCCCTTCACCTTATTCGCGGCGATCTGCTCGCCGTTGCCGGAACCGCCCAGTACGATGCCGAGCGAGCCCGGATCGTTGACGGTTCGCAGCGCGGCCTCAATGCAAAATGCCGGGTAGTCATCCTCGGCGTCGTACTCGTGGGCACCGCAGTCAATGACGTCGTGGCCCTGCTTCTTCAGGTGCTCGGCGATGATGTTTTTCATCTCGAACCCTGCGTGGTCTGCTCCTAAATAAACGCGCATGGCCCACATCCTACCGGCCTGTGGGCCATCCCACGCACTAAACCTGCGGGGATTCGGTGCGGGAGCGCTTGAGTTCGAAGAAGTACGGGAACTTGGCGAGGCGCACGGAGGCGTCGAAAAGCTCGCCGGCTTCCTCGCCGGTGGGAACGCGGGTAATGACCGGGCCGAAGAAAGCGGTATCGCCGAACTTCACCACCGGGGTGCCGACCTCATCGCCAACCTCAGAGATGCCGCGGTTGTGGAACTCGGTGAGCTTCTCATCCATCTCTTCGGTGTTGGCCACGGAGGCGAAGGTGGAGGGGAGGGAGACGTCGTCAAGCGCCTGCTTGATGATGTCGTCGTAGGCGCCGTAACCCTTCTTGCCGCCCTGGCCCTCCGCGTGGATGCGGGTGCCCATGGCGGTGTAGAAGGCGTCGACCTTGTCCGGGGCCTCCACGGCAATCTTGGCTGCTACGCGGGCAGGGCCCCAGTTGGCCTCCATCATCTTCATGTACTCCGGGTCCAAGTCGCGGCCCTTGTTGAGCACCGAGAGGGACATCGGCTGGAAGGTCACCTCGATATCGCGGACCTTCTCCACCTCTTTAATCCAGCGCGAGGTCAGCCATGCGAAGGGGCAGGAGCAGTCGAACCAGAAGGTTACTTGTTGGGCCACAGTAAATCTCCTTTGCTTGTGTAGTCTGTGGCACCCCACCCTAGGCGTGTGACTACGCTGGTGCAGAGACTTAATCACCGACGAAGAGGAGTAACCTACATGACCTCGATTAACCTCACCCGCGAGGAAGCCCAACAGCGCTCCGGCATGCTGGAGGTAAGCCACTATGACGTTGCCCTCGACCTCACCGGGGAGGAGTTTTTCACCTCCACCACGGTGGTGACGTTCCGCGTGAAGGAAGCTGGCTCGACATTTATTGATCTGCGCGGTGACGAGCTTCTCGAGGTCCGCCTCAACGGCGCTCCCCTGCCCACCAGTGCTTATGACCCGACCTACGGCATCCCCCTGTCGGGTCTGCAGGTGGCGGAGTATGAGCTGAAGGTCGTGGCGAAAATCCGCTATTCGCGCACCGGCGAGGGCCTGCACCGCTTCGTTGACCCGGTCGACGGTGAAGCTTACCTCTACACCCAGTTCGAGACTGCCGACGCCAAGCGCGTCTTCGCCTGCTTTGACCAGCCGGATCTGAAGGCTACGTACTCGCTGGCTTTTGAGGTCCCAGAGCACTGGACGGTGATTACCAACTCCCCCATCAGGCGTTCAGGCAACACCGTGCGCGCGGCGGTGGATTACCCGCTGTCGACGTACCTGATTGCTCTGTGTGCGGGCCCGTATGTGGGCGTGACGGATACGTGGACGGGCACGCTGGCGGAGCACCCGGAGGGCTCGCCTGCTAAAACCGTTGAGGTGCCGTTGGGTATTTATTGCCGCCCCTCGCTGCTGGATTCGCTCGACGCCGAGCGCCTGTTCACGGAGACCAAGCAGGGTTTTGATTTCTACCACCGCAACTTCGGCTTTGCCTACCCCTTTGGCAAGTACGACCAGATTTTCGTTCCGGAGTTCAACGCCGGCGCAATGGAGAACGCCGGCTGCGTGACCATCCGCGACGAGTATGTTTTTACGTCGCAAGCCTCGCACTACAAGTACGAGCGCCGCGCGGACACCATTCTGCACGAGCTGGCGCACATGTGGTTCGGTGACCTCGTGACCATGCAGTGGTGGGATGACCTGTGGCTCAACGAGTCCTTCGCCACCTGGTCGGCGGCGATTTCCCAAGCAGAAGAGACCCAGTACGACACCGCGTGGGTGACCTTTGCCAACGTGGAGAAAGCCTGGGCCTACCAGCAGGACCAGCTGCCCACGACGCACCCGATTTCCACGGATGCCTCCGATATTGAGACTGTGGAGCAGAACTTCGACGGCATCACCTACGCCAAGGGGGCGTCGGTGCTGAAGCAGTTGCAGGCGTACGTGGGCCGCGAGAATTTCTTCGCTGGCGTGCGCCGCCACTTCCAGGAGCACCAGTGGGCCAACGCTACTTTCGGGGATTTGCTGCGCCACCTCGAGGAGGCCTCGGGGCGCGACCTGTCCTTCTGGGCACAGCAGTGGCTGAAGACCACGGGAGTGAACACTCTGGGTGTGGCGTTGGAGACGGACGAGTCCGGCACCATCACACAGGCCTATCTCACCCAACGTGGCGATACTCTGCGCACCCACCGCGTCGCCGTCGGCGTCTACGCCCTGCAAGGAGAGAAGGTGGTGCGCACCGAGCGCATCGAGATGGATATCGATGGCGCCTTTACCGAGATTCCGGAACTCATTGGCCGCAAGCAGGCGGACATCGACTTTGTGCTGCCTAACGACGATGACCTGACCTACTGCCTCATCGAGCTGGACGCCGGTTCCTTGCAGTTCCTATTGGAGAATGTCGACAAGTTCGAAGACCCCATGGCCCGCACTTTGTGCTGGTCCACCGCCTGGGAGATGACCCGGGCAGGTACCATGCGCGCCCGCGATTTCGTGGCGCTTGTCGCCCGCGGCGCGGCGGCGGAGACCGAGCTCGCCGTGCTGGAGCGCATCCTCTCCCAGGCCGCAACGGCCCAGTCCACCTATGCGGACCCCGAGTGGGCAAAGGAGGATACGCAGCTTGCCGACGCCCTCCTTGACGGCGCCCGCTCCGATAACGCCGAGCGCTCCATCGTCTTCACCCAGGCGCTGGCTGGCATCAAGCTTCACGACGCCTCCCGCACCTTCTTCCAAGAGCTCCTTCAGACTTCCTCGGATGCGGGCCTGCGCTGGAAGGTGCTCACCGCGCTTATCGCCGATGGCTCGCTTGCCGACGTCACCGGCCCCGAGGCCGCCGGCGCCGCCATGACGGCGGTGGCGGAGGAACTCAAACGCGATAACACCGCGACGGGCTACCAGGCCTCGCTTAAGGCGTTGGCTGCCGTAAACACCGAGGACAACAAGCGCGCGGTGTGGGACGAGATTGTCGCCGGTGAGCTGGGCAACCGCGACTTGGAGTCGAAGCTGGCGGGCCTGACGTTCGTAGGCGCCGACGAGCTCCTGCCGAGTGCAGAGTTCTTCGACGTGGCGGAAAAGATCTGGTCCGCGCAGTCCAACGAGATTGCCTTGACCACGGTGACCGGCTTGTTCCCGCGCTGGGATGTCAGCCAGGAGACCCTCGACCGCGCCGACGAGTTCCTCTCCCGCGACCTGGCCGGTGGCCTGCGCCGCGCCGTGACCGAGCAGCGTGACCGCCTCGCCCGCGCCCTGCGCAACCGCGCCGTCGACCGCGGTTAGCACACGCATCTAGCCCCTCCCCTGAGGGGCTTTTCTCATGCCAGTTCCGAGCCCGTGTTTGGCGCTTATCCCGACCTGTGATCCACAATCTCCCCACTACACGTGACGCATCCCTTCTAAGCAGGGATTTTGTTCCTCCGGTTGCGAGGCTGCGGGTGCTGCTTTAATCTTCGTGCCCATGGGGGATATCGAAACCTACCTCCGCC
>NZ_KV813916.1:18332-33864 GCF_001813755.1 Corynebacterium sp. HMSC074H12
GGGGATATCGAAACCTACCTCCGCCTCCGCAACTTGGGGATTGCGCTGGTGGAAAACATACCTGGCACACCCGATGAGCTTCGCGCGCTCGGCGCTGACCCAGCCGACGCCACCGAACTCGCAGGCCTGCACCAAGTGTACTTCGGCCCCACCCGCTTTACCGGCAAACAACGCAAAGCCCGTGCGTCCGCACTCACCCAACGCCACAGCCTGGGCACCCTCACACTCATTGAAACCTACGTTTCAAAAGTAAAGAAAACCCTCGACGCCTGGAACCTGAGAGTCAGACTTACCGCCACACCCGCACACCGCATCCCCACCGTCGCCGCCACACGCCTGAAAGAACTGCGTTCCAAACGCATAGCCAAACCAGGGGTGCGCATCACCTACCGCGCACAAGGCCCCAACACCCTTTCCATTACTGACGATGCCACCACGATTGCCAACATGCGCGCAGTCCTAGAATCCACCAACACCGACCTGCTTCAAGCCGCCAACGACGTCTTCTTCAACCAAGAAACAGCCGGCACTAAGCCTTCCGTGCGCACCCAAGTCATCGTCACCCTGAACGAGTTGGATCAAATCATCAACGGTGACGGGGACGAGATCGAACTCAACCTCACCAACGGTGGGCGCATGACAGGCGCTGAGTTTCTCACCCACAAGTTTGCCGAAATCGGCTACGCCACCATCGTCCACCCTGTCGAAGGGCCTATTAACACCTGGCGGCTAGAACGCGGAGCAAACTTCAACCAACGCCTTACCCTGCACGCCGAATTCCACACCTGTTCAAGACCTGGGTGTAATAAGCCAGCTGATTACTGCCAAATCCATCACCTCATCCCCTGGCAAGCAGGCGGCTACACCAACATTAAGAACCTGACCTTCCTGTGCGCCTACCACAACGGTATTAACGATGATGACCCTTTAAAACCCACCGGGCGCGGCTACATGTACCGGCTGAATACCGGGGTTAGTTTCATCCCACCCTGGGGAACACCGATAACCGCGATGCCCGAATACCAGGAAGCAGTCGCCAGACTCAACACCGAACAAGCAGGACAACCACCAGAGGAACCACCCGACAGCAGCTAACACCCACAGCCACCACACGCAGCAACGGCAGAAAGGAAACAGCTAACCACCAGCGACAACACTGCCACCCGCAGACCACATCAAGGCACGCGGGCATATCGGCGATCCTTGAGCACGATTCACGCGCTTCCCGCTGAGGGTTAAGCCCTTAAAGAACGAAACCCGCCAACCGAAAGATGGCTGACGAGTTGGCGTGCTTTAACGCCTCCCCAAAGGGACACACCTAATGACGGCTGCCCCCGCAGGGTCGCAGACTCATAGTGTTTAGTCGAGGGTCGGCGTGGGGTCCTCGCCGACGACAACTTCCACCGTGACCGCATCAGGGCGCAGGGTCTCCTCCAGCTGAGCGGCTACGAGGCCGCCCTCTGCTTTGACGGTTCGCGTAATGCGCAAGACCGGTTGGTTGCGTCCAACGCCCAGGGCTTTCTGCTCCTCCGTGCGCGCGGTGGCGGCCACGAGAGAATCCCGCTTAAATACGGGTGCCAGGTCAAGCTCCGTCAATAGTTCAGTCAGCGGCTTCTGCATTTCCTCTTCCGTGAGGTGCGGTGCCAAGGCCTGCGGGATAAGAAGCGTGGAGACCATGATGGGCGATCCTTCAGTCATCTGCACCGTACGGCACTCCCACACGGCATCACCCTCCTCAATCCCGAAGGCGGAGGCAAGATGGCCCGGAGTTTCAATCAACGCCAACGACAGCACCCGCACCTCAACCTCAAGGCCATGCTCACGCAGCTGGTCGAGGGCGCTGCGCCCGCTCGTCAGGCTCAGCGTCGGCGGGGTGGCACGCACGAAGGTGCCGCCGGTGCGCCCACGCTTGCGGTCGATAAGTCCCTCGATCTGGACGATGTCCAGGGCGTGGCGCACTGTCATGCGCGCCACCTTGTATTCCTGAACCAATTCCCGCTCCGTGGGGAAGCGATCACCCGGCTTCAGTTCGCCGGATTCAATCTTGCTCCGCAGCGAATCCGCGATCACCAAATAGGCGGGGCGGCGGCGTTGAGAGGTGGACACGCCTCATAACTGTACCGTGTGCTGGGTTTTTCGCATCTTGAGAGAAAACGCGCCACCTACTTGCGCTGGTTTAGCTCAATGCGTGGGCGCACGCGGATCTCAGTGAGCTGCGTGGTAGGGCCGGCATCAACGGTGGCGCGGATAGCCTTCGCCACCTCGACTGGGGCGATGACATGCTCCGGGTTGTAGTCCTGCAGGCCCTGCAGCATCGGGGTATCCGTCGGGCCCGGCGCGACGGTGGACACGCGGATGCCGAGCTCGCCGAGGCGCAAGCCGTCGGCAAGCGCGTACAAAGCATGCTTCGTGGCGGCGTAAATGACGTTGTCACCATAGGAGTGAATGCCGGCACCGGAGTTAATGAACACCACAAGCCCTTCCGCCGCACGCAGCGCGGGCAGAAGCTGGCGGGTCAGCTCGGCTGGCACGTGCACGTTGAGGTCCATCTGCGCGCGCCAATCCTCTGGCCTAGCGCTTTCCACAGAGCGCTTATCCGCCCGCGCCGCCGCATGCACGAGCACGTCGACGCGTTCAAGCGAAGCCAGTTCGGTGGGGAGCGCTGCGCCGTCGAGAAGCGACAGCAAGTCGATTTCCACCGGCACGATGTTCTCCGCCTCCGGCAGCTCCCCGGCGCGCCGGCCCAGGGCATACACGCGGTGGTCCCGGGCAAGATCCTTGATGATCTCCGCGCCCATTCCACCCGTCGCACCAGTTACAACGGCAGTTTTCACCATGGTTGTTCCTCCTTCTCGTTAGCGGAAACGCTTCGGTACATCCGGCTCCCCCAGCGTCAGCATCAGGCGGTTGGCCCAGTTGAAGAACGCGGTGGAGTTGATGACATCGATGATGGCTAGGGTATCGAATCCCACGGCCTCGAGGCGCTCAACGTGGGAGGCGTCGAACGCAAAGGGAGACTCGGTCAGGGCCAGAGCGGCATCGCGGATGGCAGACCACTGCGCCGAGCCCAGGTCAGCATCTACGCCTTCCTCGAGCAGGCGGTCAATCGCCGCGGCGTCACCGCCCTCCTCCTTCGCGCGCTGCTGGTGCACCGACGCGCAGTACTCGCAACCGTTGAGGCGCGAGACTACCGTGGCGGCCAGCTCACGCTCGGCGCGGCCGAGGCCGCCGTCGGTGTTGTAGAAGATGTCCAGGTCCGTGAGCGTGCGCGCCTTGAGCGCTGCTGGGTCGCGGGCTAGCAGGCGGAAGTACTCCATGTCGATGCGCTCGGGCTTAATCAGCGCATCACGCTGCGCGTCCGTGAACTCCTCCTTCGGCTGCGGCGGCACCCAGGGCTTCCAGCCCAGCGAGTGCGCCACGAAGCCCTGCGGCTTGGCGACGTCCGGCACCAACGTCCCCTCCCCCGGCACCCACTCCGGGGTCTGGGTGGGGCGCGGCGCCTCAGTCACGGGCGCGGGCTGCGCGGCACCGGCAAGCACGGAGAGGCCGTACACCACGCGCAGCTGGAAGGATAGGAAGCTGACCAGCTGCGCCAGCGTCACGATGTCATCGTTGGACCACCCGGCCGCCTGCAGGTGACCAATCGCAGCCGGGGAGGCGTCCTTGGGGTGGAAGACCAGAAGGTGGGCGAAGTCAAGGGCGGCGGCGAGGCGCGGTGAGCCCTCGAAAAGCGTGAAGCCGCCATCGATGTACGGGCCGCTGGTGATGCCGCGCTCTACAGCGCGGGCTATCTCGGCGGCGAGCTCCTCCGATTCCTCCGCCAGCAGGTCAGAATAAAAGGCGACGGCAGGAGCCGCCTGATACACGCCCGCAACAAACGTCGCGATAGCGTAGCGCTCCGCATAGCTAAACGTGCCGGGCGCTGAAGGCTCGAGGAGCGCGGCGAAGGAGGCTTGTGCGTTCTCCTTTGCTTCGGGCCGGCGCTCGCGCAGCTGAGCCACGTCTCCCTCAACACCCGCCAACAGGTTTATGATGTCTGCCATGAATTAATCCTTTCGTTTTCGCCCAGGCTACAGGCCCAGGTTGAGGTCGCCGGCGCGGTAGCGCGAGCCGGGGATGGCCTCGATGAGCTTCCGGGTAAACGGTGACTGCGGGTTGCTGAAGACCTCTGCCGTAGGCCCGCACTCCACCTGCTGGCCCTTCGAGAGCACCGATACGGTATCGGAGATTTGGTTGACCACCGCGAGGTCGTGCGAGATGAAAATGTAGGTCAGACCGAGCTCCTCCTGCAGCCGGGCCAGCAGCCGCAGAATCTGGGCCTGCACGGTGACGTCGAGGGCGGAGACTGCCTCGTCGAGGATGACCAGCTCCGGCTCTACAATCATGGCGCGGGCAATCGCCACGCGCTGGCGCTGACCGCCGGAGAGCTCGCGCGGACGGCGGTCGTAGTAGTCCGGGTTCAGCGCCACCAGGTCCAAGAACTCCTTGGCCTTTTCCTTGGCCGCGCTTGCACGCTCCCCCTTCAAATTCCGCAGCGGCTCCGCCACCGTCTGGCCAATCGTCTGCTTGGGGTCCAGGGAGCCATAGGGGTTCTGGTAGACCAGCTGGATGTTGTTGCGCTCTTCGCGCAAGGCCTTACCGCGCAGACCCACGATGTCGCGCCCGCCCACGGTGATGCTGCCCGATGTCGGGGTGTTGAACATGGCGATGCTGCGCCCAGTCGTGGTCTTGCCGGAGCCGGACTCGCCCACGATGGCGTGGGTGGATCCCTTGGCCACGGTGAAGGAGATGTCATCGACCGCGGTGAAGTCGCCGAAGCGCTGGGTCAGGCCTTCCACGCGCACCAGTGGTTCGCCGGCATCCCGAGCAGTCGCCGCGACGTGGGGAACAGAAGAAGCGCGTTCAGCGGTTGCGCCAGCCTTCGCAACAGCGCCGGTGGTTGCTGTGCGGGCGTCGGCGACGGTGAGGGAGGGGGCGTCGGCAAGCAGGCGTTTGGTGTAGTCGTGGCGCGGGTTCGTCAGCACCGTGGCGGCCAGGCCCTCCTCGCGCAGCTGGCCGGACTCCATGACCACGACGCGGTCGGCGCGGTCACCGGCCACGGCGAGGTCGTGGGTAATGAAGAGGATGCCCATGCCGAGCTCTGCGCGCATGTCGTCGAGGAGGTCGAGGATGATCTTCTGCACGGTGACATCCAGCGCGGAGGTGGGCTCATCGGCGATGATGAGGTCGGGCTCCAGCGCCACGGCGGCGGCGATGAGCACGCGCTGCTTCATGCCGCCGGACAGCTCGTGCGGGTACTGGTGATAGCGGCGCGCAGGGTCATCGATGCCGACGCGCTCCAGCAACTCCAACGCCTTAGCCTTGCGCTCGGCCGCAGTACCAACCTTGTGGATGCGCAGCCCCTCCTCCACCGAGGCGCCGATGGTCTGCACCGGGTTGAGGGAGTTGTTCGGGTCCTGCGGGATGAGGCCGATGCGCCGCCCACGCAGCTCACGCCACTCGCGGCGACGCAGCGAAGTGATATCGCGGCCATCGAAGGTGATGGTTCCGGCATCGATGGTGGCATTCGAGGGCAGCAAGCCGATGGCTGCCATGGCGGAGGTGGTCTTGCCGGAGCCGGACTCGCCCACGATGGCGGTCATCTGCCCCGGGTGAACCTCGAGGTTGACGCCTTGCACGGCGGAAACGTCACCACCTGCAGTGGAATAGGACACGTTTAGATCCCGCACGCTGAGCAGGGGCTGAGCTGCATCTTTTATAACAGTCATGTTAGGCCTCCACGGGGAAGTTCTGGGACAGACGGTTAGCGGACATCACCACGGCGACCAGCGCGATGCCAGGCAGGATGATGAGCCACCAGGCGGTGGCCATGAAGTCGCGGCCCTCGGCGATAATGAGGCCCCATTCCGGGGTCGGCGGCGGGGCGCCGTAGCCCAGGAAGCCGAGGATGGACAGCTGCAGGATCGCGGTGCCGAATTGCAGGGTGGCCAGGGCGATAACAGGGGTGAGTGAATTGGGAAGGATGTGGCGGAAGAGCACCGTGGCGTGGGTGGCGCCAGCGCCGTACGCGGCCTCGATGTAGTCCGAGCTGGCCACGGTGATCACCTGGGAGCGGGCCAGGCGCGCGAAGGTCGCCACCGAGGTCGCACCGACGGCCACCGCCGCCTGCACGGAGCCGAAACCCAGCACGATAATGATGGAAAGCGACAACAGGATGCCGGGGATGGACAGCAGCACGTCGACGACGCGCATGAGCACGCTATCCACCGCTCCTCGCAGGGAGCCGGCGAGAAGACCGATCAGCGTACCGACGACCAAGCCGACAGCCACGGCGATCAGCGCGCCAAGCAGCGACTGGCGGGCACCGTAGACGATGCGCGCATACAGGTCGCGGCCCACCGCGTCCGTGCCCATGAGGTGGCCGGACTCCCCCGGCGCCAACAGGGCTACGTCGGTGCCCGCGTACGGGTCAGCCGAGGTAAACAGGCTCGGGAACAGGGCGGCCAAGAACGCCACCGCGAGGACGATAATGGCGATGACGGAACCCGGCGCGAGCCATGGGTTGGCCTGCCCCGCGGGAGCGCGGCGCGAGGTTCGCAGGGGTTTGGTGAACGTCACACTCATGAGCGCACCGTCCTTTCTTCAGTGGCGGCAGCGCGGCGTTTCGGGGAACCGGCGCGCAGGCGGGGATCCAGTACCGGGTAGAGCAGATCCACGACGAGGTTGATGATGATGTAGGAAGTTGCGGCGATGAGAACCACCGCCAGCAGAACCGGGGTATCGCGGTTAGCCACGGCTTGGGCCACCATGTATCCCAAGCCGGTGCGGCCGAAGACGGTCTCGGTCACCACGGCGCCGCCGACGAGCTCACCGAAGAGCAGGCCCGCCATCGTCAATGTGGGCAGCAGCGAATTGCGCAGGACGGTGCGCCAGAAGATCCAGGACTCCGAAGCACCGCGTGCGCGTACCGCTTGGACGAAGGGCCGCGATTGTGTCTCGTCTATGGAGCGAATCAGCACCTGAATCAACGGCGCGGCCATGGGTACCGACAGCGTCAGGGTCGGCAGGATGAGGCCTTCGACGGACCCGGGTTCGATAACACGCACCCAGCCCAGCTGGAAGGAGAAGAACTGGATGAGCAGGATGGCAATCCAGAAGCCGGGCAGCGAGACCATGAAGGAAGGCAGGCCCCGGAAGAAGGAACCGATAGCACCGAGCCCCGGCAGCGTGGCGAGGAAGGCAACGAGCACGGCCACGATGAGTGCCACGCCGATGGCGCTGATGGCCAGGATGAGGGTGTGGGGAAGGGCGTCGGCAAGCAGCGTGGCTACCGGGGCGCCCGACTGCGTGGAGTTGCCAAAGTGCCCGGTGAGGAAGCCACCCAGGGACGTGAAGTACTGCACCACAAGCGGCTTGTCCGCGCCCATCTCATCCCGAATGGCATCAATCTCCGCCTGGGATAGGCCCAAGGCGGGATCGCCGAAGCGCGACTGCACGGCATCCGAGGGCAGCGCCGAAAGAAGCAGGAAGGCCACGGTGTAGGTAATGAGCAGCACGAGGAGGGCCTGCCCAATGCGGCTGAGAATCTGGCGGGTTGTCATTTATTTCTCCTCCTCATTCGATGCTGCGCGCTGCGGCGCGGCGTCGATGCTGACCTCGTAGAACCACGGGCGCGCCACCGATTCCGGGCTAAAGCCCGAAATGCCCGGTCGCACGGCATAAACCACGGGTTCCTCGAAGAGCGGGAGCACGTAGGCCTGCTCCGTGAGGTAGTCCTGCACCTCTTCCGTGGCATTGATGCGGCCTTCTTTATCGGGGGTATCGAGGACGGCGTCGAGAAGCTCCTGCAGGTGCTCGTCGATGGGATTGCCCTCCGCGTCCTGGTTGAGGAAGGCATCGCGGTTGTTGATGCCATAGAGCGAGGTGATGACGTCGTAGTCGGCGCGACCGACCATCGAGTGGTAAATCTGCACCTTGTTGATGTCCTTGGCATCGGCGTTCTGGGTGGCCTGGTCACCGGCGTTGACCTGGATGCCGATGCCCAGCTCACCCAGCTGGTCCTGCACCATGGTCATGACTTCCTTGGAACGCGGCTGCGGCAAGGCGGTGTTAGTGCGCAGGACGAGGCGCTGGCCGTCCTTGACGCGGATGCCATCCGGCCCGGGTTCCCAGCCGGCCTCGTCGAGAAGCCGCTTGGATTCCTCCAGGTCAAAGGTATAGGCGGCGGACTGGTCCTTGTAGGCCAGGCCAGTCTCGGCCACCGTCGAGGTGGCGAGCGGGTAAGACTCGGAGAAGAGCACGCGGAGGATCTCCTCGCGGTCCACGCCGTGGATGATGGCCTCGCGCACGCGCTTATCGTGCAGCAACGGGTGATCGAAGCGGAAGGCGAATTGGTTGTTCATGGAGTTCGTGCCGCGGGCAATGATGTTGATGCCCTGTTCCTCAAGCAGCGGCTCCTGCGGAGCGGAGATCTGGCGAGCGATATCGGCCTGGCCGGAAAGGATTGCTCCGGTGCGCACGGATTCCTCGGCAGCGAGGATGTAGTGGACGCCGTCGATCTCCGCACGGCCTTGGTGCTTGACTGCCGGCGGGGCCCAGTCATAGTCCTCGCGGGTCTTAAGCTTAAGGTCGGTGCCGATTTCTTCCGACTCCACTACGAAGGGCCCGGAGCCGATGACGTTGACCGCGTTGCCAGGGCCAAAGCCTTCGTTGTCCAAGGCCAGCGTGGAATCGGAGAGCAGGCCGGCGTTATAGGCGGAGGTGGCTTGGAGGAAACCCGGGGAGGGCTGAGTGAAGTAGAACTTCACGGTGTCCTCGTCCACGACTTCGCCGCGGTCATAGTTGGCGATCTGCTCGGAGCTGGTCAGCGTGCGGGATTTGTCACCGCGCCCGAAGAGATCGAAGTTGGCCACGACGTTCTCGGCAGTCAAAGGAGAGCCATCGGAGTAGGTCACGTCGGTGCGGATAGTAAACGTGTACTCCGTGGCATCCTCGTTAACCTTGGGCATCTCCGTGGCGATCCACGGCGAGAGCTCGAGGGTCTCGGGGTCTTGGTAGAGGAGGCGGTCGGTCAGCTGGTTGACCACGCCACCGTTGGGGTAGAAGCCCGCGGCCGGCGGGTAGAGCGTGCGGAAGAACTGCGGCTCGAGGTAGGTAAGGACGTTGTCCTCCCCTTCCGGCCGGTCCGCAGCAGAGCAGCCCGCTAGGGCAAGGGCTGCTGCCAAGGTGGCGGCGAGTGCGCGTAGAGTTTTCACGGTAATGCTTTCAGAAAGTAGATAGTCGGTGTGCAGTGCGTCTCTGGATTTAACACAACGCATACTGAGCGGTATTATTCCACTAGACAGCACAGTCTAAAAGTTTGAGGTTGATTTATATGCCCGCCATCGCCATCGTCGGGGCCGGCCCGCGTGGTATCTCGCTGGTCGAGCGCCTTGCAGCCCACCTGCGCGCGACCCCCCTTCAGTCACCCCTGCGGCTCCACATCATCGATGATGCCCCGCTGGGCGCTGGTCGCATTTGGGACACCGAACAGACCCGCACGCTGTGCATGAACACATTGGCTGGCGCGGTCACGCTATTCACCGAGCCCGGCTCCACGACCACTGCGCCGGTACTTGAAGGCCCCATCCTCTACGAGTGGATTCAGCTTCTGCGCGGCGAGCGCCCCTCCATCTCCCCCGCCAAGCTGGAGCTTTATGATTCCCACCCGCCGCGCGAGGGGCTCGCCTCCTCTTTTGCCGAAGAGCTCGCGCAGACCCGCCCCGAGTCCAACCCTTCCCGCGCGCTTTACGGCGCCTACCTGGAGTGGGTTTTCGAGGTGGCACTGGCGCAGCTGCCGGAGAGCGTGGACGTCGTCCAGCACCGTGCCCGCGCGCTGTCCATCGACGCGGCCGAGGGCCACGATGTCATTGCGCTTTCCGACGGCACTACCGTCACCGCCGACGCCACCGTCCTGGCCTACGGCTGGCAGGTACCCGCGCTGAGCGAATCCGAACGCGCGCTGGCCGAGGCCGCAGATTCCGGCTTGCACTGGGTGCGCCCGGATAACCCCGTGGAGCAGCCGGTGTCTGAGGTCCCTGCGGGCGAGAAGGTCCTGGTCCGCGGTTTGGGCATGGGCTTCTTTGACGTCATGGCGCTGCTCACCATCGACCGCGGCGGCGAGTTCGTCGAGGACCCCTCCACCCGCTCCGGGCTGCGCTACGAGCCGAACGGCGAGGAGCCGCACTTCATCGTCTCCTCCGGCCGCGGCTACCCTTATATCCCGAAGTCGGAGTACCACGCGCTGCCGCCGAAGGCTGAGCTGACCCGCTTCCGTGCCGCAGCCGCCGCGCTCGATCCGAAGGTGGAGCTGGACTTCGGCACGCAGCTGCTGCCGCACATCCTGCGCGATGCCTACGCCGAGTACTACGAAAACCAGGCGCGGGTGGCACCGGATGCTCTGCAGCGCCCGCTCGAGGATATCCTCGCCACGATCGATTCCACGGAGCTCACTGCCCCGGATCTTCGGGGCATGGCGGATCAGCTGCGCGTCGCGCTCGACGGCGCATCGACTGAGCCGCTCGACCTGGCGCACTGGGCGCACCCGCTGGCGGATTTCGATGGCACTGAGAACGCCGAGCTCACCGAGTACATCGCCGAGGGCCTCGCCCGCGATATCCGGGAGGCCGTCGCCGCCGCCGACTCCCCGCTCAAGTCCGCGCTGTGGGCCATCTCGGCCGCGCGCAAGCCCTCCTCCATCGCCGGCTCGGAAGGCCGGATGACGTGGGAGTCCCGCACCAGCACCTACAAGGAGTTCATGGCCTTCGGGCAGATGGTGGGCTCCGGCCCGCCGCTCTTCCGCACCCGTCAGCTGCTCGCGCTTGTCGACGCCGGCCTCGTCACCTTCCTAGGCCAGCGCCCCCAGCTGGAGATCGGCGAGAAGTTCACGCTGCGCACCGCGCACGGTGAGGCTTCCTCCACCTGGCTTATCGACGCCTGGATGCACTCCCCCGATGTCCGCCGCGCCGGCGATCCACTCGCAGTGTCCCTCAATGGGCGCGTGCGCGCCTTCGTCGATCATGGCCAGGCCACCGGCTCGCCGGAGACGACGTGGAGCCGCCGCGCGGTCAACCCCGGTGGCACCGAGGACCCGCGCCTGCACATCGTGGGCATCCCCACCTATTCGCAGTGGCCGGATACCACCATCTCCCCCATGCCCGGCACGGATCCGCTCATGCTGCAGGAAACCGACCGCACGGCCGGCTCGCTGCTCACTTCCCTCTAATCACGCGGCGGTTTAATCCAGGGCGTCGAGGGCCTGCTCCAAGTCCGCGAGCAGGTCATCGATGGACTCGATGCCCATGGAGATGCGCACGAGGTCTGCCGGCGGGACGAGCTCGGAGCCCTCCGCGGAGATATGCGTCATGTTCTGTGGGTGCTCGATGAGGGACTCCACGCCGCCGAGGGACTCCGCCAGCGAGATGAGCTTAGTGTTGAGACAAATCTGGCGGGCATGCTCCTCGCTGTGGAAGCGCACGGACATCATGCCGCCGAAGCCACGCATCTGCTTCTTAGCCAGCTCATGGCCCGGGTGCGAGGGCAGGCCTGGGTAGAGAACCTGCTTGACCTCCGGACGGGATTCCAAGAACTCAGCCACGGCCTGCGCATTGGAACAGTGGCGATCCATGCGGACTTCCAAGGTCTTGATACCGCGGGCGGTGAGGTAGGCGTCGAAAGGCGAGGACACCGCACCGACATTGCCTTGGAAGTACAGCAGGCGCTCGTCCATCTCCGCGGAGTTGGTCACGACCGCGCCGCCCAGCACATCCGAGTGGCCGCCCAGGTACTTCGTAGTGGAATGCAGCACGTGATCCGCGCCCAGCTCCAAAGGATTTTGCAAGTAGGGCGTGGCGAAGGTGTTGTCGACGACGATCTGGGCGTCGCCAGCCTCCTTGACTGCCTTAGCGACCGCAGCGATATCCGTGATTGTTGTCGCCGGGTTGGTCGGGGTCTCCAGCCAAATCAGCTTGGTGTTCTCCTGCAGCGCCGCCTCTACCGCCGCGGTATCGGCGGTGTTGACGATGGACAGCTCGATGCCCCACTGGCCATAGTCGTGGTGCAGCAAGCGGTACATGCCGCCGTAGGCATCGTTGCCCAGAATCACGTGGTCCCCCGGGCGCACGAGGATGCGGATGAGGGTATCGACTGCCGCCATGCCCGTGGCGAAACAGCGGGCGTATTCAGCGTTCTCTAGCGCCGCGAGGGTCTTCTCGAGGGAGTGAACGGTGGGGTTGGCCACGCGGCCATACTCGTAGCCGCCGCGCAGCTGCGCGAGGCCGTCCTGTTGGAACGTGGTGGAAGCGTAGATCGGTACGTTGATGGATCCCATGTAGGGATCCGGCTGGTAACCGGCATGGATGGAACGGGAGGAAAAGCCAAGGGTGCGGTTGTCAGTCATGAGGCACAAGTCTAGACCAAGCTGTTCAGTTGGGAGAAAGACGAGCTTTTTATATTCAGTTCTCTTCCCTACCATCGGTAAGCGTCAGTCGTGAGCGATAGCAGAAAGGACACACGTGACCAGACCAACCGCATACCTCAGCGCTTCCTCCGAGCCAACCGACGGGGCTGTCGACGCGGTCACCCGCTGGTGGCAAACAGAAAACATGCAGTCCTGGCTCATCGACAAACCCATCGGCATCGCGCTCATCCTCATCGTCGCCATCATCGGCAGCTGGCTGCTGCGCCGACTCATCACCAAGCTGGCTGATAACAGCATCAAGAAGGGCAAGCTCAGCTCGCCGCTCTCCCCGCGCAAAGCGCACAGAACAACCGACAAGGTCCTCGAGCAAACACAGGAGGCTCGGCGCACCTCCCGCATCCAGACGCTCGCCGGGGTGGGCCGCTCCGCGGTCTCCATCTTCGTCTGGGTCTGGGCCGTGCTCGCCATCCTGGACAAGCTCGGCGTCAACGTCGCCCCGCTCGTGGCCTCTGCCGGTGTGGTTGGTGTCGCCCTTGGTTTCGGCGCGCAGGCGTTGGTCAAGGACTTCCTCTCCGGCATCTTCATGCTCATGGAGGACCAGTACGGCATCGGTGACACCATCGACCTCGGAAACGGGGTCTTCGGCGACGTGGAGTCCATTTCCCTACGTATTACCACGGTCCGCGATATCGATGGCGCGCTATGGTACGTCCGCAACGGCGAAATCTTGCAGGTGGCCAACCATTCCGACCGCTACTCCGTGGCCCGCGTCCAGGTCCCGATTGCGCTGAGCAACGATCCCACGCGAGCAGTCGACGTCATCACGTCCGCAGCAGAGGACGCCGCCCGCGATCCCGAAATCAAGGACTACATCCTGGCCACGCCGACGGTCAACGGCATGTCCGGCCTTGAGGTCGACCACATGTCCTACCGTGTGTCGGTCAAGACGCTGCCAGGCAAGCAATGGGATGTGCAGCGCGCGATGCAGGCGAAGATCCTCACAGCCATGCACGAAGAGGGGATCACCACCCCCTACCCGCGCGGGATGGCTATCTTTGATCTGGAAGAACCGGGCCTTACGCGAAAGGAAGATTAGGCGTGCAACCAACGAGCGTGTACGAAGCCGTAGGTGGAATGGAGACCTTTGAGAAACTCGTCAGTGGCTTCTACGCCCAGGTACGCACCGATGATCTCATCGGCCCGATGTACCCGGATGATGACTGGGAGGGCGCACAGCAGCGCCTGACGTGGTTCCTTGTGCAGTACTGGGGTGGTCCACAGCTCTTTTCCGAACAGCGCGGCCACCCTCGCCTGCGCATGCGCCACGCGCCCTACCCCATCGACATGGCCGCTCACGATCGCTGGCTCGAGCTCATGGGCAACTCATTGGCACAGATCGACGAGGAGACCATCCCGCCGGCCTATCGCGCCATGATCTGGGATCACATGGAGCGGGTCGCAGCGATGCTCATCAACCGCGCCCCTTAAAGCCCGAAGGCCTCCTTCACCGGCTGGGACAGCAGCTCTCCCCCACGAGTCATGAGGCCGTTGGCCAAGCCTGGGAAGCGCTCCACCGCACCATCGAAGCCGTCGGCAGCCACTGCGCGAATGTAGGGCAGAGTGGCAGAACCCAGCGCGCGGGCGGAGGTGTTCGCCACCGCGCCCGGCATGTTCGCGACGCAATAGAAGATGGTGTCGTGCACCTTGAAGGTTGGCTCGTCGTGCGACGTCTTGCGGGAGTTTTCGAAGCAACCGCCCTGGTCAATAGCGACGTCGACAAGCACAGCGCCCTTCTTCATCCGCTGGACCACATCCTCGCGCACCAACTTCGGGGCCGCCGCGCCCGGAACCAGAACTGCGCCAATGACCAGATCTGCCTCCAGCAGCTCGGACTCCAACGCCGCGGGGTCCGAGACAATCGTGCGCACGTTGCCCTGGTACTGCTCGTCGAAGCGCTGCAACACGTGCGGGTCAAGGTCCAGCACGGTTACCTCCGCGCGCAGACCGTGCGCCATCGCCACCGCAGAAGCTCCCACCTGGCCGCCACCGATGACGACAACGCGGGCCGGCCGCGTGCCCGGTACACCGGCTACCAACAATCCGCGCCCGCCCTCAGTAGACAGCAGGTGGTGCGTACCCTCAGTAACCGCGAGGCGACCAGCCACCTG
The DNA here is from genome assembly GCF_001813755.1 of Corynebacterium sp. HMSC074H12. Classification (NCBI taxonomy): domain Bacteria; kingdom Bacillati; phylum Actinomycetota; class Actinomycetes; order Mycobacteriales; family Corynebacteriaceae; genus Corynebacterium; species Corynebacterium sp. HMSC074H12. The sequence goes on from NZ_KV813916.1 coordinate 32,958, forward strand.
GGACATCGGGGTCAGCAGCGGCAGCGTGCCGTGGGAATCGGTTACGGTCTCATAGGCCACAGCGGTGGTGCCGGCCTTCATGAGTGCTTCCGTCAGCGGGCGGTCTGCGGCCAGGTGCAGGTAGGTAAACAGCAGGAGGTCTTCGCGCAGATAGCCGTACTCGGATTCGAGGGGCTCCTTGACCTTGACTACCATGTCCGCCGCCCAGGCTTCCGCAGCGGAAGGGACAATGGTCGCGCCGACGGCTTCATAGTCGGAGTCCGGAAAAGAAGCACCTTCCCCGGCCGCTGTTTCCACCAGGACCTCGTGACCATCCTTGATCAGGATGTCCACGGCGCTGGGGGTAAGGGCGACGCGGTTTTCGTTGTTCATGATTTCTTTGGGTACAGCAATACGCATGGTGAGAGCCATCTCCTTTTGTTGAAGAAAACTGAATTCGACCCCTTCAGAGTAACGCAGATCACCTCCTGCGTGCGTCACTCTCGTTCACCGAGCGGGGTGATCCTTGAGGAATTAGTATGCGGAGCATGAGCACACTGAGCGATGTGCGGCGCTCCTTCCTCCCCTCTGGGGTGGACCGCCTTTGGCGGGCCGGCTTCCCACCTGGGTTATTTCCGCGCTGAGTTTGTCAGCCGCCGGAAGTGGCTCAGCGATTCCGCCTATGCCGATCTCGTGGCCATGTCCCAATTTCTTCCCGGCCCGGCTAGCTCGGAGGCCGCGGCTGGTAGTGGCCTGCGCGCCGTGCCTGCCCGCCTGGCGTGGGGCTGCGTAGCAGCGTTCTTCCTCCTGTTGGGCGGGCTGGCGGTAGGACGCAGCTTAGCTACGCCTACCTCATCACCCGCGCCAATGCCTTCTACCAATCCGGCGCCCTGGTCTGGGGTTGCCCGCAAATCGTGGACACGTAGTG
>NZ_KV813917.1:0-15032 GCF_001813755.1 Corynebacterium sp. HMSC074H12
GCACGCTCGGCTCTTCGCTCGGTTCCTCACTCGGGCTCTCGCACTTGCACTTGGTGCCTACGCGTAGCTTGCGCGGCTGCGGGTCCTTGATGACCTCTTCAGAGGTTTCCGGGTCACCGACTGGCTTGCCGTTTTCGAGCTTCCAGGTCTTGGTGATCTCCTTCTCACCGAAGGCACCAGCCTGGTCCTCAACAACCTTGCCTACCTCGAGGTTCGGGTCGTACTCGATGATGGTGTCGAACGGGGTCTTTTCGGTGTGCTTATCGGTAAGTTCGGTCTGGTTCTTGGCCGGACCAACCTCGATGATCTGTTTGACTGGGTCGCTGATCTTATCGGAGGAGTGTTCCTTGGTGATCTCACCGTTCTCGGCGTTGACCTTGACGGTGTGCTTGATCTCGCCCTGCTTGCCCTCCTGGACAACCTTAGTCTCTCCAGGTTGCAGGTCAGGGTTGACACGGATCTCGGTCTCGAATGGAGTCTTCTCATTCCACTCGATCTGCGTGGAGGCAGGCTTGCCCTTAGTACCGACCTTGATGATCTTATTGACCGGCTCGGTCACACGCTCGGTTTCGGTCTTGGAATCTACGACCTTCGAGTTCTCGATGGTCAGCGTCGTGGTGACCTTGTCCTTACCGAGCTTGCCTTCTTGGACAGTCTCCTGCTTACCCGCTTCCATCGTGTCATCGAAGATGACCGAGGTTTCGAATGGCACATCCTTGACATACTCACTGGTGTGAGTGCCTTCCGACTTAGTGCCCACGCGGATGATCTGCTTGACCGGCTCCTTGGTGCGCTCAGTCGTCACAGTAGGATCGCCGTCCGGCTTGCCGTTGACGATCTTCTGAGTCGAGGTCACAACCTCGGTGCCAAGTTCACCCTGCTGGTCAACCTTCTGTTCGCCCTCCTTGAGAGAGTTGTCGAAGACGATCTCAGTCTCGAACGGAACCGGCTTCTCTACCTTGGTCACCACAGAGGTGTCCTCGGGTGCCGGACCATACTCGATGATCTCGTTAACAGGAGCCTTGGTCTGCTTCTCCTCCGGGGTGACCGTTGCCTGGTCACCCTTGGCAGTGAAGTCAGCGGTGTAGGTCTTCTCGCCAGGCACGCCCTTCTGGACGACCTTGATCTCACCCGGCTTCAGCTCCGGGTTCGGACGGGTAATAACCTCGAACGGAACCTGAGCAGTCCAGGTGACCTTCGAGGAAGCCTCAGACGGCTTGGTACCAACCTTGATGACCTGATCAACAGGCTGCTTGGTAATCTCCTCGGTGATCTGAGGGTCGCCAGGCTTCGAGTTGACGATCTCGCGCGTGATCGTGACCGTCTTCTCACCAGGAACACCCTCGGTCACAACCTCAGACTTACCGGCAGGCAGGTTCGGATCGAATTCGATCTTCACACCGAACGGAACCTCAGACTTAACGGTCTCAGTGTTGGTGCCGGTGGTCTTGGTGCCAACGCGGATGATCTGCTCGGTCGGCTCCTTCGTGCGCTCAGATGTCACGACCGGGTCGCCCGAAGGCTTTCCGTCCACGAGCTTCTGAGTCGAGGTCTCAACTTCGGTACCAACCTCACCCTTTTGGTCAACAACCTGCTTGCCGGCTTCGAGGGAGTCGTCGAAGATCACCTTGGTGTCGAACGGAATCGGCTTCTCAGTCTTGGTCACCAGCTCGCTCGGAGCAATGCCAGGGCCGTACTCGACGATCCGCTTGACAGGCTCCTTGGTGGTCTCTTCCTCGACGACCTCAGCCTGATCGCCCGAAGCGGTGAACTTAGCGGTGAAGGTCTTCTCACCGTTCTCACCTTCCTGAACAACCCGGGTTTCACCAGGCTTCAGGTCCGGGTTCTCGCGAACCTCGGTCGGGTAAGGAATCGGAACCGTCCACGTGACTTCCTTGGCGCTCTCGGCAGGCTTGGTGCCGACGACGACGACCTCGTTGACCGGTGCCTTGGTTTGATCCCAGGTGCCGTCCTGGTTCATCTTCTCTTCGCCAGGCACACCCGTAGTCTCAACCTTGTAGGTACCGGCAGGGATGGTGTCGTCGTACTTGTACTCGACCTTGAACGGAACCTCCCGCTTCGGAACGTCGATGACGTTGACCGTTGCGGTGGTGTTGTCCTTAGAGCCGTCCTCGTAGGTCACGATGACCGGAACGTCGATCTTGTCGCCCGGCTTCGCGGTCTCCGGCGCGGTGGAGATTACGTTGCCCTTGTCATCCAGGCCGACGATCCAGTCGCCGTTAGCCGTCTTCACCTTGTAGGTGGGGTTGCCGAATTCGTTGTTCTCACCGGTGGCTTCGAGGCCCTTCGGGTTGATCATGAACGGCTTGTCCGCATCAAGGTTGATCTCTGCAGGCTTCTCGACGCCAATCGGCGAGGTCGCCGTGCCACCCGGGTAGACCGTCTGGGACGGAACAACCGGCTCAGACTCCCAGGCGTTGGTCAGCTTGACCACGGTGGTAACCGGTGCCTGAGTCGTCAGACCACCTGGGGCGTTAACGGTTACCGTGACGGTGTTCTTGTCACCTGGCTTAGCATCGGCCGGCGGGGTGGAGGAAACTTCACCGGTCTTCGGGTCAATGGTGTACTTCCAGCCGTTGACTTCCTGAGAAAGAACCGGCTTGCCGTCCTTTCGACCAAAGGAGAAAGTCGAGCCGTCAGGCGCGTCTTCAACCTGGTGCTTCACTGCCTGGCCAGGAGCGGTGGTTTGGACGTTGTAGTTCGCCTTGATGTCGCCCTTGATAACGACGACAGTGCCGACAACCGTCTGCGGCTTCTGCTTGCCTTCATCGCTGTAGTGAGCCTTGACCGGAACGTTCAGGATGTCGCCTTCCTGCGCACCCTTCGGGATCGTGGTCGTAATCTCACCAGTCTTCTCGTCAACGTAGACGGTCCACGTCTTGCCATCCTTGCTAGTAAGGGTGGTCTGGTTGGTGCCATCCTCGAAGGTGTAGCGCGTCGGGGGTTCATCGGTCGTGTTGCCGCTCAGACCGCGCTCCGGGATTTCGGGAGTGAGGCTGACGCTCGCGTTCGGCTGACCAGTCACTGTGTCGTAGGTCGGGATCTTGATGTCCACGATCGCCTGGAACTGGACCTCGATCTCATCCGTGGTCTGGTCCGGGTAGGTTGCCTTCACCTTCGGGGTGATGACGGTTCCCGGTGCAACAGAGTCGTCTGCTTTCGCGGTGACCTTGCCGGTGTCATCGACGGTGACGGTCCAGCCATCCGGCACAGTAGACTCGTCGATCTCGAACTTGGCCGGGTGGACCGGCTTATGGCCCTTCATGATGGACTTGGTACCCACCTGAACGGTGATGTCCTCATTCAGCTTGCCCTTAGACAGACCAGGGCGCACCAAGTCAGTGACCTGGGTGTTGTTCGGGTCAACAACCACGAGCAGCTCAAGCTCATCAGTGGAGCCGTTGGAGTATTCAACGATGACCTTCGGGCGAGCGAAGGTGCCCGGCTTCGGCTCTTCCGGAGCGGTGACAGTGACGTTGTAGTTTTCGTCCATCTCGACGGTCCAGCCGTCGTACACGTACTTCTCATCCAGCTCAACCTTGGCTTCGAAGCCGTTATCACCCTTCTTCTTTGCCAGGTCCTTGATCAGGTCAGGGGTCTGGGTGAAGGTGACCTTCTGCGGCTCGGTAGCAATCGGCCCAGTAGCACTATCGACGCCGGAGATGATCGAAGCATCCGTCTTGTCGTACTTCGGGGTGTGGTACTCGGTGTCATCAAGGGAGAACGCCTTCGAGTCGATGACGTTTGCCTTGTTGTAGCGAGTCAGCGAGTTGGAGCTGTCGAAGGTAGCGCCTTCCCCGAAGTTGTTGTTCTCGGCAGCCGCCTGGAGCTGGTCCACGCTACGCGGCTTTGCCAGAACGGAGAAGTTCACGTTCTTGTCAGTTGCCAGGTCGGTACCGCGGTACTCAGGCCAGGTGAAGAAGATTTCGCCGGTCGTTTCGTCGATACGCAGGTTCTGCGTACCGCCGGATGCGGCCGGGTCCGTGGTGCCGATGAACGCGCCGTTGCCATCGTAAGCCTCCACGACCATGCGGGACATAGAGTCGTCAGTGCCACCGTTCTGCACAGCAGGAACATTGACCTTACCGACCTTGGTTTCCTCACCGGGGACGATGACGTGCTTTTCGAAGTTCTCCCACGACACCGTGATCGGGTTACATTCGATGTTCTCGCTCGGCCACGGGTTCACGACGGCCGTAAAGCCTGCAGATTCTCCCCGGGTGGCCCTAGTCCTTGGGTCGGGATTTTCCTGCTTATAGTTACCCTGCCAGGCGTAACGTACCGGGTTGGCGGCGGCGGCCTCAGCGAACTGCTTGACTTTCTGGTCAGTCAGTTCCGCGTTGAGATTTAGGTTTCGTTGTTGCCTAGAAGCAGTAATATCGAGGATTTCGTCGGCCTTGTGTGTGACTGCCTTGTCAACAAGGGTCTGGCCCGCATTCATAGCGGGGATTTGCGCTGCATCGAGGTACGCACCCATAAGGCCTGAATTGGTAAAGCTCCAATCAGCGAACGTGCGGTCCTTCGAGTTGTCAAAGGAAACACTCAAGCCCCAGGCTTTCTTGTTGGGGCTTTCCGCAGCCGGCTCAGAGGTATACCAGCTGAAACCAGCCTGGCTGCCCTGCTGAGAGTTTTCCGAGACAACACACGAACCAGCCGGGAGGTCGGAAGCCTTCTGAGCATCCTGCTCCACCGCTCCCGACTTGTCGCGGATACCCCCAGAGAACTCCGCGGCGGTGGCCTCGGGGACGACAGTATTAAAAGAGGTGATACTGAGGCCGCTCAGCGCGAGTGTAATAGCAGAAAGAGCTGCCACCCCTTTACGGGAAGAGCGCCTACGGGCGGAGCCACTTCGTGGTGCATTCATTCCTTAAGTCCTTTCAAATGCAGTACCCTGCCCCACCCCACAGTGCGGAAACCCGAAAGCCGCGGCGGCTTCTCAAGACATTTCCTCACAAAATCATTTAGGAATTGACAGGAAATAGGCAGGCGAACGCTAAAGATAGTACCCGGCTACACAGAAAACCGCAAGAAAAATAGGGTTTTACCTGGAATCTTTAAGAATAAGTACACAACTATGTGTGAGCTATAGATTTCCTGAAACCGCCCACTCTGCGAGACACTGATTGGTTTCCGTACGTAGGGAGTGGGGCGGTTCGGTGGGACGTCGCCAAGCAGGGCGTGTCCATCGCCGTTATATGCAGTCCCGTATCGCCACCCCCAGGCGCCGAGGACTGCGCCCCCTAGCTTGTCTCTTTTAGGATTCCTCGTGGACCAAATCCGAGCCACCGGAAGAGTTGGAGTCGCCTTCCTCGTTGAGGTTCTGCATGAGGTTGGCCTCCATCCAGGCGCGCACGGTCTCTTCAAAGTCCTCGGAGTCGTCTACTTCCTTCACCACTTCATCGAGATCCTGCGCGGTGAGGAACTTGGTAAAGGAGGCAACTTCCAGCTTCTCATCGCGGTTAAATAGCCCGTCTTGGTAGACCACGACGTAATTCTGTGGAAGCTCCGGCTTTGAATTAGGGCAGCCTGCGGCACCGGCAGGCTCCACCACGGAGACCTCCGGTGGCAGCGAGGCCATGAGCGCGACGTGGGTGCGCTCCAAAAAGTCCACGTCCTTGGTGCCCTCTTCCTTGGCAGCCACGTAGTCCTTGGAAATCGCGCGGGCTTCCTCCGGGTTGTAGACGCTTAAGAATTCACCCGTGCAGCCCACGAAGAAGTTGCCGTTAGTGCTGACCCCGCTGATGTGCTCCCCTCCTTGACGCACCAGCTTTGGCTTCTGTGAAACGGTAGCCGCGCGTCCCTCATCGCGCAGGGTCTGGCGGTAGATCTCCGCCAGCACGCGCTGCTCATGGGATGTCGGGTCAATCATGATGGTGATAGGCGCCGAGTTCACTGGGTTCGGATCCGGCTTGGGTTCATACCCGGAGCAGGCGCTTAACGACGCCCCCGCAACCCCCACCAAGGCCACCCCAACAACGCGGGCGAAGGTGCGGGAACGTGCAATAAGGCGGGGCATCAGAATCAGGCGCATTCTTTCTATTCAACCGGACATGCAGCGCACATGTCGCTGTTCTTCAGGGTTCTCAGTCCGCAGCGCTGGGCCGCGGCATCTGGCTGAATTTTACACACCCCGCTGGCCAGACGGCGGTGTGGCTCTCCCCGATAGCAAGTGACTAGACTAATGCGCGTTATGACTAGCGCTATTACTGAATCTTCCGTTCGCGACGCGCTCACCCGCGTCGATGACCCAGAAATCGGACGCCCCATCACGGAGCTCGGCATGGTGAAGTCCGTAGCCGTCAACGGTCCGGACGTGGACATCGAGCTTTATCTCACCATCGCCGGCTGCCCGATGAAGGGCACCATCGAGTCCAATACCCGCGCGGCCGTGGCGGAGATCGACGGTGTCGGCAACATCAGCATCTCCATGACTCCGATGAGCGACGAGCAGCGTAAAGAGCTCAAGCAGAAGCTGCGCGGCGGGCAAGCCGAGCCGGAGATCCCCTTTGCCAAGCCCGAGTCCACCACCCGCGTGTTCGCGGTGGCCTCCGGCAAGGGAGGCGTGGGCAAGTCCTCCGTCACGGTGAACCTGGCCGCTGCCTTGGTCAACAAGGGGCTCAAGGTGGGCATCGTGGACGCCGATATTTACGGCCACTCCGTGCCCAGCCTGCTGGGTTCCACGGCGGGCCCCACAGTGCTTGACGACGAAATGCTGCTTCCCCCCATCTCCCACGGCATCAAGCACATTTCTATTGGCCAGTTCGTGGAGGGCAATGCGCCGGTGGTCTGGCGCGGGCCGATGCTCCACCGCGCCCTCCAGCAATTCCTCGCGGACGTCTTCTGGGGTGACTTGGACGTGCTCCTGCTCGACCTGCCGCCGGGTACCGGCGACGTTGCACTGTCGGTGGCCCAGCTCATCCCCAATGCGGAGCTGCTGATTGTGACCACCCCGCAGGCGGCCGCGGCCGAGGTTGCCGAGCGCGCCGGTTCCATCTCGCAGCAAACGCGCCAGCGCGTGGCCGGCGTGATTGAGAACATGGGTGCGATGGTCATGCCGGATGGTTCCACCATGGATATCTTCGGCTCCGGCGGCGGCACAGTAGTGGCCGAGCGCCTCAGCGTGCTGCTGGGCCACGAGGTTCCCCTGCTGGCCAGCATCCCGCTGGATCCGAGCCTGCGCGCGGCTGGCGATGCCGGAACCCCCATCGTTATTTCCGCGCCCGACTCCCCCGCTACCCAGGCCATCAACAAGGTGGCCGATTCCATTGCCGTACGCTCCGATTCCCTCGTGGGCAAGAAGCTTGGCTTGGGTGTCACCCGCAAGGGCTAAATAACCCTTAGGTGACGTCCTCCCAGGAGGAGCTGCCCTCGCCGGTGGATGCATTTCCGCCGCGCGGGGGCTGTGTCGTTTTAGCCGCCTTCTCCCCCGCCGGCTGCTGGGCGCCAAGGTCCGGATAGACCTGCGAATAATCGAAGGTCGGCCGGCCAGTGTTCTGCTCCGGCGCTGGCTGTGCCGGCCCCTGCTGGTTATGCGCGGGTTGGTTGTTTATTTCCGCGTCATGCTCATACGGGCTGGTGCTCTTCTTGATGTCCTCAGCCATCTTCTTCGGGTTGAAGTCGTCCCAGGCGGAATCGTCGCCGTCGAAAAGCGCCTTGGTGATAACCCCGCGCGGGCCCATGCGCGTCCATTCCGCCGCCTGGCTCAGGGGCACCCGGAGGTCATCGAACTCCGCGCCGAGACCGCTCATCTCACCGTTGAGCTCCGCCTTGGCGTTCGCAATGGCCTTGCGCGCGGCGTAGATAGCCGCGCGGACGTCCATAATCACGCCGGGCAAGCGCTCGGGGCCGATGATCACCAGCCCCAGCAGCACGATGACGAGGATCTCTACCCAACCAATTGAGGAAAACACGAAACTATCTTAACTACTTCGCTAGAGGTAACTGGGCGACGGGCGCGCGGAAGGCTTGGGGCTCTTCTTAGCCCCGCTGGTTGTGCCGGATGGCGCGCACAACCATCTCCACCTTGTCCAAGAAATCCTGACGTGGCTGGTGCGCAGGCGCTTCCGCATCCGGCCCGGGCCCTACGCCCTGATGAGCGATACCTGCAAGCTTCGCCATCAGGGAATCAGGAGCCTTGACATGGGATTCCACGCTGCATTCACGAACCCACTCGGCGGCGTTGCGCTGGTGGTGGATTTCTGCCCGGCATTCCGGGCAGTGCACGAGATGGATGCGTACGCGGTGGGCATATTTGGCGGGCATCTCGCCGTCGACGAAAGCGACGACCGCCTCGGGCCCCAAATGGCCGATGGTATCTGCCCGCTGGGCGCGGGCCTTCGCCTTATCGCGGACTTTGGCTTGGGCCTCGGTGAAGAATCCGGACAGACTCAGGGACTGGCCGTCGCTGCTATGTCCTTCTGCTTTCACCTCAACGTCACCTCACCTCAGTGCGCGCTCCTCTGCCCTAGGCGGCAGAATTCTCGCGGTCTCAGACTTAAACGCTGCCCAGTCTAGCGCGTACGCAGCAGGCTGCGGGTGTCTGCGTTGCTCTCGGCTTCCTTCTCCAGAGCGGCACGCAGCTGGGAACGGCCGCGGTGGATGCGGGAGCGCACGGTGCCCATCTTGACGCCGAGGGTTTCGGCGATTTCGTCGTAGCTCATGCCCACGACATCACAGAGAACCACCGCCACGCGGAAATCCGGTGCGAGGTTATCCAGCGCGGACTGCAGCGCCGGATCCAGGTTAGCTACCGAATAGGCCTGCTCCGGGGTCATGTCGGTTCCGGGGACGCGCTCATAATCCTCCGGCAGGGCCTCCATGCGGATCTTGGAGCGGTGGCGGACCATGTCCAGGAAGAGGTTGGTGGTGATGCGGTGCAGCCAGCCCCCAAAGGTTCCCGCTTGGTACTTATCCAAGGAGCGGAAGACACGCATGAAGGTCTCCTGCGTGAGGTCTTCAGCATCGTGCTGGTTGCCGGAGAGGCGGTAAGCCAAGCGGTAGACATCATCGGCGTGCTCAGCCACGAGTTCACCCCAGGAAGGCATATCGGCTTGGCCGGCGTCGAACGCAGCGGTTCCGGTCAACTTCTCAGTTTCAGCGCTGGCATCATGGCTGCCAGTGGCGGAGGAATCGGTGGAACGGTGAGCGTGCTCAAACTCGCGCTGCTGTGTGGTCATGCCGAATATCTTTCTATAGTGCGCGTCGAAACTCCAGCCACGGCCCTGTGAGCAGCCTGTGAATCCGTCACAACGCTTACATGCGCTTCTTGCGTCACAGCTGAGGAGAGTTGTGGGCGATTCTCGGCACGCAGCTGTGGCGATTTCACTATGGTTTTCTTTTGTGACTACTACGGCTTATGACGCAATGCGAACCTACATCGAATCCACCAGCGAGGTCTCCGAGGTTCTCGCCGGCGCTCGCGCCCACGCGGAGGAGTACGGCCTGCCAGCCCCGGATGAGGCAACCGGCCAGTTGCTCACCACGCTCGCGGCGGTTTCATCCGGCACCACCTCGCGGCCGCAGGCGGTGGCGATTACTCCCGCAGCATCCGTCGTGGGCCTCTATCTGCTTGCCGGCATGCCAGAGAACGGAATCCTCACCTGCATCGATCCGGAGGCAGAGCACCAAGCCAGCGCCAAGCGAACCTTCCGCGAGGCCGGCTACTCCCCCAGCCGCGGCCGTTTCTTACCCTCGCGCCCCCTCGACATCATGGGCCGTCTGGCTAATGACACCTACCAGGTGATCTACGCCGAGGTCCCCGCGCTCGACATGCCTGCGCTGCTCAAGGCCGCCTGGCCGCTGCTGCACCAGCACGGCACTTTGGTGCTGGCCAATGCGCTTCTCGACGGCACCGTGGCCGACCCCTCCCGCACCGACCGCGACACCGCCGCTACCCGCGAGGCCGACGAGGTTGCCCGCTCCCTCGAGGGCGCGGCCGTGACGCGCCTGCCCTACGGCGCGGGCCTGACGCTCATTACCAAGCTGTAGCCGCCTTCTGAAACTGCCCGATCTGCCAAAACCATCGCCCGTTTTTCGATCGGCACGGAGACTTTCGTCATTTAGGGCACCGTTGGTTTAGCCACTGATACGTCTCCGAGCAAAACCCCGCCCTGTGGCGCCGGTGTCCTTCTTTGCGCCCACTTTTACTCCTTCTCCGTTCCCACCCCCGCCCTTCGCGCTCACCATGGGGCTTCACGAGGCGGGCCGCGCACTTTCGGTGAGCGCGAAGGGTGTGTTGTTGCAGGGTGTGGTTGTGCCGCGCGTGTTGTTGCAGGGGGTGGTTGTGCCGCGCGTGTTGGTGCAGGGTGTGGTTGTGCCGCGCGTGATGTTGCAGGGGGTGCTGTTGCTGGGAGTGTTGCCGCGCAGGCTCCTGAGGCAACCCGGAACTCGTCGGCGCCATCAAAGCCACGGAAACGGGCGTGGAGTGGACTTCAATCCACCCGCACGCCCGCTTAAACTACTGTGCTGTCTCGCGGCTTAGACCTTTACGTTCTTACCCACGACGACCACGCCACCTTCGGAAACCTTGAAGCGCTCCTCATCGCGCTCGCGGTCCACGCCGATGATCGCACCATCGCTGACCACCACGTTCTTGTCCAGGATGGCGTGGCGGACCACCGCGCCGCGTCCAATGCGCACGCCCGGCAGGATGACGGAGCCTTCCACCGTCGCGCCATCGGCCACGTGCACGTCCGAAGAGAGCACAGAGTTACGCACCGTACCGCCGGAGACAATGCAGCCCGGAGCCACCATCGAGGACTGGGCGATACCGTTCTGCACGAACTTCGCCGGCGGGAAGTTCGAGTCATCTGTGGAGTGAATAGGCCACGAGCGGTTGTACAGGTTGAAAATGGGGTGCACCGAAATCATGTCCATGTGTGCCTCATAGAAGGAGTCGATGGTACCGACATCGCGCCAATAGCCATGGTCACGCTCCGTAGAACCGGGCACCTCATTGGCCATGAAGTCGTAGACGTGTGCCTGCTCACGCTTCACGAAATAAGGAATGATGTTGCCGCCCATGTCATGCGCGGAGTCCTCATTCTTTTCGTCTTCCAGCAAAGCGTCGATAAGCGCCTGCGTGGTGAAGACGTAGTTGCCCATGGAGGCGTAGGTCATGTTCGGATCATCCGGGGTGGCCGGGGGATTCGCAGGCTTCTCGACGAACTCCGTAATCGTGCCCATCCCATCCGCCTGGATGCAGCCGAAGGCAGAAGCCTCCGAGCGCGGGACGCGGATGCCCGCCACGGAGCAGTCCAGGCCAGTCGCGATGTGCTCCTCCACCATCTGGGCCGGGTCCATGCGGTAGACGTGGTCGGCGCCAAAGACGATGACGTAATCCGGCTTCTCGTCATAAATCAGGTTCAGCGACTGCAAGATGGCATCGGCCGAACCGTTGTACCAACGCTTACCGCGGCGCTGCTGGGCGGGTACGGAGGCGATGTACTGCGGAGTCGGGCCAGACAGGTTCCACGCCTGGGAAATGTGGCGGTCCAAAGAGTGGGACTTGTACTGGGTTAGCACCGCAATCTTGAGGTATCCGGCGTTAACGAGGTTGGACAGCACGAAGTCGATCAGGCGGTAGGAGCCGCCGAAAGGAACGGCGGGCTTAGCGCGGTCTTCCGTCAGCGGAAAGAGGCGCTTTCCCTCGCCGCCGGCAAGGACAATGGCAAGGACATTAGGAAGGCTTCTCACACCACCCAACTTATAGACATTTTCCGCATCGTGCAGTAGAAGTTTGCGTGTTTTTACCCCCTTTAACCTCCCTCACCCCTCTTGCGTGCTTCCTTCGTGTTTGCGTCCCAAAGCCGCTGCGCGCCGCGCCCGAGGCGCGCGATAGGAAGGTTTAGCGCGCGCTGCGGAATGTCCGTATTCTGGCGAGTATGAGAGCCGGAATTTTTTCTAAGGAGTATCCGCCTGAGATTTACGGTGGAGCTGGCGTCCATGTTGCAGAGCTCACCCGTTTCATGCGCGAGATCATCGATGTCTCCGTCCACTGCATGGGGTCTGAGCGCGACGAGAAAGACGTTTTTGTCCATGGCGTTGACCCCGCATTGAAGGATGCCAACGCTGCGCTGCAGACACTGTCTACGGGTCTACGCATGGCCAACGCCGCCTCCGACATCGATGTGGCTCACTCGCACACGTGGTACACGGGCCTTGGTGGGCACCTCGCCAGCCGGTTGTACGGTATCCCCCACGTGGTTACCGCGCACTCCCTCGAGCCGCACCGCCCGTGGAAGCGCGAGCAGCTGGGCGGCGGTTATGAGGTCTCCTCTTGGTCGGAGAAGAACGCGATGGAATACGCCGACGCCGTCATCGCCGTATCTGCCGGCATGAAAGATTCCATCTTGGATGCCTACCCCCGTATCGACGCCGATAAGGTGCATGTGGTCCTCAATGGCATCGATACGCAGGTGTGGCAGCCGGGTGAGTCGGCGATGCTGGATAAGTTGGGCGTCGACAAGCAGCGTCCTGTCGTTGCCTTCGTGGGCCGGATTACCCGACAGAAGGGCGTGAAGCACCTGCTCAAGGCGGCCCAGAGCTTTGATGAGGATATCCAGCTCGTGTTGTGTGCGGGCGCGCCGGATACGCCGGAGATTGCGGCGGAGACCGAAGCCCTCGTGGAGGAGCTGCGTTCGCAGCGCGATGGTGTGTTCTGGGTTAAGGACATGTTGTCCCGCGAGGAGATTAAGCAGGTCTATTCCGGTGCCGATGTGTTCGTCTGCCCGTCGATCTATGAGCCGCTGGGCATTGTTAACCTCGAAGCCATGGCTTGCGGCACCGCGGTCGTAGCCTCCAATGTGGGTGGCATCCCGGAGGTCGTCGTGGATGGTGAGACCGGCGTTTTGGTCAATTACGATGCCGCTGATGAAGCCACCTTTGAGGCTGATCTCGCCGCCGCCGTGAATCGAGTGGCCGCGGACAAGGAACTGACGCAGCGCTATGGCAGCGCCGGTCGCCAGCGCGCGATTGATGACTTCTCGTGGGCTACCATCGCGCAGCAGACCGTGGACATTTACCGTTCGTTGATGTAGGAAGGACTGCCGTGACTCTTAACGAACCGCCTCATCGCCCAGAACTACATTTCGTTCCCGACACCGGGATCCTCGACGCCCCCGCGGGAATCGTCCGCGACGGTAACACGTGGCACCTGTTCCACCAGTACCGGCCCGCGGCTGACCAGCCCGCACGCTGGGGCCACTCCACGTCTGAAGAAACAGCTTTCGAGTGGCTCGACTGCGACGACGTCCTAGCCCCCGTGGGCGGAGAGCTGTCGCTGCGTGCTGGCTCCGTCGCGGAGGGTAAGGACGCGCTCAACTTGTATTTCACCTCGGTGACCTCGGTGGGCACGAGCGTGCGCCTAGCGCGTTACACCGACTACGCCGATGAATGCGTCGTCTCCGATGACCCTACGGCGCTCGACCCGGATGTCGTCCGCTTCGGCGAGGCTGTCGGAGCCAGCACCAATCACGACCGCTTCCGCTCTCCCTCTGTGGTCCCAGATTGGGCCAAGGAGGACCGCGAGGAAGGCCACGATGGCTGGCTCATGCTTGCGCTGACCGGGCACTCGGACGCGCCGGTGCCGGTGATCCTGGATAGCCCCGATGGCGAATCCTGGACGCTCCTCGGGCCGTTGAGCTTCGACGGCGACCCCGGTTTTGAGGAGGGCGAGGTTCCGGCTACCTCCCCCATCCCGCCGGTGGTCTCGCCGCGCTTGGTGCGCCTGCGCGACGAGGTCGATAGGGAAATCTACGATGTGCTCTTCGTGACCTTAGAGCGCGAGGGCCGCGATGTTTCCGGCTATATCGTGGGCCGCCTTGATGGCACGGTGTTCACCGTGGCGAAGGGTTTCCAGCGCGTGGACTTTGGCCACGATTTCTCCCGCCCGCGCAACACCAACACCACGACCGGAACGATTCCGCAAGAGCGCCGCTACGACCGTGCGGTCATCCTCGGTCTGCTCAACGGCAACGGTCGCGGTGACGACGCCACCAAGCACCCATCCTGGGAGGCGGAGGGCTGGGCCAATAGCCTGTCGCTGCCCCGTGCGGTCACGCTGCAGGGCGGTGTGCTGTACCAGACCCCGGCGGAGGGTCTGCCGGATGCGGTGAAGCTCTCCGATTATGCCCAATCCTGGACTGGTGTTTTGGAGGTTCCGGAAGGCTCCGCCGTGACCGTCACGCTGAAGGACAGTAACGGTGATGCCGCCGCTGTCATCCGCCACACCGGCTCCGAGATCAGCCTGGATCGCTCCATGTCGAAGGCCTTTGATCACTACTTCAAGGACTCTGCTCCTGCGGTGACCCAACTGGCGGAGGGCGATTCGGACACTCTCACCGTCATCCAAGACGGCGCTAGCGTTGAGGTGTTTGTGGACGGCGGCTTGGTGGCTATGAGCTCTCGTATCTACTTCGAGGGCGGATGCTCTGCCATCGAGGTCAGCACGGAGGGCGAGGCTGTCATTGAGCAGTCGTGGAGCCGAAAGGGCACCAAGCGCTCTTAATCGCATCGCGCGTGTGTTGAACTATAAGAGGAGGACCGGGATGACCGGTCCTCCTCTTAATGCGCTCCCCTACCCTTCGCGCTCACCGTGGACATCAAACAACCACCGCGGGCGCGGCCGGTGAGCGCGAAGGGAGATTAGCGAGGATGCCCTCGAGCGCCAGCGGGACCACGCAGCTGACGCGCGTCACTCAGCCAGGCCGGGCCTCACTCCGCCCTTCGCGCTCACCGTGGGCTTCAGACAACCGTCGCGTGCACTGCCGGTGAGCGCGAAGGGAAGTTTTGGTAGCCGCGCGGCGTCAAGGCCGGACCGGGGATGTAGCCATGAAATGCTGAGGATGGACCGGGGATGTAGCCATGAAACCTGACTTGGCTCAAATTAGTGCCGAAGGGTTGGGGTGGTGATGGTGTTGACGAGGGTTTGGATTTCTGGGGGTAGTGGTACGGCGGCGTGGATGGTTTCGCTGCCAATGACGAGTTGAAAGCTGCGGTATTTCTTGAGTGTT
>NZ_KV813918.1:0-212 GCF_001813755.1 Corynebacterium sp. HMSC074H12
CTACCCCCGTTTATAGTAACGACTTGACGGGAATTTACCACTGGCTATAGCCATGCGTGGCGGTGGCCGCTAGGATTATGTTTAGAACATTTCTTCTAATACAGGTTTATCTCGGGGGAGATACCCATGACCACCACCGCTACACGCCCGCCTACCTTTTTCTTTTCCACCACCAACCCTAATAATCCACACGCGATGGCCCGTGCTCAAGC
>NZ_KV813919.1:0-347 GCF_001813755.1 Corynebacterium sp. HMSC074H12
CCTAACTCGTTGAAACACGCATCAATACAGTCCAACAAGTAACCGGCCCGCTGTTCTGTCACCGGCACCGGGTCATCAGCGGTTCCCCTGCTTGCTGAAGGCTCTACTCCAAGATCAAGGGTGAGTTGATCTGCATCAATAAGACGCCGGGCCTGGGCTTTAAGCTGCTCAACTTGATCAGGTGAGTGTCCTGATCCGACCTGTTGAAGCTTTTTCGACCCTCGATGCTCAGACCACACCACCTGAACCGCAGTTGCCCCGGAAGCGGTCTTGACAGTGCGAATGTATGGACTCACAAAATCAGACTACCGGCTACCCCCGCCGATACCCGCTTAGTGCCGAAAAAA
>NZ_KV813920.1:0-347 GCF_001813755.1 Corynebacterium sp. HMSC074H12
ACTTGGACGAGCTCAACGGAAAGATTGTGGACTTAGTCGATGCAATCAACAGGTCCGTGCCGTTTCGCAGTCAGCACATCAGCCGCAGGGATCTCTTCGAAGAACACGAGCAGCATCTCCTTGCTGACCTGCCGACAACCCCATGGCAGCACACCGAGTGGAAGCGCGCGAAAGTGGCCCCTGATTTCCATATCACGGTTGCAACGGTGCGCTACTCCGTCCCGCATCAGCTTGTTGGCCGCACTGTCGATGTGCGCATCACAGGCCAGGTCTTGACCGTCTTTGATCAGGGGACGACCGTGGCAACCCACCAGGTTTCGCATAAGCGTGGGGCCTATGTCACTGAC
>NZ_KV813921.1:0-203 GCF_001813755.1 Corynebacterium sp. HMSC074H12
GTCTGCGTCCCTCCATCGACATGCTGGAAGCATCGGACAAAAGGCATCAGTCAAAAGGCGTTTTCTCGACTGAAAACGCCATTTACTCGTGGCAGATGGCGTTTTTAGACCCAAAGATGCCTTTTGCCAGATGCCTTTTAGAAGACGCCCGACTGACTTAGGTCAATGTTGTGATGTCTATGGAGTTTTTGGACACGGAGTCT
>NZ_KV813922.1:0-242 GCF_001813755.1 Corynebacterium sp. HMSC074H12
GTTGCCGTCCTTATCCTTGGCAACAATCTTGTCGCCAGTCTTCAGCTCCTTGTCAACAACGACCTTCCACTTACCGTCATCGCCAACCTTGACAGTCTTCTCGGTCTTCTTGCCGTCCTTGTCCGTGACAGTAACGGTGATATCGGTACCAGGCTTAGCGGTACCAGTGATCTCCTTGTCACCGTCCTTAGCCGGATCAATGGTCGGCTTGATGACCTCCGGAGTCTCAGACGGATCGTCCT
>NZ_KV813923.1:0-352 GCF_001813755.1 Corynebacterium sp. HMSC074H12
TGGGGCCCACAACACCGCACACACAACCCCTACCAAGTATCACATGCACACGGTTTAGCCTCATCCACGTTCGTTCGCCACTACTAGCAGAATCATATTTTATTTTCTTCTCCTACGGGTACTGAGATGTTTCACTTCCCCGCGTAAACCCCCACAACAGCTATGAATTCACTGAAGGGTAACACCCCATAACAGGTGCCAGGTTTCCCCATTCGGACATCCTCGGATCAACGCTTTATTGACAACTCCCCGAGGCTTAACGCAGCCTTACACGTCCTTCATCGGCTCAGCATGCCAAGGCATCCACCATGCGCCCTAAATAACGAACACACAACCAACACAACAAACTGTG
>NZ_KV813924.1:0-14159 GCF_001813755.1 Corynebacterium sp. HMSC074H12
CGCGAACTTCCGCACTAAATTGGCCTAAGTCAGGACAAAAGAATCCGCCGCGCGTGTTCCACGAAGGCCCGGCCGCGGGCATTAAGCCGCAGGCGCCGGCCGCTGCGCTCAAACAGGCTGGCCCCCACGGCCGTCTCGATCCGCTGCACGCGGCGGGTCAACGCGGATTGGGAGAGCCCGAGGGCGTCGGCAGCCGCGCCGACGAGGCCATGGTCGGCCACGGCGACGACGCCGCGCACATCCTCCAGGTTCATGCACACCTCGCATGGCTTATGTCATTTCTGAACATTTTACACATAACCGCGGGCAGGCCATGCTTGATGCATGACCAGAACGCGGCGCGCCACCATTGCCATGCTCTTCGTAGGCCTGGCAATTTTTTCTTGCCTCTACCCCACCCAAGCTATGCTTCCCACCCTGGTGGAGGACATGGGCATGTCACCCACGGAAGCCGCCATGACCATCTCCGCGGCTACCGGCGCGCTCGCCGTGTGCGTCATCCCAGTCTCCATCATCTCCGAGCGCATCGGCCGCGGAAAACTGCTGCTCGTCTCCACCATCGCAGCCACGCTCATCGGCATGCTTGTTCCGCTAGCACCCAATCCGGAGATCCTCATCGCCACCCGCGCGCTGCAGGGTGCCGTCATCGCCGGCGCCCCTGCCACCGCTATGGCCTGGATTTCGGAGGAGCTAGAAAGTTCCTACGTTGCCCGTGCCATGGGGTTGTACATCGCCGGCACCACCATTGGTGGGCTCACCGGCCGCCTCATCCCGACCGGGTTGCTCGAGCTCACGTCCTGGCGCTGGGCACTGGCGGGCTCTAGCCTGGTCACGCTCATCCTCGCCATCATCGCCGCGATCTTGCTGCCCTACCAGCAGAACTTCACCCCCAAGGAGATTCACTTCCGCTCGGAGCTGCGCGCCATCTTCCGCCATGCCCGGGACACCCGCCTCATCCCCTTATTCATCGTGGCCTTCGTGGCCATGGGCACCTTCGTGTCCCTCTATAACTTCCTGGCTTTTCGGCTCATCGACCACTTCCACCTCTCGCCGGGCTTGGCTGGCTTGGTCTTCCTCTTCTACCTCACCGGCACGTGGTCGTCGGCGCGCGCAGGCCGGCTGGTGACCCAAGTGGGCCACGCGAACACGCTTCTGCTCTCCTGCGCGCTCTTTGCCGTGGGCATCGCACTATGCATGGGTTCGCTGATCCCCACCCTGCTGGGCATCGTGTTATTTACCATCGGCTTTTTCGCCGCACACTCCACCGCGTCGGGCTGGGTGGGGCACATCGCCACCCACGACCGCGCGGAGGCCTCCAGCCTCTACGTCTTCTTCTATTACCTGGGCAGCTCCATCCTGGGCGCGCTGGCCGGCGTGCTCTTTGATTCCCTATCGTGGACCGGCTTCATCGCCGTCTACACCGCCCTCGCCACGGGTATCGCGGCACTGAGTTGGGTTGTGAGAAAAACCGGATAAAATCGTGTTTTATGGATAAGTGGTCGCCGCGCACATGGCACAGGAAAGCATCCCGCCCGGTCAGCCTATGGATGATGGTCTTTCTTCTCGCCGGCGCAACCCATACCCTTATCCCCAACTACCGGTGGGTCCTCATCCACCTCTTCACGCTAGGCATTCTCAGCAACAGCATCGTGGTATGGTCCCAGCACCTCACCGAAAAGTTCGTGCAGCTCAAAGTTCCGATGTCGGCCCGCCCTCGCCAGCTCGCGCGGATTTATCTGCAGAATGCCGGCGTTATCCTCACCCTCGTGGGCCAAATCCTCAGTGAATATTGGGGCCACCACTGGGTGCTTACACAGATAGGTGCCACGCTTGTCGCTCTTGCGGTGTCTTGGCATGGGTTGGTCCTCTTTGCTTTGTGGCGCCGCGCGGAATCCAAAAGGTTCCGCCCCGTCGTCGCAGCTTATGTGGCCTCGGCCTTCTTCCTTGCCGTGGGCGCTACTCTTGGCGCATTCCTCGCCACGCACCCTTCCCATCCGCGCCTGCTCATTGCACACGTTGCCGCCAATATCGGCGGTTTCGTCGGCCTCGCAGCCGCCGGTTCACTCACCATCTTGTTCCCATCTATCTGGCGCACCAAGGGAATCAACCCACACATGAGCCTGAGCTTCACGCTGTTGGCGCTGGGCGTGGTGACCACCGTGATCGGCAGCGCGTGGAATGTACCGCACGCGGGCCTGATCGTCTACTGCGTCGGCTGGGCGCTCAGCCTGCAGAGCTGGCTGCTCAATACCCTTAGCGTGTTCCGGGAACCACGCGGGCGCATCACCTTCCCGGCGCTTTCTGTGCTCTTTTCCTGCTTCTGGCTGCTCGGCGGTCTGGTGTATTACACCACCCAGCATTTCTTCTCCAGCGAGCCCCAGATTCCCATGCTCGCGCTCGTCGTGGGGTTTGGCGCCCAACTGCTCATCGGCGTCATGGGCTATATGCTGCCCACCACGATGGGCGGCGGCCCTTCAGCGGTGCGGGCTGGCCTGCGCGAATATAACCGCTGGGGGCTGGGGCGCTCGGTCTTTATCAACGGCGGACTTGCCCTCTGGCTGGCCACCTCCAGTTCCCTCACCATGGTTGCCGCCTCGCTGCTCTGCCTCGGTTCCATGGCCGTCCTCCCCATCCTCACCGCCCGCGCGGTCAAGGCCCAGAAAGCCGTGCTTCTCAAGAAGGCCGAAGGCCCAGCCCCAACGAGCACAACGGACTGGGACCAGGTGTGGGTGGCGCTTGCGGTGCTCATCATCCTCGGCGGACTCAGCCTCATCCTGTAGATCCCCAGACCTCGATCCCGCAACCTCCTGGTGGGCAGTGGGGCGTCGGCAAGCGCTTGGCGACGCCCACCTGCAGGTTGCGGGTTTGAGGTCTGGGGATTTGCAAAACGGGAAGGCAGAAGAAGCTAGGGCTCGAGGGGAGGCACGCCCGGCGCGCCGTGAGACATCCACTCGCGGACGGCATGGGTCGCGCGCACATCGCCGGCGTTATAGCGCAGAATCTGCGCACGCGCGTCCGTGTCACCGGCGAGGGCGGCGCGGCGGGCGTTAACGGATTCTTCGCCGTCAAACTCTTCCGGCCATTCAAAGCCCGCGACCGGGGCCACGGTCTTCAGACCCAACCCCGCGGTGCCGGCGAAACTACGCTTGACGTGGACAAACATATCCACCCACTCCTCCGAGGAGATGAACTCTTCCACTTCCTGGAGGTTGGGGGTAGAAAAACGCTGCGCGGACCTGCGCATCCAATGGTTCTCCCCGTGGGCGGAGTAGCAATACGCCGCAAAGGTCTTTCCCGCCGCATGTGCGTCAGCGCGCACTCCCATGAGCCACTCCCAAAACTCGGCGAAATTCTCTGCTTCCGCCCGGCCGCCGAGCGGCTCCCACGTGGCAAAAGAGTGATACTCACCGTCCAGGAGTGCACCCCACAGGTAGGCGCCTTGATCCAGGTAGGCCTCCATATCGACGTCGACTTCCACATCCGCGCGAGGAACGCTGACCTGCCCGCGGCGCAGCAGGGGAATACCTTCGCGCCAGGCGGCGGCGAGGGCGGAGGGGGCGCCGAGGGAGGCGTCGATAAGCCCTTGCACCGTTGTGATACCGCGCTCGCGGTAGGGGTTGGCGCGGTCGCCCGGCAGGAAAAGGGAAATGTCATCGCGGGCTTCCAGCTCTTCCCGGCACAAGGGCCAAAAGCGGCAGGAGGCGCACTCCTTAACGCGGCGCGGGCCCGCGGGCAGCGGTTGCGCCAGTGCCTCATCGATGGCAAAACGCGAGGTATCCGTGACAAAAGCCTGGCTGCGGTCCTGCCCAATCGCCGCGCCCCTGCCAGAATTCAGCCCCACTTCTTCCAAGCCCCGGGCTGCCAGCGCCAAACGGTAGCCGTCGATGGCGTGATGCCGAATCTTGTATTTTGCCGGCAAGGGCTCGCTCAACCCCAAGCGGTGGGTCGGCACGACGAGCGCACACGAGGCCTCATGCCGGCGCGCCACGCGGTGATCGGAGACGATGACAGGGCTATACATTTCGCCGTCCCGAACGAGGAGCTCCACGCGCACCATCCACTCTTCGGTGGAAAAGACGGCGTTGGTGATGTGCGTATACCCACGAGCTAGAGCCTCCAACGTGGCCAGGGCCCGCTCGAAGTCGCTACCCTCCAGGTCAATGCGGCGAAAACGGCCCGGCCCCTTTGCGGGAAGGCGGCTCAAGGCAGCATCGATAGCCGCCGCGTGGCGTTCCGCGCGGGCCTGACTTACCGCGGTACGTGGGATCTCGGGATGCGCGCGGCGCTGCACCAAGCGATAACGGCAGCCCACAAGATCCGTGGCGACGAGCACATCCTTCACAGCAGGTGAGCTTAGTAGACCACCTTGCTAGAGTTGTAGCGAGACCCTAAGGAAAGATAATTTAAGGACGTTTCAATGGGCATTATGAAGAAGATCCGCAAGGCCCGCCGTGAGGCCCGTGCTGAGGTTAAGGCCGCCAAGACCCGTGTAAAGGCAGAGGTCAAGGCTGCTGATAAGGCCAAGCACCGCCAGCAAAAGCTGTTGGCTAAGCAGGAGAAGGCGCTTATCAAGTCTGAGGAAAAGGGCCTGAAGAATCGCCGCAAGCACGAATACAAAATGGCCAAGAAGGAACTCGAACGCATTAAAGAAGGCCGTTTAAATAAGGGCAACGTCAAGCGTTATGCCGGCGCCCTGCGCACCGCCGCACCTCTTCTTTTGCCCCTGATTTACCGCGGCATCACCGTTGCCCAGCGCGAGGTTGAGAAGAAGCGCGCGCACAAGGCTGGCGTCAGCGCTGAGCAGCTGGCCTCCTTCTCCGGCCACGGCGCACCGCTAAAGGCGCGCACCGCCGGCATCCGCAACTCCCTGAAGGACGCCCAGCTGCCCGCCGGCTTTAAGCGCGACGTCAAGGAGCGGCTCAACGAGCTCGATTCCGCAATCGACAATGCGGAATACATGACTGAGCAGCAGCGCCAGCGCGCACACCGCTCCATCTCCGGCGAGATTGATTCTCTCAACGACGAGATCCAGTCCAAGCTGGGCGCATAACCCTTCGCACCACAGCTTCCAGCCTTCGATCCCCACATTCCCCGCCTCCTAACAAGGGCGGGAAAGCGGATCGGAGGCTTTTTCTTTCGGGTTTAAAATCAGCCTTTGTTACCGGCCAGAATACTGCTTCTCCTAGCGCCCCTTAACTGTGTCGCAGACGTGGTTTTGCTCTATAGTCAATAACAAGAGAAGGTTCTTTTAATGCCTTTCTCTTTAATCCGTTAAGTTACTTAAAGTTTAGGCTTCCGCTCTTGTGGTGAACGATGAGGGAAGCCCAAGCACAGCGCGATCAGATTACAGATCGAATGGAGAATCATGGCACGCCGCGAAATCACCCAGTTTTTTGACGACATTGATAACAAGCCCCTCAGCGAGGAAGAACTGATTGTCATCCGCTTCAGCGTTGACGGTAAAGACTATCTCCTCGATGTTTCCCAGGAGAATGCCGATAAGTTCCACGCCGCAATGGAACCTTTTGTCAAGGCCGCCCGTCACCCGGTGAAGAAGGACACCCGCCGCTACAAGCCGGCCGATGTCCGCGCCTGGGCCGCCCAGCACGGCTACCAGGTGGCCGAGCGCGGCAAGATCCCCAACGACGTCATCCTGGCCTACCGCGACGCCAACAACCTCTAAAGAACGCCCTGCTCGCGGGCGGCCGCCACGGCCGACGTGCGCGAGCGCACTCCTAATTTGTCGTAAATGTGGACGAGGTGAGACTTCACCGTCGCCTCCGAAAGCATCAGCTCCACACCGATCTCCCGGTTGGAGGATCCCGCCGCGACTAGCTTCAGTACTTCCAGCTCGCGCGGGGTAAGGGAGGTGCGCGGCGTGCGCACGCGGGTCATCAGCTTATCGGCCACTACCGGCGAAAGCGCCGAATCACCGTCGGCCGCCGAGCGCACCGCCGCGAGCAGCTCGACCGGCGGCGCATCCTTCAGCAAGTAGCCTACCGCTCCGGCCTCAATCGCCCCGAGAATATCCGCGTCAGTGTCGTAATTGGTCACCACGAGCACCTTGGGCGGATTCTCCATGGAGTAGCGGATGGCGGCAGTCGCCTCCGCGCCGCCCATGACGCGGGTACCTTCAATCCCCGCTCCGAAACGCAGATCCATGAGGAGGACGTCAATGCCACCTGCCTGCGCTGCGGAGACGGCGGCTTCGGCGGTCGCTACCTCACCCACCACCTCGATATCCTCAGCCCCCTCGAGCACCGAGCGTAGACCTAGGCGTACGATCTCGTGGTCGTCGGCAAGCAAGACCCTAATCACGGGCTTCCTCCTCATTGGTACGGTGTGGACAAATTCCTAATCTACATCGTTATCTAAGGGCACACTAACTGAGACCGCCGTGCCGCTTCCTGGCGTGGATTCAATCACGACCTCTCCACCAAGTTCCTCGGCACGTCTGCGCATCGCCGATAGACCAATATGCCCCAACCCCGCCGGCTTATTCTCCACTGCCTCGACATCAAAGCCGTCTCCATTGTCCACCACGTCCACGCGCACCTCATCCGGCGCATAGGTCACCGTCACCCGTGCCTTGCTGGCGTGGGCATGCTTGACGACGTTCCCCATCGCCCCCTGCGCAATCCGCAACAGTGCTGCTTCCACCTTCATGGGAAGTTGCTGGACATCGCCCTCAACGTCCACGGAAACATCAACCCCACCGGTTGCCGCGAAGTTATCCGCCATCCTGGTCATAGCTGACTCCAGGGAGGTTTCTGATAACGCCGCCGGCTGTAGTGCTGCGATCATGGCACGCGCCTCGTGGAGGTTATCCGCCGCGGTGCGCCGGGCGAGCTCAATGCGCTCCTGCGCCTTAGGGATATTCTCCTGGGCCAGGTCGCGGTCAGCGGCGTGCAGAAGCATCTGGATGGAGGACAAACCTTGAGCCAGGGTGTCGTGGATTTCGTGGGCGATGCGCTGGCGCTCGGCTGTCATACCGGCCGTGCGCTCGGACTCCACAAGTTGCGAACGGGTCTTCACCAATTCTTGGTTCATACGGCTCAGCGCCCGGAAGGCATAGGTGATAGCGATCGTCACCAGGGCCGATACCGCTGGGCCCATGACGCCGCCGAAGGACAGCCCGCCCGGTACCTGCACCAGCACGGTCATCACCGTGGCCGCGATAACGCAGATGACGCCGGGGATCATCTCCAGTACGTAGAGGTACACAAAGTACAGGGAAAACACGAGGTAGATGGCCGCAGGCGCCACAGCCAAGTCGGCAAGCCACAATACCGTGAGGATGACTATCCAGCCATAACGCGCGATGCGCGGCAGCGTCTCCAAGTAGGCTGAGCCCCCGAAGTACACCACGGCGAAAGAAACCAAGAGCAGCAGGTTGAGCACGCCCTGCCACAGAGGTAGGCGCACCGTGGTAAAAATCGCCACCACCAGCAGCGTCGCCGTCAGGACGTGGATACCGTTGCGCAGGGCATCCGATTCAACCGAGCGCTGGTCTAGTGTGGACGTCATGCGCCACAGCCTACTTCCCCCGCTTGCCGCCTGCCTGATCGGCATCGGCTTCGCCGCCGCGGGGTGCTCGGATGCAGACGACCCCACCCCCAGCACCCCGGCCGCAAGCCCTGCGCCACCCACCGACGCAGGCGATGGCCTGCCCATCGACGCCACAGCGGAGGTCAGCGACTGGGAAGACTGCCCCTATCTGGATACCCAATGGGTGGCCGATACGAACGGGCAGAGGATGACCCGGTGGGGCGTCGACAAGCGCTTTGGCACCCCCGCCTGTGTGTTCTGGTCCTACCCCGAGGAGCCACAAGTCACCGTCCTCATCCGCCAGATGCCCAGCGTGGAGGAAGCGCGCGCGGTCGTGGACTGGGCCGCCCCTGTCGAGGACACGGAGCTTGCCGAATTCGATGGCTGGTCGGGCGGGCGCGGCGTCTTTGAGGATCACTCGGTCTTCGCCGTGCAGAAGGACAACCACGCCGTGGTGGTGTGGTCGAACCAGCTGCAAACGCTCAAGCCCCAGCTCATAGCGCAGGAAGCGATCAACCGTTTAGGCCTATAAGGACTAAACGTATAAGGCCTAAGCATTTAATGGTCTAAACGGCAACGTCGTTATAGGGCATCTGCGCTGCTACCCAGGGAAACACAACCTCCATGAGCAGGAAGAAAACCCCCACGGCAAGAGCCAACGCCAGCACGGCTTTTACCGCGGTGGGGCCGGGCAACAGGTTCCACAGTGCGCGATACATTAGTTCTCCTCCAAGACGGCGGGGCGGTCATTGTCATCTGAGCCGGGCTTCTTAGCCTCCCGGTCGGTCTCCATGGCGTGCACGATCATGCGTTCCGCATTGGAGAACTGCGGATGGCACGTCGTGAGTGTAAGCAAGGATTCGCTGGGCTCAACGCCCTCCGCTCCGGGAACAGGTTGGAGCACGCTCACATCGCCCGGCAGCGTGATGTGGCGGCCTTGAACCGGCTGGTACTCCGGCTTGGCTTGCTGCTCTGGGCTGAAGCACTCCCCCGGGGAACCGTCGATAGGCAGCACGCGGTAGGTGATCCACTCCGTCGCAGTTTCGATGACGATGGCATCACAGGTGTGCAGGTTACCCAAGTCATTAAAGGGCGCGCCCTTGCCCACGCGGTGTCCGGCCACCGCAAAGTTGCCCGGCTCACCGGGCATCTGCGTCTCGGTGTAGCGTCCCGGTCCGCGCAGCAAATCATCCTCGTTGGTGCCTTCGAGGACCGCGAAGGCGAAGTCCGAGCCGAAGGCAGGGATATAGAGGCGTGCAAATGCCTCACCGAGCTGCGGGGCATGGCCAGCGCCGCGCGGATTGTGCCACTCCTCCTGTAGCGTCTCGTTGGCTTCGTCCTGTAGCTTGCCGGAGGCGATGTTGGTCCAGTAGGACTCGTAAAAAGCAAAGAGCAGCAGCAGCACGCCGGCCGTCAGCATCAGCTCACCGATGACGGAGCCGACGGTCGTTCGCGTGCGCGCGGTGGGGTGGGGCATACTCACTACCCTAGCCTCCCTGTAACGTGTAAGTGCCCCACCACCCTGCAGAAAGAGGAGTAGGCGATGATCGAAATCTTCATGTATCCGGTCTCCGGAATCATGAAACTCTGGCACCTCCTGTTAGGCGCTTTCTTCTCCGGCTCCATGGCATGGATCCTCACCATCGTCTTCCTCGTGCTGACGGTCCGCGGGTTCATCGCACCGCTGAACTGGCTTTCCGTGAAGCAAGGCCGCATCGGAGCCCTCATGCGCCCAGAGATGACTGAGCTCAACGCGCAGCTCGCTCGGGCCGACACCGTCGATGAAGCCGTCGCCGTCCTTACGCAGCAGCGCGATCTCAAGAAGCGCTTTCAGCACAACCCGCTGGTGGGTTGCTTCCCAGCCTTCCTCATCATTCCCGCCTTTATTGGCCTCTACCAGGTGGTGCTCCGCGTCTCCGGTTCCACACATGAGCCGGTGGGAATGCTCACGCTAGACGACGTCTCCTCTTTCCGCGCCTCCACCGTCTTCGGCGTTCCCCTCACCGATTTCGCCCGCGAGCACCGTGACTTGGTCCTGCCCATGCTCATCGCGGCACTCGTGTTTACCTCCCTCAACACGCTCATTACGCTCTACCGCGGCTACCTCACCACGCTTTTCGACGAAAAGATCCCTCGCCGCTTGCTGTGGTTTATGGCCCTCATGGTGGTTCTTATCCCGTGGATGTTGTGGATGGTGGCCTGGCACGGCCCCATCCCCGTGACCATCATCTTCTACTGGGGTTGTTCCTACCTCTTCACCCTGCTACAGACGGGCGTGTACGAAATTATTCTGCGCAAGCGCTACCCGCTGCCGGAGGCCGTCCACGAGCAGCGCCGCGCCAGCATCCAGCGCTGGCACACCAAGGAGAAGAAGCGGGAAAAGAAAGCGGCCAAGCAGCGGCTCAAAGAGGAGCCGGGGCACAAGGAAGAGCTCGCCGCTAACCGCAAGCGCCACTCGGAGATCGTGGCGGAGGCACGAAAAATTGTTAAATCGAATAGTCGGCAGGAGGAGCCGACAGAAGCCGAATAGCCAGCTGCTTGGCTGTTACGAGCGGGGCGACGTCGCGGGTAAGGCGTGCGCCGGCAAGCCCGCCATCAAGGAAGATGAGAATTTCGCTAGCCTGCTCCTCTGAGGGGTAGCCATTCTTAGCGTTGAGGAGTGCTGTGACCGTGGAATGCATCCACGTGCGGTGCTCGACGCAGGCGGCCACGATGCCGCGCTCGGCATCAGTTTCTGGCCGCGGATACTCGCCCGCAGCGTTGAGGAAGTGCGAGCCCCTGAATTCCATGGAGGGCTGCTCCTCGATGGCCTTGTCGAAGAAGGCCAGAATCTTGCTTTCCGGGTCTGTCGCGTCCTCGGTGCGCTTTTGCCAATCGGCGCGATATTCCTCATCAAGGGCCTCAACGTACGCGATAACGAGGGCGTCCTTAGAGCCGAAGAGGGAGTACAGCGATGCCTTAGCGACGTCCGCCTCACGCAGGATGCGGTCGATGCCGATCACGCGGATTCCTTCGGTGGTAAAGAGCCGCGTGGCGGATTCGAGCAGTCGGCTGCGCGGACTCGGACGATTGCGTCGCGACTTCTTTTCGGCCATTTCTTCTCCTCACATGACAAAACCGGTTCATCTACACAATATAGACAAACCGGTATGTATGCGAATTATTATTTCTTGCGGCCCGTAATGGCTCCCACAATCCACAGCAGGATACAGGCGCCGACCGTTGCCGTAATAATCATAAGGAACCAGCTATCACCAACACTCTTATTAAAGAGCGCAAGCAAGCCGCCACCAATCAGGCCACCGATAACACCAACAATGAGGTTAGTGAACAGCCCCTGATCGCGCTTCATAATCTTCTCAGCGAGCCAGCCCGCAATGATGCCAACAACAATCGAACCAAAGAAACCGAGACCAAGTCCCATGTCACTCTCTCCTTCTAATAACAGTAAATAGCTTTTATTTACGTGCTCCCCACCGTACGCCTGAAAACACCAAAACGACTCGGGCTTACCACTTATCCAGTAAATGGGCCCGAATCGTTATAGCGGGGTTATGCGAAGGTTACTCGGAGTCCGGACGTACCACCATCATCGGGCACGGTGCGGACTGCAGTAGCGCGCGGGAGGTGGAGCCAAGCAGCATGCCCTTGAAACCACCACGGCCGTGGGAACCCACGACGAGAAGCTGGGCGCCCTCAGAAGCCTCTGCCAGCGCGCGAACCGGACGGTCGCGAGCAATAACCTTCTTGACCTGTACCTCCGGGTACTTTTCTTGGAATTCAGCGAGGCGCTCGGTCAGCAGCTCTGCCTGCTCCTTCTCCACCTCAGCCCACTCGGCCTGTGCGGCGGAGAGGCCGGCCAGGGAGGCCTGAACCTGCATATCCATCCAGGTGTGAACGGCAATGAGCTCCGCGCCGCGGGCATCGGCTTCCTTGAAGGCATAATCTGTTGCCTTCTGGGAAACCTCGGAGCCATCGACACCGATGACAACCGGACCATACTTGGTGGACTCAGTGACGTGGTTATCCTCACGGACCACGACAACCGGGCAGGAGGCGTGGGAAACGACGGATGCGGACACCGAGCCCATCACCATGCCGGACAGGCCGCCCATGCCGCGGGAGCCCATGACAATCATGGTGACGTCCTTGGACATCTCCAGCAGCATGTCAATCGGGGAGCCCTCAGCCACGGTGTGGCCAATCTTCAGATCCGGGGCAACCTTGTGGGCCTCGGCGCGGGCATCCTCGATCTTCTCTAGGGTTTCCGCCTGGAGGTCATCAAAAAGCTCCTTCGGCGGAACCATGCCTTCGGCGTAGAGGAACTGCGGCATCGTATAGCTCGATGCGATACGCAGCGGGATACCCCGCTTTACCGCGGTATTAGCAGCCCAGCGGACGGCGTTCTTCGACGCTTCCGAACCATCAACGGCGACGACGACAATGTCTTCCTTTGCCATGACCTTTCCTTTCGAAGTGCTTACACTTCCAGTCTAATACCTATTACTAGACCTGTGGGGTGGTAGCAGCGTCCGCGTTGGCGGGGAAGAGGATGTTGTAGGCGGCCACGACAATGTCACGGATGACGGCACCGATACCATTAGAGAAGAAATCGATGACGGGTGCGAGAATAGAGTTAAAATCCATGGGTCAAAGAATATCGCAAAAAAGGCGTGGCGCAACACCACTTCCTATCCGTGATGGGCTAAACCCCACCCACGCCCGCGTGCCTGAAGGTCCGATTACCGCGTGGAACTTCGTTCACCACCTCATCGTCACTCAGCGCCACCGTCACCCCGGCGACAACGAGGCCGCGCTACAGGCCCGCTTCGACGCAGACGAAGTTGTGCGCCAAGATGGTTCCCCTCTTCGCCCTGATAGTATTCTCGCCACCAACGCAATGGTGTACTTCTACCGCATGCCGGCTCCCGAAACTCCCGTCCCATACGACATACCAATCCTCTTTGAGGACGAGCACCTCCTAGTGGTGGATAAGCCGCCCTTCATGGCCACCATGCCCCGCGCCCGGCACATCACAGAGACTGCAACCGTGCGCCTGCGCCGGATGACGGGAAACAACGAGCTATCTCCCGCGCATCGTCTCGACCGGCTTACCTCCGGCATCCTCGTCTTTACGAAGGACCGCTCCGTCCGGGGCGCCTACCAAACGTTGTTTGCCGAGCGCCGCGTAAACAAGACCTACGAGGCCATCGCGCCGCTTGCCGACGTCTCCCCAGGCACCATTTGGCGCTCCCGTATGGAGAAGACCCCGGGGGAGCTGCAAGGCCGCATCGTCGAGGGGGAAGTCAATGCCATCACCGAGGTCGCCGGCGTGGTGCCCGTAGATAAGGCCCCCTACGAGTCCATCCACGGTTCACTACCAGAGCTCGGGAAGTACACCTTAAAGCCGCAGACTGGCAAGACGCATCAACTCCGATTGCACATGCTCCAGGCAGCAATACCCATTATTGGGGACCCCATCTACCCCGTCATCTACCCGGCAGAAGCCGAGGATATGCGAATTCCCATGCACTTGACGGCGACGCACATTTCTTTTGCCGACCCCGTAACCGGCTATACCCGTGAGTTTCACTCTCGATTACCCCTACATACCCATAATCTTCTTCGCCCGTAGTTTTGGCCCCAGTACCCAAAAAGGCTGGGCCAAGCAACACTGCTGCCAAAGAATGAGGACGGAATTAGACCAGCACTCAAACCATTGCCTTTGACATGTTGGTCCGATAGCCTAGGACATCCCTATAATTCCCTATCCGAAAGGAACTGACACGATGAAGAAGTCCCTAGCTATCATCAGTGCCGCCGCACTTATGGTCACGGCGACACCCACAGCGACAGCCGAGGACGGGCTAGTGAACAACGCTCGACAAGGATCGTCTACTGATCTCAATGAACTCGTCGTCTCTCAATGAACTCGTCGTCGACTCCCCCTTCTACGACATTATCGCTATTCCAGTCACGCTCTCATCGCTCGCTCTTTCGTTCCTGGGCGTCCCTCAGTGCGGTTTGCACGACACCCGCGGTTGCGAGAAGGGCTAAGTACCACCGTCACCAAAGACAGCGCCTGTTCCTGTTTCCTGTAGATTTGGCCTTCGGCCCGCTTTTGCTGCGGCTGGGGGCTATTTTTGTTGTTCTCTACGAGGCAAACCCATCACTTGGGCGATGCGCCTAGGTTCAAGAATGCTGTAGCCTGCAAATGGTCCGGGGATGAGTGTCCTCAGCCGGCAAAGCTGTGTTGCTTGTTTGGGCGGCGGTGGATTCTTTGTGCTTGAGATAATTAGCGCGTATGACTCGTGCTCGGATCCGTTGCGGTCTATAAGCGCAGACGTGGAGACGTGGATGTGCAGCACGCAGGTCTGTGTTTTCGGGTTTGTGCTTTTGGGTTTTCTAGATGTCGCTTCCGGCTGCCGGATATGGCAGCACTGCTGTGCGACTGGCTTAGGTTGCCTTCAACGACACGTATACTCGCCCCCAGTGTTGCTTGGGGTGCGATGCGAAGGCCCGAAAACGCACCAAGAGCCTAGACATGGTGTGTCTAGGCTCTTGGTGAGATATATTTAGTTGTTTGTTTTGTTTGGTGTCGGCGGTTTCTT
>NZ_KV813925.1:0-340 GCF_001813755.1 Corynebacterium sp. HMSC074H12
TACAACCTGGATAACGACGAGCATCGCGTGGCGTATTCCAGCTTGGATTATATTTCGGCGGCCTTTGCCCAGGACGGCAGTCTGCTCTGATCCGGGTGCGGGGCCTCAACGCCCCGCACGCAGAAGGGTTAGGCCAATTTAGTGCGGAACAATCCCACCCCACCGCCGAAAACCACCAGGCAGCAGTGCCAGAGTCACGTTGCTCACCCACCCAAGACCTAAGTCAGGCCACAATGACCGTTTCCGTAGAGCACTGCACGTCTCTTCCCAAACGGATTATCTCTTCGCTCCCTCGCAATGCGCAACGTCTGCGTCCCTCCATCGACATGCTGGAAGCATC
>NZ_KV813926.1:0-222 GCF_001813755.1 Corynebacterium sp. HMSC074H12
ATTAGTTCGAACTTTTCTGCTCGCGTTGCTTCGCGGCGAAGAAGGCTGTCGCTTTTGACAAAAACTCGTTATCCATCTTGGCCTCTGCCAACTCACGGCGCAGGCGAGCATTCTCAGCACGAAGATCAGCCTCACTCATCCCATCTGAAGCTCCTCGACGCTCACGCTCGAGTTTGACCCAGCGGCCTAAAAGCCCGGCGGAAACACCAATCTCCTTAGCCA
>NZ_KV813927.1:0-205043 GCF_001813755.1 Corynebacterium sp. HMSC074H12
CCGGCATTTCCACGTCGGTGGCATCACCAGAAGCAGCAGGCGCCTCGGACTCAGCGTCCTCAGCGGGCTTGTCTGGGGTCTCGGCAGCCTTCTCGGAGGAATCCGCGGACTCCTCAGCAGCCGGTGCGGATTCGCCTTCGTCACCGATGATGGCGATGACTGCGCCCACGTCTACGGTGTCATCTTCCTCAGCCTTGATTTCGAGGATGGTGCCGGCGACCGGGGAGGGGATTTCGGTGTCGACCTTGTCGGTGGAGACCTCGAGCAACGGCTCGTCGACCTCGACGGTGTCGCCGACGGACTTCAGCCACTGGGTAATCGTGCCTTCGGTTACGGATTCGCCCAGTTCGGGCATCACAACAGAGTGTGCCATAAGTGTTAAGACTCCTCGAAAGTTGGAATTAGTGAAACGCTAGTGTTTGATTCTACAGCGTGTTTATAAAAGGTGCGCACGGGTGGGGTGAATTAGGGCATCCTCCGCACGAAGTGGCTGAAGGTGGCCTCCGGTAGGCTAAAGAGCCATGTTCAACCCCTTCCGCCGCAACAGCTCCAAGTCCCAACTGCGCCCGCCCCGCGCACCGGGGGAGACCATTCGCGCAGAAGACGCCCAAGAGCTTCAAGCCTGGGCGCAGGGACGTGCTTTTATTGAGGCCTTTGTTGAACCGGAGACCGTGGTCAACGAGATGTCTGTCGTTGTGGTGGATGAAAACGGCGCCTTCATTCGCCGTCGCATTGGTGGGCCCAAAGGCATCGACGCGGTGGCTAAGCTTCTGCGCTGCGATGTCTATGACGTCGAAGAGACTGGTTACCCCCAGCGCATGCGCGAGCGCATCGAGCGAGAGCGCATTCTGCGCAAGCGGGAGGAACAACGCGAGCGCCGTCAGCGGTTTGAACAGCGACAGCAGCAGAATGACCAGGACGGCAATTAGAGGGGTGCTGCCTAGCCAGTAATGATGGTGGCGCCTGCCTTCTCAAGCTCTTCCAGAGCGGCGGCGCCGCGGGCCTCGTCGACAGGCGCGCAGTAATCCGCCAGCACACGCACCGTGAATCCCTCCGCAAGGGCGTCGGCAGCGGTGGCGCGCACGCAGTGATCGGTAGCGATGCCCACGATGTCCACGGCGGTGATGTCGTGCTCGCGCAGCCACTCTGCCAGGGGAACGCCGTCGGCCGCGCCTTCGAAACCGGAATACGCAGCGGTATATTCACCCTTCTTGAAATAGGCCTGGGCGGGCCCGATCGCTTCGTGCATCGCGGCGCCGAAGGAATCGGCCACGCAGTGCGTGGGCCAGGTATCGACAAAGTCGGGGTTCTCAGAGAAATGAGTGCCTGGGTCGATGTGCCAGTCCTGCGTGGCAACGACAGTGTCGTAGGAAGGCTGGAGGGCACCGATGCGATCGGCCACCTCATTTCCGCGCTCGGTGGCGAGGGCTCCGCCGGGGCAGAAGTCATGTTGGACGTCGACAATGATGAGTGCAGGTGTCATACGCGGCAATTCTATACGCTGGGAAACGATGAAAACACCGATTCCTTTTTATCTACAGAAGATCCTTGATGGCGTTCACGATCACGATTCCGGAGAAGTCGCGGACTATATCCCGGAGCTGGCTGCCGCAAACCCCGAGCAGCTGGGGGCTGCGCTGTGCTCTGTGACGGGCCACCTCTACAGCGCCGGTGACGCGGAGACCCGCTTTACCATTCAGTCCATTTCCAAGCCCTTCGTCTATGCCCTCGCTCTGAGCGAGTTCGGCCCTGACGCGGTGCGTGAGGTGGTAGGACTCGAGCCCTCGGGGCAGGCCTTCAATGAGTTATCCCTAGCCAAGGACCACCGCCCCCTGAACCCGATGATCAATGCCGGTGCCATCGTGGTCAATCAGCTGATTAATGGGGTGGAGTCGACCGTGGAGGACCGCGTGGAAAAGATCCGCGCCTTCATATCCCAGTTGGCGGGGCGCGAGGTGGACGTCGATAAGCGCCTGTGTGACTCGGAACTTGAGCACGCTGAGCGCAACCTGTCCCTGGCACATATGCTGCGCTCCTACGGCATCATCCAGGACGATGCCCACGACGCCGTGCTGTCCTATACCTCGCAGTGTGCTCTGTCGGTGGACGTGCGCGACCTCGCCGTCATGACCGCGACCCTGGCTAATGGTGGCCGCCAGCCGGTAACGGGGGAGAAGATTTTGGACGCCGACGTCTGCCGCATGACGCTTGCGGTGATGAGTTCCTGCGGCATGTACGACGGTGCTGGGCGCTGGATGGCGGAGGTGGGAATCCCCGCTAAGTCCGGCGTATCCGGAGGACTCATTGGAACGCTGCCGGGGCAGATCGGCGTGGCGACGTTCTCGCCGCGTCTCGATGAGCAGGGAAATAGCGTGCGCGGAACCGAAATCTTCCGCGAGCTCTCCTCGGACATGGGTCTGCACTTGATGTCCACGGAAAACCGCTTTGGTGTGCACCCAGTGCGCGGCGTCGACGAGGATGACGACACCGCGATTATCCGCCTACAAGGTCATATCAACTTCACCGCCACCGAAGCCATCCTCCACGAACTGGAGGAGCGCCAGTTCTCCGGCAAGCGCTTGGCCTTGGACTTCTCCCAGGTCTCTGGCCTGCACAAGGTGGGCCGGCGCATGCTCAAGGAAGGACTGCGCCGGCTGCGTGAGGAAGGCAACGAGGTCGCGCTTGTCGACGACGACGGGCTCGTCACCGACCGCGCCATGTCCGACGGTACGGTCCTCCCATTGGCGGATAAGGAGGACTACGTCATCGCCGGCGAAGAGGTGTGAGCGGCCTAAAGCCGCTCACACGAGGGGCCGCATGGAAGCCGCTCTGATCTAGGCTTCGGCGATCTCGCGCAGCGCTGCCACCACGGTGCGCACCGGAACTCCGGTGGCGCGCTTCGGGGTGTAGCCGCGCGGGGCGGAACCGTTCCAAGAGGGGCCGGCGATATCGATGTGGGCCCACTCGATGCCCTCGCCCACGAACTGCTTGAGGTAGGTACCGGCGAACTCCATGCCGCCCTCGCGCTTCGCATTGATATTGCGGATGTCCGCGGCCTGGGACTTGATCTCCTCGTCGTGCTCTTCCAGCAGCGGCATAGCCCAGGCGTTCTCGCCCACCTCGCGGCCGATTTCGGCGAGGCGATCGCGGAAGACCTCGGAGCCCATGATGCCGGAGGTGCGCGAACCCAGCGCCACGATCTGTGCGCCGGTGAGTGTCGCGGTCTCAATGAGGTAATCGGGCTTATCCTCGCTGGCGCGCGCGATGGCGTCCGATAGCACGAGGCGGCCCTCGGCGTCGGTGTTGAGGACCTCGGAGGTCAGGCCGCCGTAGTGGGTAATGACATCGCCCGGGCGGGTGGCGCCAGAGCCCGGCATGTTCTCAGCCAGCGGCAGGGTAGCGGTGATCTGAACCGGCAGCTTCAGCTTGGCCGCCGCGATGATGGTGGCCGCCATCGCAGCGGAGCCACCCATATCCGAAATCATGTCCCACATGCCATTGCCTGGCTTGAGGGAGATACCGCCGGTATCGAAGGTAATGCCCTTACCTACAAGAGCCACGTGTTTCTTGGCCTTCTTGGGCTTCCAGCTCAGGCGCACCAGACGCGGCGGGCGGGCAGACCCCTTGCCTACCGCGAGGATGCCGCCGAAGCCCTGCTTCTCCAGCTGCTTTTCATCGAGCACCTCGACGTCAAGACCGGCTTCCTTTGCCTGGCCGGAAAGGAATGCGGCGTAGGACTCCGGGTAGAGCTCGTTGGCGGGGACATTCACGAGGTCGCGGGCAAGCAAGACAGACTCAGCCACGGTGCGGGCTGCCTCGAATTCTTCGGAGACAGACTTATCAGCCACCACCACGAAAGTGGCTGGTTGTTCCTTCTCCTCCAGTTCGGTGGAGCGAATGCCGCGATAAGCGTAGCCGCCGAGAATGAGACCCTCGACAGCGGCGGTAACGCCGAAGTCCGCTAGCGAGGTCACGATGGTGCCCACGCCCGCGGTGGCGCGGGCCACGGAGCCGGCGGCGCGGCGCAGTGCCTCGGCGTCGAGTTCCTCGACATCGCCCAAGCCCAGCGCAATGACCTGCGCAGCCCCTGCCTTCTGCGGGGCGGGAACCTTCACGATTTCCCCTGCCTTGCCCGTCGCGCCCACGGCCGCGAGAGCCTCGTACGTCGAGCGCAGTGCGGACGAGCTGAGAAGAGAGGTGCCCGGCACCTCGAGTCCCTCCTCGCCGGCGAAGGTGGCGATCAGCAGGGCATCTGCCTGCTTGGGAGCCTTCTTGGCCAGCTCAACGGTGGGGAAAGAGCCGCGTGCGGGCAGTTCGAACGTGGAAGAAGCCACGATGTCCTCCTTGAGAAAAGTGACAATGGGATACTCCTCACACACTACCCGTGTCTATGGTGTGGAACGTACTGGGATTACAGTGGGATTACGGTGGGAGTGGGGTGGGGTGGCAGCGGGGCTTGTGGGCTCGCCGAGTGGACTCAAGGAGTGGTGATCTAGCTAGGGCATTTCTGCATCTCTATAGGGGGCTAAGGAGTACGCTGTAATCCATGTTGAATTACACCGTGACGCGAACTGAAACCCCCACCTCCCCGGAGCGCCTGCAGGAGATTCTGGCGAACCCGGGCTTTGGTAAGTACTTCACCGACCACATGGTGACGATTGACTGGACCGAGGACAAGGGATGGCACGACGCGCAGGTACGCCCCTACGCGCCGTTTAGCATGGATCCGGCGTCCACCGTCTTCCACTATGGCCAGGCCATCTTCGAGGGCATCAAGGCCTACCGCCAGCCAGATGGCAGCATCGCCACCTTCCGCCCGGAGCAGAACGCGCAGCGTCTGCAGGCTTCCGCTGAGCGTATGGCTATGCCGCAGCTGCCGGAAGAGGAGTTCATTGAGTCCCTGCGCCAGCTTGTCGACATCGACCAGGCCTGGGTCCCCGAAGCCGGTGGCGAGGCAGCGCTGTACTTCCGCCCCTTCATGATCGCTACTGATGTGTCCCTGGGCGTGCACCCGGCGCACTCCTACCGCTATGTCGTCATCGCCTCCCCGGCAGGCGCGTACTTCACCGGCGGCATCAAGCCGGTGTCCGTCTGGCTATCCACTGACTTTGTTCGCGCTGCTCCCGGCGGCACGGGCGCGGCCAAGTTCGCCGGCAATTATGCGGCCTCACTGCTCGCCCAGGCGCAGGCCGCGGAAAAGGGCTGCGACCAGGTGGTATGGCTGGACGCCATCGACCGCACCTACATCGAGGAAATGGGCGGCATGAACCTGGCCTTTGTCTACGGCGAAGAGGGCAACCA
Source organism: Corynebacterium sp. HMSC074H12 (assembly GCF_001813755.1). Lineage (NCBI taxonomy): Bacteria > Bacillati > Actinomycetota > Actinomycetes > Mycobacteriales > Corynebacteriaceae > Corynebacterium > Corynebacterium sp. HMSC074H12. The sequence goes on from NZ_KV813927.1 coordinate 5,302, forward strand.
AACCCTGGTGACCCCGGCGCTGTCGGGCTCACTGCTGCCGGGCATTACCCGCGCCTCGCTTCTGCAGGTTGCTGAGGACATGGGGCTGAAGGTCGAAGAGCGTCGCATCACCTACAAGGAGTGGGAGCAGGACGTTGCTTCCGGTGCCATGGTGGAGGCCTTTGCTTGCGGCACTGCGGCCGTTATTACCCCGGTGGGCCACGTCATGGGCGACGAGACCGACTTCCACATCAACAACGATGAGGCCGGCGCTACGACGATGGCTCTGCGCGAGCGCCTCACCGGCATCCAGCGCGGGTCCGTGGAGGATACCCACGGCTGGCTGCACACGCTGGTGGAGGCTTAGAGCGCAATTCGCTTAGGCAAGCTCGGCGGCCAGCTGCACCAGCGGCAAGGCCGCGAGCGCGCCGAGGGGGAAACCTTCGCTCAGGTTTAAATCAAGCAGTGGGGTTAGTCCCAGCTCTTTGAGAGCAAGCGCATACGCCGGTTCGGGGGTGGTCGTCCCTGCGCGCAGCCAGCCTCTCACGCCGGGCGCGGTGCGCTCGGCCAGGACGGCGGCGGTGGCGGCCAGGGGGCCGTCGATAAGCACCGGCGTTCGCCGCGCCGTGGCCTGCGCGATGAAACCCGCCAGCGCTGCGAGATTCGGGGAGCCGATGGTCTGCACGACCTCCCAGCCCTCCAGGTTGCGGGCGCGGAACATCGAGTCACGCACAACGCTCACGCGGGCCTTCCACATCGCATCCGTAATACCGCTGGCCAGAGTATTCGTCCCCACAATCGCCACCGGTTCGGTATGGGTAATCCGGCCCATGACGCTGGCGGCGACTGTGCTTGCGCCGATACCAAAATCAGACGTGATGAGCAGATCAGTGCCCGAATCGATCTCTCGGTCAGCCGTAGCCATGCCGAGTTCGATGTGTGACTCGCACTCTGCCGGGGACATAGCGGCAGAGGGGGCACCAGGCTCAGTGCTGGTGGACTCTGCGCTGCATTCGACGAAGTCGATGCCCGCTCCTGCCCGCTGCGCAGCGCTGAAGAGATTATCGCGCCACCGATCTGCATCGCTGAGGGAGTGCTCTGTGGCTTCTGCACCGTCGACAGTGGGTACAACGTTGGCATCAGCGCCCTCAAAGACGATGGCTCGGGGGCGCTGAAGGGGCTTCGCCTGCGGGGAATCCTGCGCTGCCGCCAACCACGCGGCAATTTCGGCTACGCGGTTTGGTTGAGCTGCGGTTGAAGGGCGCAGCTGGGGAACCGCGGTGAATTCAGGCATGTGTCCTCCGGTTTAGACGGTGGCTCCGCGCTCCACCTGCGGGCGCGGGGTGCGCCACTTACGCGGCTGGGAGGCGCGGGAGTACGCGTAGAAGCCTAGGCCAAAACCGGCCTCGGTGGTTCCGGGGAACTTCAGGCGCACGGCGTTGTTGCACTTGCGCGCGAGCCAGAAGCCCTCGACGGCAAAAACAACGATGATCGCCATTGCACCGATCGAGATGATCTGCGACAGGCGCGGGTCCCGGGTGCTGACAAACATGAGTACGAGCAGGACGATAACAAAGGGCATGACCCACTCGTTGATAAAACGGCGGGAATCTACCCAATCGCGCACATAGCGGCGGACCTCGCCCTTATCGCGGGCGAGCAAGTAGCGCTCGTCGCCAGCGGCCATGCGCTCCTGTGCCACCTTGTTACGTTCGCGGGACTCAGCGCGCTCCTTACGCTTATATTCCTTCCATTCCGCCTTGGACATGGAAGCCTTAAGCTCCTTGCGATGCTGGTAGCGTTGCGCGTCCGACATCCCCCGGGGATCACGCTTGACGCCGCGGGCGATTTCCTGCGCATCACGCTTGGGCGTGGGGCGGCCCTTCGGCGGCGTGTAGCCCTTGCGGTGCGGTTTCTCGGCGGCGGGTTGCTCTTCCGGCGCCGGGGATTGCTCGGCGGGGGAAGAAGTCTTGTCATCTTTTTGCCACGGAAGTTTCACGCTGTTTAGCGTACAAGGTCTAGCAGACATAACGGGAATAGGCCCGCGGGAGAGAGCGTTGTGGTTAGGGAACAGGACACCTGTGAACCACTAGTGAACTGTGAGGCATCCTTTCTTCCTCACCTGTGAGGGGGTAGGGTGGGCTCCAGAAAAATTCCGCATATATAAGAGGAGAAATCATGACCGCTCCCGCGTCTGCAACCGGAGTTATCCTGACCGAGGCCGCTGCCGCCAAGGCAAAGTCCCTGCTTGAGCAGGAAGGCCGCGACGATCTGTCACTGCGCATTGCTGTCCAGCCAGGCGGCTGCGCGGGTCTGCGCTACCAGCTCTACTTCGATGACCGCACCTTGGATGGTGACAAGGTGGACACCATTGGCGGCGTTAACCTCGTCGTAGACAAGATGTCTATCCCGTACCTCACCGGCGCCAAGATTGACTTCTCTGACACCATTGAGGCCCAGGGCTTTACCATCGATAACCCCAACGCTGGCGGCTCCTGCGCTTGCGGTGATTCCTTCAATTAAATTCAAGTAAAGTCACGTTGACAAAACGATGAAGCCCTCGTCCGCAGTGTGCGGCGAGGGCTTCGTCAGTTTTGTTGTTTTAACTAGAGCTTCACGGGGTAGTCGCGCTGCTCTATCTTCGGGTCGATGCGGTCTTCCACGAAGATGCCATGCCAAATCATGAAGGACAGCACCGTCCACAAGCGGCGTGAGTGATCGGATACACCGTCGCGGTGCTCCTTGAGCATCTCCAGAACTTCCTTCTTGTTGAAGATGTCCTCGGTCTGGGATTCGGTAATCTGATCCTGGGCCCAGCCGTAGAGCTCATCGCCGGCCAGCCAGTGGCGCATCGGAACCGGGAAGCCCAGCTTCTTGCGGTGCAGCACGTGCGGGGGAACGATCTGCTCCATGGCCTTGCGCAGAGCGTACTTGGTCGTGCCGTGCGAAATCTTGAGCTCGTGGGGGATAGTTTCCGCGACCTTAAACACTTCCTTGTCGAGGAAGGGAACGCGCAGCTCTAGGGAGTTGGCCATGTTCATCTTGTCGGCCTTGACCAAGATGTCGCCGCGCATCCACGTAAACAGGTCGAGGTGCTGCATGCGGGCTACCGGGTCGAAGTCCTGTGATTGCGCATAGATCGGTGCGGTGACCTCGCGGTGATCCCACGACGGCTTGGCCCAGGGGAGCACCCGCTGGAGCTGCTCGAAGTTAAAGGAACGTGCATTGCCGTAATAGCGCTCCTCCATGGTCATCGAACCACGGTTGAGCAGGGACTTGCCCTTCATTCCTTCGGGGAGTACCTGTGAGAGCTTGCCCAAGCCGCGGCGCAGCGGGGAGGGGATCTTCTCGAACGGAGCCAGGGAGAGAGGCTCCTTATAAATGGTATAGCCGCCGAAGAGCTCGTCCGCACCTTCGCCGGAGAGCACCACCTTGACGTGCTTGCGGGCTTCCTGGGCCACGAAGTACAGCGGAACGAGGGAAGGGTCCGCGACGGGGTTGTCCAGGTACCACATGATCTTCGGTACAGCGTCGGCATACTCGTCAGGGGAGACGATCTTGACGATGTGCTCCACACCGATCGCCGCGGCGGACTCGGCGGCGACATCCACCTCGGAGTAGCCCTCGCGCTCGAATCCCGTGGTGAAGGTGAGTAGGTCTGGGTTGTGGCGCTTGGCCAGAGCTGCGATGGCGGTGGAATCAATGCCACCGGAGAGGAAGGAGCCGACGGTGACGTCCGCACGCATGTGCTTCTCTACGCTATCCTCCAACGCCCGGGCGATCCTGTCGAAGAGCTGCTGCTCCTCGCCCTGCTTGACGGGTTGGATGGGGAAGCGGGGCTTAAAGTAGCGCTCCGATACAACTTCTTCGCCAGGGCGAAGCGTCACGGTGCAGCCAGACTCGACGCGGCGAATATTGGCGTGGAGGGACTCTGGCTCAGGCACGTACTGCAAGTCTACGTAGTGCTCGATGGCGCGCCTATCAAGGCTGAGGTCTAGACCGAGCGAGTCGGCCATCGAAAGGATGCACTTCATCTCCGAGGCGAAGACCGTGCCCTCCTTGGTGGTGGCGTAGTAGAGCGGCTTGATGCCGAACTGGTCGCGGGCGGCAAACATCGTGCGCGTTTCGGTATCCCAGATAACGAAGCCAAACATGCCACGCAGGTGCTCTACGACGTCCTTACCCCAGTGGTGATAGCCCACGACGATGGGCTCGCCGTCGCCCTCGGTGTTGAAGGTATAGCCGGCGGCACTGAGCTCTTCGCGGAGTTCTACGTAGTTATAGATTTCGCCGTTGAAGGTAAGGGCATAGCGCTCGGGGTTGTCCTCGGGGCCCCAGCGGAGCGGCTGATTGGAGTGTTCGAGGTCGATGATAGATAGGCGGTTAAAGCCAAAAGCCGCATCATCGTCGTGCCAGGTTCCGGCAGCGTCCGGGCCGCGGTGGCGCATGCACTGAAGAGACTGTCCAAGAGCTTCCAGGTGCTGGGCGGCGTTGCGATCGGCGCTCAGTAGCGCGCAGAGTCCGCACATAAGCTTGCTTCTCCTTATAGATCACGGTTTATCTCCGGAACACTTTACGGCCGCGGCTAAACGATCTGCGAACCCCGCGCCGCGTTCCCCGTTAGGGTGCGAACTTTCGGATGATGCAGGGGTGTGCGGCTTGTGAATTGGGTCATAGCCGGGAGGGGGAGGCTGGGGGAGCTGGCGTGATCTTGCGCAGGTGGGCCGGTAACATTCCGTACGGTCACTACTTATAGGGCAGGTCCAACGCCCAGACAGTCCAGCGAAAAGGCCTGAAAATCAGGCAGGATGCTCTATTCTGATTGGGTAGGAATGCTCTGTGAGTATTCGAGAAGTTTGTGTGCACAGAAAGGCAGAACACACGTGGGACAGCGTAAGCAGCGCAACCTCGGCCGTAAGGCAGGCCTAGCGGGCGTCATCGCTTTGGGCGGTCTAGCCCTTGCGGGTTGTGACGTCGCAGCGCCGACGGCAGTTGAGAACCTCCTAGGCATGGGTTGGCCGAAGGGTGTTACCCCTGAAGCGACCTCGATGTACAACTTCTGGATCTGGGTCTGGGTTGCTGCATGGATCATCGGTTTCATCATGTGGGGCCTGTTCCTCACCGCTATCTTCCGCTGGAATGCGAAGAAGGCTGAGAAGGCCGGCAAGGGCGAGTTCCCGAAGCAGCTGCAGTACAACGTGCCGCTGGAGATGGCTCTGACCATTATCCCGATTCTGATCATCATGGGTCTGTTCTTCTTCACTGTTCAGGCTCAGCAGAAGGTTACGGCGCTGGACAAGAACCCTGAGGTGACCGTGGACGTTACCGCCTTCCAGTGGAACTGGAAGTTCGGTTACGCCGAGAACAAGGTTGATGGCGAGAACTACGATGGCGCCGATGCTGAGCGTCAGAAGCTTGCCGAGGAATCCTCCCTCGACCCGGAGGGCACCCCGAACCCGAACCCGATTCACGGTAAGTCCACCGGTGACATCTCCTACCTCAACTTCAACAAGATTGAGACTGTTGGTACCACCGAAGAGGTTCCGGTTCTGGTTCTCCCGGTTGACACCCCGATCGAGTTCCGTCTCGCCTCCGGCGATGTTTCCCACTCCTTCTGGGTTCCGGAGTTCCTGTTTAAGCGCGATGCCTACGCGCACCCGGAGAACAACTCCCAGGAGCGTCGCTTCCAGGTAGAGAAGATTGAGGAAAAGGGCGCCTTCGTTGGTCGCTGTGCTGAGATGTGCGGTACCTACCACGCCATGATGAACTTTGAGATTCGCGTCGTTGACCGCGCAGACTTCAACGAGTACCTCAAGTTCCGTGAGGAGAACCCGCAGGCAACCAACGCCGAGGCTCTCGAGCACATCGGTGAAGAGCCCTACGCAGTTACCACCGCTCCGTTCAACTCTCTGCGCGACACCCGCGATGCCGACAACTTTGTCGACACCGCTGAAGCGGCATAAGAAAAGGAACTGATAGAAAATGCGTGCAACATCTAAGGTCTTTTATTCCATCGCGACCTACCTCTTCGTGTCGCTCATCGTCTACGTCATTGGCGTTAACTACGTCAAGGATGATGGCTACATGTACGGCACCGAGTGGGTCGGCATCGTGGGCTTGGTCCTCGCTATGCTGCTCTGCCTCATGCTGGGCGGCTACCTGCACTTCACTGATAACCGCTCCGACATCGCGCCGGAGGATTGGGAAGAGGCGGAGACTGAAGACGCAGCCGGTATCCTTGGCTTCTTCTCTCCGAGCTCCATCTGGCCGCTGTGCATGACCGGCTCCATCGCAGTGCTGGGTCTTGGCATCATCTTCCTCTACTTCTGGATGATTATCCTGGGCGCAGTCCTGCTCGTCACCTCCGTGACTGGCCTGTCCCTGCAGTATGGCCTTCCGAAGGAAAAGCACTAAGGCTTAACCTTTTCTGCCGCGCTTTCTAGCGTCACGACTTCTCACGCCTCCGCCACACCTCGTGGCGGAGGCTTTGTCGTTGAGAAGACTGCGTCGTAGTGCGTTGCGGAAAGTTCCCAAAAGGGAGAAAAAATTTCGATTTGGGTGGAGTGCTGGGGGAGCGGGTGGCTTGCCGAAAGTGTGTAACTCTAGGTCTGTGCTTAGAATTCCAGCACGTTAACGGCCATTTTTACGGGGGTCATCCGAAAGTTGCAGTCCTGCACTTTCGCCCGCGGGGGCGGGTGTGATTTATCTCATTGGCGTTGGTCCGACCGGTTTCGGATTGCGGGCAAAACGTACCTCTTCTTGACCTGTTGCTGGCTTCACAACTGGCGTTGCCAAGTCTCACTACCTGCAGGGATGGGGCGTCGTAAAGCGCGCTAAAAAGTTCCCGACTACTTCCGGGGAGCTCTGTGGTTCCTGCCTGGGGTGAAAACTGTGAAGGTCTAGGTCGTGGCCTCAAAAAAATCGGGGGGAAATGAGATGACTTATGCGGTCAGACCAGCCATACTGTTATGCGTGACGAGCGTAGTTTCTAACCAAGGTATGGCAGCACCACGTGTTGCCGCGCTGAACCGACCCAACATGGTCAGCGTCGGCACCATCGTGTTCCTGTCTCAGGAATTGATGTTCTTTGCTGGACTGTTCGCGATGTGGTTCACCTCGCGTGCGAACGGCCAGGAGGGTGACTGGGCAGAGCACACGGCGCACATCAACGTGCCCATGGGCTTCCTCATTACGAGTGTCCTGGTTCTTTCCTCCGTGACCTCTCAGTTCGGCGTGTTTGCAGCAGAAAGGGGTGACGTTTACAAGCTCCGACTCTGGTACTCGGTAACCATCGCGTTGGGTGTTGTCTTCTTGGGCATCATGGCGTTCGAGTGGACAGAGTTGATCATGGCAGGTGTCACTGTTCAGTCCAGCGTGTTCGGTTCGGTCTTCTACATTCTGACCGGCTTCCACGCGGCTCACGTGACTGCGGGTCTGATTTCCTTCGGAATCATCTTGGCGCGCATCGCCCGCTCCAAGTTCACGCCTGCACAGGCCACCGCGGCAATGGCAGTGTCTTACTACTGGCACTTCGTTGACGTTGTGTGGATCGGCGTGTTCGTAGTCATCTACCTAGTTCAGTAGGCCGTAGTCGCCGGAGAATATCCGGCCTACAGTCATTCATCTCCATGTACGAGTTATCTAAAGGAAAATGATGGATAACATCCAGCAGCCCGCCGCAGTGGAAGACACCACTGCCGCGGCTAAGAAGACCCGCCGTCGCCGCAAGGCGAAGCGCACGCTTGCTGGCGTCTTTGCACTGAGCATCGGGCTTACCGGCGCAGGAGTCTTGGCTTCCGCTCTGACCCCTGATGCGCAGGTGGCCACCGCCGCAAAGGATGACCAGGCACTCGTTCAAGAGGGCAAGGACATCTACGAAGTCGCGTGTATCACCTGCCACGGTGCGAACCTGCAGGGTATCCAGGACCGTGGTCCTTCCCTCGTTGGTATCGGTGCCGGCTCTGTGTACTTCCAGGTGCACTCCGGTCGTATGCCGATGATGTCGAACGACGCACAGGCTGAGCGCAAGACCCCGCGTTACACCGAGCAGCAGACCCTGGCGCTGGCTGCCTATGTTGCTGCCAACGGTGGCGGCGCTGACATCGTCTACGACGAGGATGGCTCCGTAGCGCAGGAGTCCTTGCGCGGCGCCAACTACAACGGCCAGATTCAGGCCGAGGACGTCGCCAAGGGCTCCGAGCTCTTCCGCATGAACTGCGCGTCCTGCCACAACTTCACCGGTAGGGGAGGCGCCCTTTCCTCCGGTAAGTTCGCTCCGCCGCTAGACCCGGCTAACGAGCAGGAGATCTACCAGGCGATGCTGACCGGCCCGCAGAACATGCCGAAGTTCTCCGACCGTCAGCTGACCGCAGATGAGAAGAAGGACATCATCGCCTACCTCAAGTCTGCGAAGGAAACCCCGTCTCCGGCTGGTTGGTCGCTCGGCGGCCTCGGCCCGGTGGCTGAGGGCCTGGCAATGTGGATCATCGGCATCAGCCTTCTGTGCGTTGCCGCTATGTGGATTGGATCTCGCTCATGAGCAACGTAAAGAAGAATTACTCTCGCAAAGAGCTCGATGCTATGAGCAACGACGAGCTCGCAGCCCTCGGTACCGAGCTGGACGATGTCACCGTTGCGTTCCGCAAGGAGCGCTTCCCGGTAGAGGGCGATCCCGCCGAGAAGCGTGCCGCTGCAAACGTCACCTTCTGGCTCATCATCTCCGTCCTGATGGGCATTGCCTTCCTGGCCGTCTACCTCTTCTGGCCGTGGGAGTACAAGATGCTGGGCGAGGACGGCATGTGGTGGCACACCCTCTACACGCCGTTGCTGGGCCTGACCTCTGGTCTGTGCATCTTGGGCTTGGGCTTTGCCATCGTTCAGTACGTCAAGAAGATCCTCCCCGAGGAGATCTCGGTTCAGCGCCGCCACGACGGTCCTTCCGATGAAGTCGACCGCCGCACGCTGACCGCACTGCTGAATGACTCGTGGAACACCTCGACCCTGGGTCGCCGTTCCACCATCAAGGGACTGCTTGGTGGTGCCAGCGTTCTGTTCGGCTTGACCGTGATTGCTCCGCTGGGTGGTGCCATCAACAACCCGTGGAAGAAGCGCCACGAGTTGAACTACATGGGTGACGGCACCCTGTGGACCTCCGGTTGGACCCTGCATGAGAAGGGCGTCAAGCTCTACCTCGCTCGCGATACCGGTACTATCGCCGAAATGCACGAAGGCGAGTCCGGCTCGCACTACAGCACCCGTGGCGTCACCCGCCTGGTGCGTGTGCGTCCGGAGGATCTGGCTGCAGGCGGTATGGAGACTGTCTTCCCGCTGGCTGCGGAGGATGTCAACGACGGTGCAGAGTACTCCGAGGACAAGGACGTCTACGAGAACCACATGCACTCGATCCACGGTAACCGCAACGCTGTGATGCTCATCCGCCTGCGCAACGATGATGCCAAGAAGGCTATCGAGCGCAAGGGTCAGGAAGACTTCCACTACGGCGATTACTACGCCTACTCCAAGATCTGTACCCACATTGGTTGCCCGACCTCGCTGTACGAGGCTCAGACCAACCGCATTCTCTGCCCGTGCCACCAGTCGCAGTTCGACGCGTTGCACTACGGTAAGCCGGTCTTCGGTCCGGCAGCCCGTGCACTGCCGCAGCTGCCGATTGACGTGGACGATGAGGGTTACCTCATTGCTAAGGGCAACTTCATTGAGCCCGTCGGACCTGCATTCTGGGAGCGTAAGTCATAATGAGTAACAAACTTGCACAGATGGGTAACAACATGGACGAGCGGTACTCCGCTGCCGGCGTCCTGCGTACCCAGCTCAACAAAGTCTTTCCCACTCACTGGTCCTTCATGCTCGGTGAGATGGCACTGTACAGCTTCATCATCCTGTTGCTGACCGGTATCTACCTCGCGCTGTTCTTCGACCCTTCAATTACGAAGGTCATCTACGACGGGGGATACACCCCGCTGAACGGCGTGGAGATGTCTCGCGCGTATGCAACGGCACTCGATATCTCCTTTGAGGTCCGCGGCGGCCTGTTTGTGCGCCAGATGCACCACTGGGCAGCACTCATGTTCATGATGTCCATGATTGCCCACATGCTGCGCATTTTCTTCACCGGCGCATTCCGTCGCCCGCGTGAGGCTAACTGGATTATCGGTTGCGCGCTTATCCTTCTGGGCATGGTCGAGGGCTTCCTCGGCTACTCCCTTCCGGATGACCTGCTCTCCGGTGTTGGTCTGCGAATTATGTCCGCCATCATCCTGGGTCTGCCGATCATCGGCACCTGGCTGCACTGGGCCATCTTCGGTGGCGACTTCCCGTCCGACCTCATGCTGGACCGTTTCTACATCCTGCACGTGCTGGTTATCCCGGGCATCATCCTGGGCCTTATCGCAGCACACCTCATCATGGTGTGGTTCCAGAAGCACACCCAGTTCCCTGGACCGGGTCGCGCTGAGAACAACGTCGTGGGTGTCCGTATTATGCCGGTCTTCGCCACCAAGGCAATCGGCATGGGCATGATGGTTGCCGGTGTCCTGGCGCTCATCTCCGGTCTGATGACGATTAACGCTATCTGGAACCTTGGCCCGTACAACCCGTCCCAGGTTTCCGCTGGTTCCCAGCCGGATATCTACATGCTGTGGACTGACGGTGTTGCTCGTGTCATGCCGGCATGGGAGCTCTACATCGGCAACTACACCATTCCGTCTGCGTTCTGGGTTGCACTGCTCTGTGGCCTGATGGTCGTTCTGCTCTTCGCCTACCCCTTCATTGAGAAGAAGCTGACGGGCGACGACGCTCACCACAACCTCCTGCAGCGCCCGCGTGACGTTCCGGTTCGCTCCGCTATCGGTGCAGCTGCCATCGTCTTCTTCCTGCTGGTTACGCTGTCTGGTGGTAATGACCACGTGGCACACTTCTTCCAGATCTCGCTGAATGCGATGACCTGGGTTGGCCGTATCGGTCTGATTGTCCTGCCGCCGATTGCATACTTCATGACCTACCGCATCTGCGTTGGTCTGCAGCGCTCCGACCGTGAGGTGCTTGAGCACGGTATCGAGACCGGTGTCATTAAGCAGCTGCCGAACGGTGCCTTCATCGAGGTTCACCAGCCGCTTGGTCCGGTGGACGAGCACGGCCACCCGGTTCCGCTCGAGTACGCCGGCGCTCCGGTTCCGAAGCAGCTCAACCAGCTTGGTCTGGCCGACTCCGAGACACAGGGCATCTTCTCTTCCGATGACTCCGCTATCGTCTCCCGAGTCAATGAAATTCGCCACGAGAACCACGCTGAGGAGGCGGAGATGTTCCGTCAGCTCAACGAGGCTAACCGCCGCGAAGACGAGGAGAATGGCCGCATCTAGCGCCATCACTCGCTGAAACACGCTCACAGAGCCCGTTCCTTTCTCCATCACACAGGAGAATAGGAACGGGCTTTTGCGTTCTCATTTCCTTTTGTCGCGGGGCTTCGAACCGGGCCCTTGGAGCCGGCCTGGTTCATTTGTTCATTTCGGAAGCTGAGCTAAGTCAGGAGGGCGTACTTGCACAAGGCATCTGACAAAAGGCATTTTTGGGTCTGAAGACGCCATCTGCCATGAGTAAATGGCGTTTTTAGCCGTCAAAACGCCTTATGACTGATGCCTTTTGCCAGACGCCTTTTGTCAGATGCCTCAGGCGTGTCAATAAAGGCTCCCAGACGTTGGGCGTTGGAGGAGCTCAAAGAAGGTAATCCGTTTCGCGAAGAGATGTGCAGTGCACTACGGAAAGGTCGTCGTGAACCGACCTGGGTCATGGGTGGGTGAGTAAACCTTGACGTCACTCTTTGCAGTATTGCCTGGTGTTGTTCGGCGGTGGGGCGGGATTTCTTCGGACTAAATTGGCCTAACTCAGGTTAGAGCTGTCTTGGTTGAAGAAGCATTAGACCCCGCCGCGAGTACGCTAGGTGAGCGCGAAGGGCGTCCCAGGGGAGTTCGTTAGATACAGCGTTCTTTCATGCCTAGGCCTCTAGAGCGTGTGCTTTAGAGTAGTTGTAAGGCCGTCTACGTACCCGCTGTCAGAGGAGCGGTCTGCGGGCGCCGAGCTGGGTGGGAGAGCGGGCTCGTAAGTTTGCGTTGCTTGCTCGTCAAGGTGTTAACCCGTAGTTAACCTCTTCTTAGTTTGTCTGATTTCCAGGAATCGAGGTGCGATACGGCGATGCGGAGTTCTCTCATTTGCTCGGGAGAGTGACGCGGTTGACATAAAACCGCAGGAGAGAACCACTTTGTTGCATGGTTTCAGGAGAGGGTAGTGGGTCAAATGGGGTCGATGTGACGGCGAGTTACACGAGTGTGATGAAGGTTACATCGTATACTTTTGGACGCTCTTTGGGGCTTTAGGTCGGTGTTAAGGTCTAGCGGTGTGAAGTGAAAACCCCTCTGGGTTATTGCAGGTGAGGGCAAGTATCTGCCTGTCGTGCTTGTGTAATGAACTGGGGTCGTTGGGCGCCGTGTCGTTTAGGTTTCCATTTGATAACGGGACGGTAACGAAGCCGGTTTTACGTTTCTGACTCGACATCGCTCGTGATGATTTCGTAACCTATTCGAGACATTGAGTTACCGCCACGGTGTACACATCACCGGTGCTCAATACGAACTGAAGATTTAAGCGCCGCGTCTGGCCCCTCCTAAACATCCGGGGGCCGAGCGGAGATGGCCCTACAGGAACGGGTCATCGTCGAACGCTAGGCCCGCCCTTGGGTCAGAGCTTTTGTTCGCGTCATGTGGAGAGTAGTCATATGGATTGCCTTCTCCTAGTGAGCGAAAGTAGGCGCGCAGGAAGATTTGGAGTTTAAATTCGTGGCTAAGCACCGTCGTCAGGGCAACCTGAACACCCGTCGCATCGCATCCACTGCTGCTGTTGCTGCTACCGCAGCTGTTACCGTCCCTGCCGCTGCTAATGCGGCTGAGGTTGTCGTCCCGGAGACCGATATCCGCTTCGAGGTTGCTGGTCTGGAGAACGTCCCGAATATCAAGCAGCTGCCGAACATTGACCGTTACATCCCGGCCTTCAAGGCTGATCAGGGCGCGGGTTACGCCGCTGCTGTGGAGGCTCCGGTAGCTGAGGCTCCGGCGCCGGCACCGGTTCAGTCCGTGGGCGAGAAGGTTCTCGAGGCTGCTCGCTCCGCCGTCGGTTCCCCGTACGTCTATGGTGCCAACGGCCCGAGCGCTTTTGACTGCTCTGGTCTGACCTCGTGGGCTTACCGCCAGGCTGGCGTGTCCATTCCGCGCACCTCCCAGGCGCAGGCTTCTGCGGGTACCCCGGTGTCCCTCGATGCCCTGCAGCCGGGCGACATCATCGTCTACTACTCCGGTGCATCCCACGTTGGTATCTACACCGGCCACGGCACCATCATTGACGCGCTGAACTCCGGCACCCCGGTCGGCGAGCGCTCCCTGAACTACATGCCGATTCACTCCGCTGTTCGCTTCTAAGCGAACCTGGCGGTTTGGCTAACCCCTTCCGCTGCTCTTGCCATGTTGATGGCGAGGGTGGGGAAGGGGTTCGGCTATTCTAGAAGCCGTTATGCTTTTCCTTGACTGAGGGTATAATTCAGTCATCTATTAACCTTCTCTTAGTTTCGGGGGTATTCATGTCGCGTCGTGGCATTGCGTGTGCCGTCGCTGCAATCGTTGTGGGTGCGGCTCCGGTGGTCGTCCTGTCGCCATCTGCAGTGGCTCAAGAGTTCCTCCAGGAGCAACCGCACGAAGCGGCAGGGGAGCAGGCACCCGAGGATCTGAGCGATCTCATTGAGCGCATGGCGGACGTCGCCCAGCGCGTTTCTGCCAAGGGTGAGGAAGTCAAAGGGCTTGAGGATGAGCTCGCAGAATCGGAGAAGGAGATCAGCGAGCTGGAACGCAAGGCTAAGGAAGCGCAGCGCAGTTCCGAAGATGCTTCCGTGGTTGTCGCTGAGCAACAGCAGCGGATCGATTCCCTGGCGCAGTCGCGCTACCGCCGAAGCGCGGCAACGCCAGTGTCGGCAGCCCTTGATGCCAACGACGTAGCTAGCGCGGTCGAGCGCATGGGGTACCTGGGGGCTTTGACGAAGGCTGCCAAGCGTGAAGAGGAAGCCATGGTGGCTGCCGCCGCCGCAGCCGACGAGGCGCATCAGCAGGCAGTCGATGCTACTGAGGAAGCGCGCCTCAAGCGCGACGAGCTGCAGGCACAGCGCGATGCGGTTCTCAAGGAGCAGGCTGACCTGGAAGAGCAGCAGAAGGAGCTCGAAACCAAGGTTGATGGCTTGAGCCCTGAGGCGCGCCAGGCATGGGTTGAGCACTTTGGCGGCTCTGCCGACCTTGACTTAGCTGCGTTGGCCGATGGTTCGGGATCCGCCGCTGTCCAAGCAGCACTCACCCGCATTGGTGCCCCGTATGGCTGGGGAGCAACGGGCCCTGATGTGTTCGATTGTTCCGGCCTGATGGTGTGGAGCTATCAGCAGATGGGGAAGAGTATCCCGCGCACCTCGCAGGCGCAGATTGCCGGCGGCACCCCAGTACCGATCGATGAACTACAGCCCGGAGACATTGTGGGCTATTACGCCGGCATTACCCACGTGGGAATGTATATCGGCGACGGTCAGGTGGTTCACGCCTCCACCTATGGCGTTCCCGTGGCAGTGGTGCCGCTTCATTCCATGCCCGTTCAAGGCGCCGTCCGCTACTAGGCCATGGCGCGCACACTCCTAGTAACGAATGATTTCCCGCCCACCATCGGCGGGATTCAGTCTTATCTTCGAGATTTTCTGGCAACCCTCAACCCGGAGGACGTCGTCGTCTTCGCCTCGACCCAAGATGGTGACGCCGCTGCCGAGTATGACGCGACGCTGCCGTATACCGTGGTTCGCTGGCCACGCACCATCATGCTTCCGACACCAGCCACCGCGCGCCGGATGCAGAGTCTGATTCGTGAATACGATATCGAGACCGTGTGGTTTGGGGCGGCAGCCCCGCTTGCCCTTATGGCGCCGGAGGCCCGGGCGGCGGGCGCTCGCCGGATCGTTGCCACGACGCACGGTCACGAGGTGGGCTGGTCCATGCTTCCCATAGCCCGGCAGGCCCTGCGTCGCATTGGTCAGCATGCCGATGTCATCACGTATATCTCGGACTACACGCGTACCAGGTTGGAACCCGCGTTTGGTACCCATGCGCGCTGGGTGCACTTGCCTTCTGCGGTTAATCTGGAAGACTTCACTCCGGCCACGGAGGGAGAAAAGCAGAGCGCGCGGGAGCGCTTTGGACTCGGCCCAGGGCCCGTCATCGTGTGCATCTCCCGCTTGGTTCCCCGCAAAGGCCAGGACCAGCTCTTGCGGGCGATGCCGGCGGTACGGGCACGCTTCCCGGACGCCCAGGTACTCATCATCGGTCGCGGACGCTATGAGCAGACACTGCGCGAGCTAGCGCGTCTGTACTGCCCCGACGCGGTGTTGCAGGAGGCGCGGGACACCGAAGAATTGCAGTTGGCGCTTCATGCTGCCGATGTGTTTGCCATGCCGGCGCGCACGCGGGGTGGGGGACTCGACGTCGAGGGCCTCGGCATCGTTTACCTAGAAGCACAAGCGGCGGGGTTGCCGGTCATTGCGGGTGACTCCGGTGGTGCACCGGAAACAGTAACGTCCGAGACCGGCATCGTCGTGCGCGGCTCCTCAGTTCTGGAACTTGAGCAGGCCTTGTGCACGTTGCTTGGCGACGTCCCCGGGGCCCGCCGCATGGGGGCGGCAGGGCGCCGTCACGTGGAGGAGCACTGGACGTGGGAAATCATGGGCGCACGATTGCGTGAGGTTCTGGAATGTGATCGTGGGCAGGCCGGGGTATATCCTACTAGTCATGCTTGAACACACTTCCTCCGCTGACGGTGGCCACAGCGGCCTCACCATCGGGTTCGATATTGGTGGAACCAACTTGCGGGCCGCGGTGATTAATCCCGCCGGAGAGATTGTGGATTCGACAAGCGTCCCCACGGCCAGGGAAGCGCAGACACTCGAAGATGACATCGTGCGCTGCGTAGACAACTTGGCAGCATCCCATGACATCGAGGCCGTGGGCCTTGCCCTCGCGGGCTTTTTGGATCCCGAGTGTGAAGTTGTCCGCTTCGCCCCGCATTTGCCGTGGCGTAACGCCCCAGTACGCGAGATCCTCAGCAGGCGTTTGGACGTGCCGGTCCGCCTTGAGCATGACGCCAATTCAGCCGCGTGGGGCGAATGGCGCTTTGGCGCTGGGCGCGGTGCGAAAGAATGGGTTTTCTTTGCTGTGGGAACGGGCATTGGCGCCACGCTTTTTACTGAGGGAAAAATCTACCGTGGAGCTTTCGGCACCGCCCCGGAGTTCGGGCACCTTGTTGTGTCGCCAGGCGGGCGCCTCTGCCCCTGCGGCAAGCGCGGGTGCTTAGAGCGCTACGCTTCCGGAACCGCTTTGCCGGACACCTGCGCAGAGCTGCGCGGCGAGTATGACACCACCTTGTCGGAGAATCCCTCCGGCGAGGAGATCACCGCAGCAGCTAGGCAGGGCGATCCGCTGGGGATAGCTGTCATGGAGAACTTCGGTCAGTGGCTCGGGCAAGGGTTGTCCATGGTGGCAGATGTGCTCGACCCAGAGCTCATCGTGATTGGCGGCGGGGTGTCCAAGGACGCGGATTTGTACCTGGATCGGGCGCGGGATGCCATGGCTCGGCAGATCGTCGGAGCCGGTCACAGGCCTTTGGCCCGAGTGGCAACCGCGAAGTTGGGTTCGGCGGCAGGTATGATCGGAGTCGCTGATCTCGCCCGCCAGGAGCACCGAGGTTAACACCGCACATTTTTCTTTCACCGAGCAGCACTGCTTGCTCGGCACACACAGATAGGACTATAAGCGATGCGAAACAAGTGGTACTGGGCCTTTAAGCACATCTTTTTCGGCCCGGCCCTTCGAGTGTGGAACCGCCCATGGTCCGAAGGCATGGATCGCATCCCGGAGTCTGGTCCGGCAATCTTGGCATCCTCCCATCAAGCGGTGATGGACTCCTTCTACTTCCCGCTGTTGTGCCCGCGGCAGATCACCTTCTTGGCAAAGAGTGAGTACTTCACCACCCCCGGTTTCGTTGGCCGCCTGCAAAAGTGGTTCTTTAGCTCCGTGGGGCAGGTGCCGATTGATCGCGTCAACAAGGACGCCGGTGACGCGATGCTGGTGAGCGCACAAAAAATTATGGGCCGCGGGGATCTCTTCGGTATTTACCCGGAGGGGACTCGTTCGCCCGATGGGCGCATCTACAAGGGGCGCACCGGTATGGCCCGCATCGCGCTAACCACCGGTGAGACAGTAATACCGATCGCCATGCTCAACACCCGTAAGGCTAATCCAATCGGTTCGTGGGTTCCGCGTCCGGTGCGTGTCGGCATGCGCGTTGGCGAACCCATCGACCCCCACGCATGGGCCGCTGAGCGCAACCTTGATCCGCAGGATCACGCCACCGTGCGTGCTTTCACGGACTACGTGATGAAGCAGTTGTCTGAGCTGTCCGGTGAGCCGTACGTCGACGTCTATGCCTCCGACGTGAAGGCGTCCCTGCAAGCTGGGCACGGCTACCCGGAAGGGGCCGAGCCCAGTTCGGAGGCGCGGTAGTCAGTGACTTCCTCCCCGTCTCAACGCTTAGCGTGGCCTGATGTAGCAAAAGGGATTTCCATCCTGGGCGTCGTGCTGTTGCACATCACGCTTACGGTTCCAGAATCGAAGGGCACGTGGTTGGCCGCTTTCAACGTGTGGCTCGACCCACTGCGCCTGCCCCTGTTCTTTTTGGTGAGCGGGTTCTTCGCGCAAAAGGTTTTTCGCTTTAGCTTCGCAGAACTCTTTACTCGCCGCCTGTGGTACTTCCTTGTTCCTTATGTGGTGTGGATGCTGGTTGAACAGCAGACCAAGCGCGTGGAGTACCACTGGGTATTCGGGGATCCCGTGTTCGATTTCAGCCAGATGACGGCCAGCCTGCTCGTGGGCCATTCCATGGCGTGGTTTCTGCATTCGCTGATTCTGTTCAATATCTTCCTCTGGTGCGTGCGCAAGCTGCCCGGGTGGGCGGCGCTAGCGCTGAGTTTTAGCCCTATTCTGTTCATCGCATGGCAGGCGCAGTTCACCTCGATCGCGAAGGCCATCATGTTCCTTCCCGTCTTCGTTGCCG
This sequence comes from Corynebacterium sp. HMSC074H12, assembly GCF_001813755.1. Taxonomy (NCBI): domain Bacteria; kingdom Bacillati; phylum Actinomycetota; class Actinomycetes; order Mycobacteriales; family Corynebacteriaceae; genus Corynebacterium; species Corynebacterium sp. HMSC074H12. The sequence continues at coordinate 23,473 of NZ_KV813927.1, forward strand.
CTGCTTATTTCCGGGATGCAATCTCCGCCTTCGCTTCCGCTATCGAGGCCCCCTTCAAAGGCGAGTGGGATTACCGGAGCTTTTGGGCGTATTCCGGCATGGTTGGGGCCTACGCCATCGGGTTCTTTATCCGCCGCGCGTGGGATAGCTACGCTGGGGCCGTCGAGGTTACGTGGTTGTTGCCAGGCACGGAGGCGCTGGTGAGAGATGACGTCCATATTCTCGTGCGCATGGTAGAGCAGTTCTTCGAGGTTCCGGTGGGAATTGCGGTGGCGGTGGCCGTGTCCTATATACCGGTCTTATCCACCGGACTGCGGTTTATCGGTTCGCACACGCTGCCCATCTACCTCGGTCACCCGATTGGACTTACCGTCCTTTATGGCTACCCCATGGCGCTCAACCCGCGCGAGGTAAGCTTGGCTGGTCAGTGGCCGTTGGAAAATACCTGGTTCTGGCTCAGCATGTGCTTTGTTTATTGCGCGATTGCGTCGTTGGTCCTGTGGGTCTTGGGCAAGGTGCCCGTTGTGGGCTGGACGCTGAAGCCGCCGCCGATCGGTGCGAGTAGGAGAACCACGGAACCGCCCTCGGCAGGCTTGAGCTTGAGCCAGAAACTCACTGCGACAAGGAGCACCACGACAAAGAAATAGTCGTTACCTAGAGCCTGCTGCCACCAGGACCACTCCAGTTCCAGCTGCTCGCCGTGGGGGACAAGCCAGTGGCCGCGGGCTAGCAGCACGAACCACGTGAGGCCTGCGAGGAACCAGTAGCGGCGCGCGGTGAGGTAGACCGCGGCTAGGCACAGCCACGTGAAATGGTGGGACCACGAGACCGGGGAGCACAGCAGCGCCGCCGTGGAGGCCAGTAACACGAGTTCTATCTCTGAGGATGTGTGCTCCATGACCCACCACAAGACTGCGACGATGAGAGCGCAGCCAATCAACCACAGGCCCGATGCTTCCTCGGGACTAACACGGCTGAGCAAGCCTCGGAGGGATTGGTTGCTGGAATAGGACAGCGTGCCGATTCGGGAGGAGTCCCGGAGGATGTCAGTCCAGTACGCCGCAGAGCTTGCAGGGGAGGCGAGGTAGCCCACCACACCGCAGGCGATGAAGGCACCTATCGCCGTGGCGAGGGCACGCCAGTCGCGGCGAACGAAAAAGACCGCGAGGAAGACCGCCGGGGTGAGCTTGATCGCCATAGCAACGCCGGTCAGCACACCTCGCCACGAGGAGCGTGGTCTGAGCAGCAGGCAGTCGACAACGACGGCCGCGGTCAGCAGGAGATTCACTTGGCCGAAGCTGAAATTCTCGGTAATCGGTTCGGTGAGTGCGCAGGCGAGCAGCGCCCACGTGGCCCACCAGTCGGGGCGGTCAACTTCGCAGCACCGCGAGATAACGGCGTAGAGACATACCCAGAGCGCACCGAGTGACGCCGCAGTAAGAAGGAGAGACAGCGGCCACAGCGGCATCCACGACACCAAGGCAAAGAGCGCTGCAGCAAAAGGCGGGTAAGTAAAAGGCAGCGACACGCCGTTGCCGAGAACGTAGCTTTGCGCGTAGAGATTCTCCCCGCGGAGCAGGGCCTGCCCTCCCTCTCGGTAGACATCGAGGTCAACATGGTAAAACGGCACAATTCCGCCGCTGTTCATCGACGCCGCAAGATGGATAGTCCACGGCACCGTTGCCAGCCCCACCAGAAGGAGTGGAAGGAGGAGCGAGGAGAGAGCTTTCTTCACGCAGCTGAGTATAGGCCCCCAGTGGCACGGCTCCTCTAGGCAGCAGACTAGGATACGGGGCGTGCGCTACTTCTACGACACCGAGTTTATCGAGGACGGATCGACCATCGAGCTGGTCTCCATCGGCATTGTCGGAGAAGACGGCAGCGAGTATTACGCGGTATCCACCGATTTCGATCCGGGCAAGGCCAATGCGTGGGTGCGCGACAATGTACTGGATAAACTCCCGAGCCCGGCGGATCCCGTCTGGAAATCGCGCGAGACCATCCGCGAAGATCTCCTGAAATTCTTGGGCCGCCACTCCACCCCCATCGAACTGTGGGCCTGGGTCGGGGCTTATGACCACGTGGTGCTCGCCCAGCTGTGGGGAGACATGGCGAGCCTGCCCAAGGGGCTCCCGCGCTACACCCGGGAACTCAAGCAGTACTGGGAGTTTGCGGGCCGCCCCAAGCTGCCTCCCGTGCCCAACGGGAACCACGACGCGTTGGTCGACGCCCGCCATAACCTGGCCAAGTTTCGCATCTGTGAGCAGCACTTGCCGCTGACTCGGGGCAACCGCGTGAGCTGATCGTGAATTAATACCGTGACCTAAAAGTCCATTAACTAACGCGCGACAGGCCCGAGATGGTTAAATACTGGGTGTGAGTTGGACAGTAGATATTCCCAAAGAAGTGCTTCCTGATCTGCCGCCGCTGCCGGAGGGGATCAATGAGAAGTTCCAGGACGCCATTTCCCGCGAGGCGAAGCAGCAGCCCAGCTGGGATCAGCTGCAGGCTGATAACGTGCGAAAGATCCTGGAATCCGTCCCGCCTATCGTCGTGGCTCCAGAAATTGAGGAACTCAAGCGCAAGCTTGCCGACGTCGCCTTAGGCAACGCCTTCCTCCTCCAAGGAGGTGACTGCGCTGAGACTTTCGAGTCCAACACTGAGCCTCACATCCGCGGCAATATCAAGACCCTGCTGCAGATGGCGGTTGTCCTGACGTATGGCGCGTCCACCCCGGTGGTGAAGTTGGGTCGTATTGCTGGCCAGTACGCCAAGCCGCGTTCTGCCGATCTGGATGCCAACGGCCTGTACAACTACCGCGGTGACATCGTCAATGGAGTGGAGGCCAACGAGGAGTCCCGCCGCCACGATCCCGCCCGCATGATTCGCGCCTACGCGAACTCCTCGGCGGCTATGAACCTGGTCCGCGCGCTGACGCATTCCGGAACCGCGGACCTTTACCGCCTCCACGAGTGGAACCGCGAATTCGTGGCCAACTCTCCGGCGGGTGCGCGCTACCAGGCCTTGGCTGATGAGATTGAAAACGGCCTGGCCTTCATGAACGCCTGTGGGGTGTCGGATGAGACCCTGCGTTCGGCGGAGATTTACTGCTCCCACGAGGCCTTGCTGAAGGATTACGAGCGTTCCATGCTGCGCTTGGGTACGGACTCTAACGGCGAGACCAAGCTTTATGACCTGTCCGCGCACCAGCTGTGGATTGGTGAGCGTACCCGTGGTCTCGACGACTTCCACGTGGCGTTTGCTTCCATCATCGGCAACCCCGTGGGCATCAAGCTTGGCCCCGGCGTGACGCCGGAGCAGGCAGTGGAGTACGCGGAGAAGCTTGACCCGAACCGTGAGCCGGGTCGTCTCACCATGATCGCGCGCATGGGCCACGATAAGGTGCGCTCCGTGCTGCCCCCGATCATCAAGGCAGTGGAGGACTCCGGCCACAAGGTGGTGTGGCAGTCCGATCCGATGCACGGAAACACCTTCACGGCGTCGAACGGTTACAAGACCCGCCACTTCGACAAGATCGTTGACGAGGTTCAGGGCTTCTTCGAGGTACACCGCGAGCTGGGCACCCACCCGGGCGGCGTGCACCTGGAGTTCACCGGCGAGGACGTCACCGAGTGCCTCGGCGGCGCTGAGGACATCACGGACGTGGACCTGCCGGGTCGCTACGAGTCTGCCGTGGACCCGCGCCTGAACACCCAGCAATCGCTGGAGCTGTCCTTCCTCATCGCAGAAATGCTGCGCAACTAGAAGTTGCGCAGGCTAATACGGTCTCCAGAGAATCGGCCAGGTGCCGTATTCTCCGGATCCAAACCACCAGGCGGCCACGGCGACAGCCAAGGTGGCGAGGCCGACGAGGACGAGGAACCCGATGAGCCCGACCGCGCTGCGGTTGCTCAACGGACGTTCCTCCGGCTCCTCTTCGGACCCGGCCGCATATGGTTCTGGCACGGCGGGGGAGGGCGCCGGGGTGTCTACCGGTGCGGCAGGCAGGGGGAAAGCGTCCTCGCGGGTTTCCGCCCGTGTTTCACGCGTGGGGGAATCGGGCGAGGGGATCGCAGAGGTCGCTTCGAAGACACGCGTATTGTCCGTTCCCGAAAAGTCCGTAGGTACTGCAGCGGTACGTGCGGCGGCCGAGTTTCGCGGGACGGGGACCGTGAACTGTGGCAGTTGCAGCTCCCGGGAAACGTCATCCAAAGCATCCAGGAATTCACCCGCGTCTGCAAAGCGTTCGGCTGGGTTACGTGCGGTGGCGGTGGCCACGAGGGCGTCGAAAAGCATCGGCACCCCCTCAATGCGTGAAGATGGTGCCACCACATCCGCGTGCACGCGCGCGGTGGCGTGCGCAAGCGGGGTATCACCGTGGAAGGGGACTGTGCCCGTCAGCAACTCGAACAGGACGATTCCGGCCGAGTAGACATCGGAAGCCGGCGTGATATCCGCGCCAGTGACTTGCTCGGGGGAGAGGTAGCTGACGGTGCCGACGATCTGGCCGGAGCTATCATGCTCCGCCTTTGCGGAGCGCACCAAGCCGAAGTCACCCACCTTGACTCGGTGGTTATCGGTGATGAGAACGTTATCCGGCTTGATATCGCGGTGCACGAGGCCGGCGTGGTGGACTTCGGTGAGCCCGGCCAAGACCGAGTGCATCACGCCGGCCGCAGCGTGCGGCGGCATGGGTCCGCGTTCCGCAAGGAGCTCGCGCAACGTGCCGCCGGTGATGAGCTCCATGATGAGATAGATGGGCAAACCATCCGCGGAAAAGTCATGCACGGCGACGAGATTGGGGTGGCTCAGCTGCGCCATCGCGCGGGCCTCGCGCTTAAAGCGGGTGACGAAGACGGGGTCGTCGTGATAGCGCTCATCCATCACCTTGGCAGCTACTGCGCGGCCCAAACGCATGTCCACGCAGCGATACACTGTGGACATGCCGCCGCGAGCGATCGGCTGATCAATGCGGTAGCGTCCTTCAAGAATGTCGCCCACGTTCAGCCTTGTCATGGGTTCCAGTATGGTCGATCCTCTCCTCAAAGTGTGATCCCGCTACAGTTGTGTCTGTGACTAATTCTGCGAACCCTGAAGAGAATTCCCATCCCGAGCTGGCAGAGCTTCTTGCCGGTGAGGAGCTGCTGACGCTTAAAGAGGTAGCTGAAAAACTCGATCTGCCCATTACTCGCGTCTTCGATCTGCTCAATGCACGCAAGTTCATCGCGTGGCGGGACGCCGAAGGCCAGCGCCTCGTCCCGGAAGCGTTTTTCAATGCCAAGGGCGTCATTTCCAAGCACGTGTCCGGCGTCATCACTGTTCTTTCGGACAACGGCTGGGGTGACAACGAGATCCTGGCGCATCTTTTTACCGAGGACGAGTCCCTACCGGGCCGCCCCATCGACGCGCTGCACGGCCACCTCGCGCGGGAGGTTATTCGGCGCGCGCAGGCTTCGGCGTTTTAGGCGCTGTCGTCGCACCTGCCGCATTCGGTTCAGCGGCGGTGCGTGGAACACCGTCGAAAATCCATTGTGTGGCCAACCATGCCACGACCACCATCGCAATCACCCAGAACCAGTTGTAGAGCTGGTGATTGCCGTCGCCGGCGAAGGCTACACCAATAAAGAGAGCTGCGCCGGTGGTGAGCTTGATGAGCGGTAGTGGTGGGCGGAAGGTTCCCATGAGCGTGAGTACTGAGGCGTAGTACCACGGCAGCGTCACAGAGTTGAAGACGAACGCCACCTGGTAGGCCGCGGCCGTGGCGGCAATGGCGCGGCGCACGCCCGTGCGTCCCCACCACCACACAAGGACAAGGCCCAGGAGCATCAGAAGCATCGCGGCCGAGCGCAGCACGGTGAGCACGCCGTTATAGGTGGTGTCGGGGGAGAAGACCTGGATGAGCGGCACGAGTATGTCAGCGAGCAGGGTGGGGCCGGCCAAGGGGTTGATGACCTTAGAATTGCCACTGATCTGCGACAGCCAACCCCACGAGCTTCCCGACGCCCACGTGATCGCCGCCACCGCCAACGCGACCTCCGCCACGGCGATAACGCCGGATAGTAGAAAGAACCCGACGCGCTTGAGCGGCTTCGTTCCCTTCGGCGCCCAATGGTGCAGCATGAGCCACACGATAAACGGCGCGGCGAAGACGGCGGTGGCCTTGAGGGACACTGCCACGCCAACGAGTATGAGGCTGAGGTGGAACTTGTGGTGCACAGCAGCGAGAAGGCCCAGCGATACCAGCCCCACCATGACTGATTCGTTGTGCATGCCGCCGATGAGGTGCAAAATCATCACCGGATTCGCCACTCCCAACCAGAGTGCTAGGGCGGGATCGCCGCCAATGCTTCGGGCTAGGCGTGGAATTGACCAGGCGATGGCTGCAAAACCAAGGACGGAAATTGCCTTGTAGACGATGATGCCCGCAGCAACGTTATCGCCCACCAGGTGGGTTACCCCGTTGCCCATCCACAGGTGTAGCGGCCCATAGGGCGTAGTGGTGTTGCGCCAGTCGTGAGAGACCTCAAGCAGAAAAGGACCGGGGTTAACGGCTGCGCCCTCGACGTAGGGATCGAAACCATCGCGCACCATCGCGCCTTGCATCAGGTAGGAGTACACGTCCCGGGAAGCCAGCGGTGCGGCGCACAGCAGCGGGGTGACCCAGCAGATCAACATCCGGCGGATGTCTGCCAATGCGCCGTCTGGTTGCGGGTTCTTGAGCTGTGGGGCGATGAAGTGGCGGCCCGCCAACACCCATGCGGCGACGAGGCCAAACAGGCCAACCCAGTAGAGGACCATGCCAATGTTGCGGCCGTGGCCATAGGCAAGGAAGCTGATGTTAAGCGCCTCAAGAAAACCTCCGCGATTCCGGGTCGCGCCGCCGGAGAAGGAGGCGAGCGCCAGGACGATCGCGGAGACGATGCCTAGTGGCAGGGGATGAGGAATGCGCAGGGGCACGCGCGTGGATGCGGAGCGAGCCATGCTACATCCGGCGGGCCGTGGACTTGTGAGCAAGTTCTTCCAAGACCGCCGTGACCTCGGGGTCAACCTGTGCGTTGTGCAGATGGTCGAGGCCGGAACGCGTGAGATCGCTGATGCGCTGCTCGACGACGTCCGGCGCACCGGAATCAGCAATGATCTGCGCCATGCGGGCAATGTCTGCGGGGTCCTCCGTCTGCCCGATGAGGCGGCGAAGCTCAGCGGCGGCTGCGGGCTCGGTGGCGTCCGCGCGCTGCAGGGCCAGGGACAACAGAACCGTGCGCTTGCCTTCGCGCAGATCGTCTCCGGCGGGCTTGCCGGTGATAGCCGGGTCACCGAAGACGCCGAGCAAATCATCGCGCAGCTGGAAGGCGACGCCGATGTCCTGGCCGTAACCGCGGAAGGCAGCAACGAGTTTTTCGGGTGCGCCCGCTATAACGGCGCCCAGATGGAGGGGGCGCTCGATGGTGTACGCGGCAGTCTTGAACCGGTTCACCGAGTCCGCCAACGTGGCGTCCTCGGAGCCGGCGGCTTCCAGAGAGATGTCCAGAATCTGGCCGCCGATGACTTCGCGGCGCATTGCCCGCCATGGTGCGCGGGCGCGCGCCAGCGCCTCGGGGCTCAAGCCGGAATCTTGAAGCATGTCTTCCGCCCAGACCAGGGCCATGTCACCGATGAGGATGGCCAGCGATTGCCCGAAGAAATCAGCGTCGCCGCTGAGCCCGAGCTCGCGGTGGCGAGCAGCAACGCCGCGATGGACAGTGGGGTTGCCGCGCCGGGTATCGGAAGCATCCACGATGTCGTCGTGGATAAGTGCACAGGCCTGAATGAACTCCAAGGACGAGGCAGCGCGGAGCATTGCCTGCGGGGACTCAGTGCCGTCGAGCCCGTGCGCACCGACAAAACCTGCCCACGCGTAGAGGGGGCGAATGCGCTTGCCGCCGTCCAGGACGAAGGAATCCAAATAGGAGATCGCGTCGGCCACCGGAGAGCCGATGGCCGCGATGGCGTCGCGCTGACTGTCCAAGAAAAGCTTAAGCTCCTCGCGCACGGCTGCGGGGATGTCGTTCAAGGAAGGTATCTGCGGTGTAGTCACGCCTGCTACTTTACCTGGGTAGCTATGCCGGATTGCCGCCAGGTTAAGCGGTGTCGGCTGGTGTCAGCGGCACCGTCGATTGCAGGATGGCGAAGGGGCGCGCATCGGCGGGGTAGTAGAGCTGGCGAAGGAAATCACTAAACCCCATTTTGCGGTAGAGGCCGAAGGCGGAGTTTGCCTCGTTGGGAACTTCCGGAGTGGAAAGCAGGATGTAGCGCGCGGGTAGATTCCACGCTAAGGCTTCGAGCAGTGCGCGCCCTAAGCCGCGACCCTGTTCTCCAGGCAGCACGTGAATCTCCGCCAGCTCGAAATAGTTGTGGAGAATGTCTTCTTGTTCCGGGGTTGGTCCGCCACTGGCGGTGAGCGCTCGGCGAAGCTGTTTGTCCCACCACGTGTCCGGAGAGCCAAGGAAGCCGTAGGCAAAGCCTGCAATGCCGTAGTCGGTGGTGGCCACGACGCAGGAAAACCCTGGGCGTATGAGATCTGCGCGCCACCGCGAGATGGAGACGTCGCGCACTGACTGGCTGTAGCCCATTGCCGCGATGTAGATATCCACCAAGCGCGGGACAGCAATGGCGAACTCTTGGGGGCTTAGGCGGCGCAGCGTGTAACTCACATCTCTAATAACAGCAGATTCTTCAGGCATGTGAAAGCGCACAGAGAAACTACCTTCTGCACATCCAACCGCCGAGGAGACGGAGTACGTGTTCGAAAAGAGAAGAAATATCGCCCATCCCTATTGTTTAAATCGAACACATGAACTAAAATCAGAGGTGGATGTACGAAGGTGGTTTTACGGTGAGTCTCATCAGCGAACAGCAGCAGAAAGTCAACGGCACAGTCTTCATTGACAAGCTCAGGAAGCAGCCCAAGGAGGAGGGGTCATGGCACAGGTAATTTCAGCAACGGCAGCGGCTCGGGGCCGGAACAGGGAGGCGATGCAGCGCGTGCGCCGTGACCGCTTCCTCGGTCAAGCGTTGGATCTGTTGGTGGACGCGCGCCGTAGCGCTGCGGAGGGGCGGTTCGAGGACGCTCTTGAAATGGCGTACCGCGCCTCGCTTCGTGCTGCGGGCGCGCGTGTGGCGGCGTCTGCGGTGTCGCGCCGTCGGCGCTTGCCTACCTCTGCATGGGAGCAGGTAGCTCTTATCGGTCCGGCGGATGCTCAATGGGCCGCAGAATTCACAGACTATTCCCGCGTGCGCTCGCGCGTGGCCTCCGGAATGGATCCGGTGCCCGCTGCGGATACGGTCTACCAGTACTTGGCGCTTGCTACACGTTACGTGGACGCGACCGAATCTGAGCTGGGCTTCGGTGGGCTGGCCGCCTAGTGAGGGCGTGATTGCTCCGGTAGCAGGGGTGCAGGGATGCCCAAAAACTATGGACTGTCTTTGTGGGAACTATCTCGCTATCCTTGACGTTATAGAGGTAGTAAACATAGTTCCCAGTTCCACTACCTAAACCCAAATCATTACGGAGGACGCTGTGGCCCTTTCTGAGCACGAACAGCAAGCGCTGCGTGAAATTGAACAATCGTTGCTGGCCAACGATCCTGATTTTGGCGCGTCTGTGTCCGGTGAAACTTCTTTCGGCGGCAACTCGGGTGCCATCACCCTCCGTGGGGTGGCCTTAATCGTTGTCGGTCTGTGCATGATGGTGGGCGGAATCGCGTTGGCCCAGCAGTCCCTGTGGTTCGTTATCCTCTCCGTACTTGGCTTTTTGGTCATGTTTGGATCCGGTGTGTGGATGCTGCGCGGAAATTCGGAAGATTTTCTGGTTGCCGCCGGCGCACCAGCATCCGCTAAGCGGCGCAACAAGCAGTCCAAGAAGGCTGGCAGTGACGTTGGAAACCGCCTTGAAGATAACTTCCGCCGCCGTTTCGAAGGAAACTAAGCGCTAGAAACCCACCAGTAGCCCTTCGCTCTATTGTGAGTCGGAGGGCTGTGGCACGATGACATTGGCCATGGCGTACAGGGTTTGCGTTATGCCCGGGAGCTGCTCGGGCGAGCGGTCTGCCAATTCTGATGCGCGAACGATGGCGGCGTTGAGCAGCGAGATATCCGCTTTGGAAACACCAGGGCAGAACTCGTTAACGATCGATGCAAAGCCACCATGTGACTGCTGTACTGCCTCATCCGCAAAAGCCTGGGGGAAGTGCTGCGCGGCGGTCATGAGGGGACCGTGCGTGCCATGGAGGAAAAGTTCGAGAGTGGCGTCCACGTAAGCATGGATGCGCTCCGTCGGCTCTGGAGGGGCCACCTGCATGGCAGCTTCGAGCTGTTCATTCCACGTTTGCGTGGCCTGGATAAGCAGCTGCACCAACAAATCGTGTTGGGATGAGACGTAGCGATAAACGCTGGGGCGGGCAAGGCCTACTTCCGCAGCGACCTCCGCCAAGGTAGGGACTGCCCCGTGGTTGTTGACGATCAACCTTTCGGCAGCCTCGAGCACCGCGCGGTGCTGGACGGCGCGGTGCTCGGCTACTGTCGTTTCAGTGATCTTCGGCATGCGCTAAGTCTACGTTAAGCTGCGCATTCTTTTTCCATTCTGGTGCCTACTTGGCGGACGGGGTCAAGCGGCCATCGACCATTTCATAGACCTTGTCGCAGTGACCAAGAACGTCGTAGTCGTGGGTGACCATGACACCCGCGACGTTGAAATCGTGGCATTCTTTGGCTAGCAGCGCCACGATCTCTTGGGACCGTGCGCGATCGAGGGCAGCAGTGGGTTCGTCGACGAGCAGCACCTGTGGATCGCCCACAAGTGCGCGCGCGATACCGACGCGCTGGCGCTCACCGCCGGAAAGACTGCCGGGCCGGTGCTTCGCGCGATGCGCCATGCCGACCTTCTCCAGCAGTTGGGCGCTGGAGTAGCGCCCAGTCTTGCCGATGACCTTGCTGGCCAATTCGATCTGCTCCTCCGCCGTCAGTGCAGACGGGAGATTGCCAGAGGACTGGAAGACGAAGCCGATGTGGTTGCGGCGGATCTGCGCCAGTTCGGAGTCGCCCAGCGGCACGATGTCCTCGCCCGCGACGAGGACTTGGCCGGAATCGGGCGTAGTCAAGGCGCCTGCGACCGCGAGCAGTGTGGACTTTCCGGAGCCGGAGGGGCCAACCACGGCTACGAACTCGCCTGCCTCGACGGTGAGATCGACGGAATTCAGTGCCTTAACGTGTGAATCGCCGTCGCTGTAGCTGACGGTGACGTCTTTCAGTTCCAAAGCGTGGCTCATCGGTTTTCTCCTAGGGCTGCGAGGGGGTTGGTTCGGGTAACGCGGACGACGGCAATGAAGGCGCCGAGCAGTCCGGCGACGAAGAGAATGAGACCGCCATTGATGACAGCGCTGAATTCGGTGGCGTAGGGCATAGCCGTTTTCTCTAGGAGGCTGCCCAGGCCAACGGCGATGAGTGCGCCGGCGAGGATTGATACGAGGAGGATGACCACCGCTTGGCCGAGGCTATCGCGCAGCAGGAAGCTCTTGGTGGCGCCCATTGCGCGAAGGGTGGCGATATTGCCGGCGCGCTGGATGGTCCACACGAGGAAGAAGGCGCCGGTAACGAGCGCGGCAATGACATAGAGGAACCAGGTGATCATGGAAAGGGTCATCATTTCGGCGGTGTAGCCGGGGGAGGAATCAAAGCTCTCCTTGAGAGTTCGAACGTCGAGGCCGGAGCGCTCGGTGAGAGCATCGGTATCGGGCTTATCCGCTGTGCGAGCGACGATGACGGATGCTTCCTCGTAGGCTTCGGGGTTGACGGCTTCGCCGTGGCGCCCGCCGGCGTGAACCTCCTGCCAGATATCTAGCGGCAGGTAGGCCACGTCGACGTGGCCGAAGGTTCGCTGGTTGTCGGTGAAGCCGATGACGTCGAGGGGGATGTCCAAGCGGTCGAGGGTGATGGTGTCGCCCACCTCGATCCCCTCGTCCTGCAGGGTGGAGGACAGGATGATGTCGTGTTTCGTGTTGCTTGGCTTGCCGTCTGCCCGGGCGGTGTCGATTGGGGGCAAGCCTGCCGGTGCGATGAAGGAGTCAGGTTCTACTCCGAAGAGTGTGAGGTCCACCGCCGTGCCGTCCTGGTTGTGGGCGTTAGCAATGGTCAGGCCCAAGGGGGTGGCTTGGTTCACGCCCTCTAGTTGAGAGAAGGACTCGGCATCGGAGGCATCGACAACCGAGCGGGTGAATGCAGAGTCTTTCTGCGTGCCATCGGCGAAAGCGATGACGTCGCTCTCCATCGCCTTGAGGCCGGAAACGCCGTCGTTGACCAAGCCTGCGGTGAGGCCGGAGATGATAACGACGAGCATGGACATGAGTGCGAGGACGACGCCCATGAGGAGGAATCGGGTACGCGCGAAGAGCATCTCGCGCCAAGCTAGATACATGAAGGAACTTCCTAGTGTGTGGGGTGAAGTGAGTTGGCGTGTCACCCTGCGTGCCGCAAGATGACAACATGATGTTTCTATCATGGCGACGCAATGTTTCTAAAAACTTGTGCGGGCATTTTGCGCGGGGAGGGGAGACTTTTTGTGCGATTTCCCGATTTCCCCCACTTTGCCCCACCTGTGTTACGCGCCGGTCGGGGAATGTCGGCCCGAGGACTCTTTGGAGCGTGGTGGGAAGGTGAAAACGTCAGGAATATGGGGGTGGTGGGGAAAATTGCATGCTAAGGGGTCAAAGTTACGTGAGTGAATACGTGGAAATGGGCCTGTTTGAGGGGGCGTGTCAAGGGGAGGTCTGGGAAAACTTCCCACTGGAAAAATCGCCTTTGACCTGCAATGTTATTGCGACACGCAGATTGTTGTGGTGATAAAAGTGTGGGAGGTGGGGGAAAGTGGGGTAGAGTGGGGCGTAGCGGAGGAGAGTTGCTCTCTTGTCGCGAGAGGAATCCGGAGTTTTCGAGTGACAGGAAGGTGGACCCGGGGATGTTTCTCGGCACCTACACTCCCAAGCTCGATGACAAAGGACGGCTCACGCTTCCGGCAAAGTTTCGCGAAGAACTGGCTGGCGGCCTCATGGTCACCAAAGGTCAGGATCATTCGCTCGCGGTATACCCGCGGGAGGAGTTCGCGGCGCGAGCTAGGAAAGCGGCGGCCGTGTCACGTACCAACCCAGAAGCGCGTGCGTTCATCCGTAACTTGGCAGCGAGTGCGGACGAGCAACGCCCCGATGGGCACGGGCGTATCACACTGTCCGCAGGGCACCGTGAGTACGCAAACCTGACGAAGGAATGCGTAGTTGTGGGCTCGGTTGACTTCCTCGAAATCTGGGACGCAGCCGCGTGGGCTGAATACCAGGCGCAAACTGAAGACGCTTACTCGGCGGCAGACGCCGATGACGTACTTGCCGGGCTGCTGTAGAGCTTCCTGGCACACAGAGAGTGCGTGTATGGACTCTGCCCGAGGAGGATGAGCTGGTGTACTTCCCCGACATCAGAACCCTTCCTCGGACAGGGCCCTATACGCACTCGATTTTTTATCGAACAGATCTGATAGCGGCCTCAGGCGCCTGAATGGAAAGGGGGACAGCAACTGTGGACCACAACGGCACCATTACCTATGACGTGAATGACAACCACGGCCATGTCCCCGTTATGCGTGCGCGTATGGCTCAGCTGCTTGCTCCGGCCGTCGAAGCAGCGGGGGAGCACGCCGTCATCGTGGACGGCACCTTGGGGGCTGGTGGCCACAGCGAATACTTCCTCAACAGCTTTCCTAACGCGCGAATTATCGGTGTGGACCGTGACTCCGCCTCGTTGAGCAGTGCTTCTCGACGTCTCACCCCCTTCGCCGACCGCTTCGTCGGCGTCAACGCTCGCTTCGATGAGGTCGGTCGTGCCATTGCGCAGGGTGACCATGAGATTTTTTCTATCGCGCGAGAACACGGCATTGCAGGGGCATTGTTTGATCTGGGTGTGTCCTCCATGCAGCTTGACCAGGTGGAGCGTGGGTTTGCGTACAAGGCCGACGCCCCGCTGGATATGCGCATGGACCCGCGCCAGGGAATGACTGCCGCCGACGTACTCAACACCTATAGCCACGGTGACCTCGCCCGCATCCTCAAAACCTATGGCGATGAGCGCTTTGCCGGCAAGATTGCTTCGGCAGTAATAAAGGAAAGGCAAAAGGAACCTTTTACTACCTCAGCCCGCTTGGTTGAGCTGTTGTACGCCACGATTCCCGCAGCGACGCGTCGCACCGGTGGCCACCCCGCGAAGCGCACCTTCCAGGCGCTGCGCGTTGAGGTCAACCGCGAGCTTGAGGCGGTCGAACAGGTCATTCCCGTGATTACGGATGCCCTGTCCGTCGGCAGCCGCGCGGTGTTCATGAGCTACCAGTCGCTCGAAGATCGCATCGTCAAGCATGCCTTCACCAAGCTCAGCACCTCGACGACTCCGCCGGGGCTTCCCATGGACCTTCCGGGCACGGCGGCGCACTATTCCATCGTGACGCGTGGCGCGGAGAAGGCGAGCGAGGAGGAGATTGCAGAGAACCCCCGGGCAGCGTCCGTCCGGGTACGCGCACTCGAGCGCCTCGAGGGCAGTCCGTCTTTTCATGAACCGGGAGGTAGGCCATGACGCTGAGAGACCGAACCGCACAGGCAACGTACCACCGCGACCACGAGAGGACCCACACCATGGGAGCTAGCCGCGATTTCACCACCGGATCTGATTTCTCCGGTCAGGGAACCGCGCTGCTGGAGCGGGGGCGCCGCACCACCCCGTTGCCCAGTCGCACGCCGCATCGCAGTACTGTGCCCGCCCGCCGGGTCGGAACGGGTCTGCGAGGGAACCGCCTCGGTTCGAAGCAGGTAGTGAGCAATCGTGGGCGCCGCGTCGTACAGCCCACGCGGGTTACTGGCCTTTTCGCTCGCCTTTCTTTCATCGCCATTGGCCTGCTCATCACTGGTGTGGCTGCGGCGATGTGGCTCTCTGGCCTGTCGACGTCCCAGACCTTTAAGATTCAGGAGCTTACTGCCCACGAATCCACGCTCGATAACCAGCTGGAGACTCTGAACCGAGACTTGGAGAACGTGCGTTCGGCGTCGGACGTCGCCCGCCGCGCCCACGAGGCCAAGATGGGCGTCCCGGTTCAGCCTGGCGTAGTGGAAGTCGACGCAGACGGAAACGTGGAACAGAAGCGCGAAGCCACCCCGGATATGGAATCGGTCATCGACGTAAACGGCGAACCGGTCCGCCCGGGTCAGGCCTCGAGTGACCCGCACGCGACGGCGAACGTATCCGATAACCTGAATGCCCGTCCGACGCTGAGCGAGAGGAACCGTGAGCGCGAAGGCGCCGAGTCGGGTGCGTCTCGGTCGGACAACCACCCAGACGGCGGTGAATCCACCAATGACGGACAGTCGGCCGAAGGGAACGTAGAACTGCCGGACATCCCGGCCCAGGCTCCCTACGCCGCCCGCGGGTAGATTCCATCCCCGCTCCGCGCGTGCCTGCGTGGGCGGGCGGCGATAATAGGGCACAATTCGGGATGAACCACTGATTATTGGCCCATCTTCGCTGCAGACAGAAAGGTGACGTGTGACCCCACCACACTCCGGTGGCCCGCGCCCGAGGCGCGCTTCCGCCGCCCGTGCCGCCCAACCGCGCGGTACCTCTCACCAACCACGGCAGCGTTACGACGCCGACCGCGTCGTTCCCGCGACCCGTTCACGGAATCCGCGCACCGGCAAGCCCTTCATGAGCCAGCAGAAGACGATGCGCCGTCGTGTACACGTCATCGCGGCTTTGCTGCTCGTGGTGATGCTGGCGTGGATGGGGCGCCTCGCGTGGGTACAGATCGTGTGGGGCCCCGACTTGGCGGCGAAGGCCGCTGCGCAGAGAACCCGCGTCTATGTCGATACGGCCGGGCGCGGCGAGATCCTCGCGCGCGACGGCCAGCGGTTGGCCTACACGATGCGCGCCCGGTCCTTGACCGTGTCACCTACGCGCCTGCGAGATGAGCTCCGTGAACAGGAGGAGCAAAAAGCCGCCGGCGAGGCTCACTTTGAGTCGTTGGCACCCGATGCCAAAGAGGCTTTCCTCGACGACAAGGTGACAGAGCGGCTCACCGACATGTCGGAGGGGATCCCGAACAAGCTGAAGGAAGCCGGCATCGATGCCGGGGACGTGGATTCGGAGCAAATCATGGACAAGCTCCGTGCCGATACTCAATATGAGGTCCTCGTGCGCAACGTCGATCCGGATGTCGCGGTGGCCATCTCCGAGGACTACCACGGTCTCGCCGCTGATGAGCAGCAGATCCGCCAGTACCCCAATGGTGCTATCGCAGAGAACGTCATCGGCAAGGTATCCATGGACGGCCAAGGCCAGTTCGGCTTTGAGGCCTCCGGCGATACCACACTGACGGGTATTGACGGCAGCTCCACCGAAGACGTTTCAGCCAGCGGTCAGGTCATTCCCGGTACCCTTCGCGATCAGGTGCCCACCACCGACGGCAAGAACGTCACGTTGACGCTCGATCTGGATCTGCAGACCTACGTTCAGCAGAAGCTGGAAAAGGCCAAGGCTAATTCGAAGGCAAAGAGCGCCGAGGCAGTCGTTCTGGATGCCGCCACGGGTCAGGTTCTGGCTATGGCGAATACCGGCACCATCGACCCGAACAAGGACATCGAAAAGCAGCTGGAGAAGGATAAGACCTTCGACAACCTCGCCGTATCCCACCCCTTTGAGCCGGGTTCGGTGGCAAAGATCATCACCGCCGCGGCAACCATTGAGGAGGGCCTCACCAACCCTGATGAGGTCCTCCAGGTTCCCGGCTCCATCGACATGGCTGGGGTGACTGTGAACGATGCCTGGCCGCACGGCGTTGAGCCCTACACCACGACGGGCGTCTTCGGTAAGTCATCGAACGTGGGAACGTTGATGTTGGCAGATCGTCTTGGCCAGGATAAATACGCTGACTACCTCAAGAAGTTCGGCCTCGGCCAGACCTCCGGAATTGAGCTGCCCAATGAGTCACCGGGCTTGGTGCCCGATCGTTCGCAGTGGTCCGGTGGTACCTTCGCTAACCTGCCCATCGGCCAGGGCCAGTCATGGACTGCCCTGCAACTGGCTTCTATTTACCAGACCCTCGCCAATGACGGTGAGCGCATCGAGCCGCGCATCATTGATTCGATCACCGCGCCTGACGGGACTAAGGAAGAACTAGAGAAGCCCGAGACCACCCGCGTGGTCAGTCCCGAAACCGCGCGCACTGTCGTGGACATGTTCCGTGCGGTCTTCCAGGAGGATCCGCAGGGGCTGAACAACGGTACAGCCGGCAACGCGCAGATCGAGGGCTATCAGCTCTCCGGCAAGACTGGTACCGCGCAAAAGGTCGACGAGGAGACGGGAGCATACTCGAACTCCAAGTACTGGATCACGTTCGCGGGCATCGCGCCTGCCGACGATCCCCGCTTTGTCGTCGCCGTCATGCTCGACGAGCCCGAATCCGGTGTCAACGACGATGGCTCCGGCGGCCAGTCCGCAGCGCCGGTGTTCAGTGATATCGCATCCTGGCTGCTTGATCGTGACAATATTCCGCCTTCCCCACCAGCACCGCACCTGACCTTGCGTGCCGAATAGATAGCTCCGGCCGCGAATAACCTACAGAGATAGAGAAGAGGACGCACCGTGACCAGCAGCATCAGCCTTGATCGTTTAGCAGAAATTTCTTCGGGCACCGTGATCGGGGATGCCTCGACCACCGTGGGCTCCTGCGGACTAAACTCTGCAACCCTGCCACCTGGTGGACTCTTCGCTGCGCTTCCGGGAACGCGCGTTCATGGCGCACGGTATGCCGCAGACACCGCAGCAGCCGCGATTCTGACCGACCCGGAAGGCCAGCGCATCCTCACCGAAGCGGGAGAAACCCGCCCACTTCTCGTGGTCGAGGATATCCGCGCCATCCTCGGACATGTCTCCGCGGAGATCTATGGGCACCCCACTGAAAAGCTCACCATTCTTGGCGTGACGGGTACGTCCGGTAAAACTACGACGAGCTACCTGCTGGAAGCGGGGCTTTTGCACGCGGGCTTGTCGGTGGGCCTTATCGGCACCACGGGCACTCGCATTAACCGGGAGCCGGTGCCTACCTCGCTGACGACCCCCGAGGCCCCGACGTTGCAAGAACTCTTCGCCCGCATGGTGGACGAAGGGGTAACGCACGTGGTCATGGAGGTGTCCTCCCACGCGCTTTCCCTGGGCCGCGTTCAGGGAACGCGCTTTGCCGTTGGCGGATTCACTAACTTGAGCCAGGACCACCTCGACTTCCACCCGACGATGGAGGACTACTTCGAGGCGAAGGCCATGCTTTTCGACGGTCCCCAGCCCGCCGACCGCTCCGTTGTCTGCATCGACGACGAATGGGGACGACGCATGGCGCAGCGCGCTGCGGAGCGTCCGGTCATGACAGTGTCCACGAGCGCGGAGGCCACCGAGGCGGACATCACCGCCCGCCAACTCAGCACCGAAGCCACCGGCGCACAGCAGGTGGAGCTGACGGTGTCCACCGGAGAGCACGCTGGTTCCTATGAATTCCGGCTGCCCATGCCGGGCACTTTCAACATCGCCAATGCGGCCTTGGCCACCGGCATGGCCGCAGCCAGTGGCATCGAGCCGCGCGTCTTCTTGGAAGGCGTAGAAAAGGTGGCGGTCCCGGGCCGCATGGAACGCATCGACCGCGGCCAGCAGTTTGTCGCCGTGGTCGATTATGCGCACAAGCCAGCTGCGGTCGCCGCGGTCCTCGATACCCTGCGTGCGCAGCTGGAAGGCAGCAGCGGCCGGATCGGCATTGTCGTCGGCGCGGGAGGTGACCGCGACTCTTCCAAGCGCCCGCTCATGGGAGCGGCCGCCGCGAAGGGCGCCGATATGGTCGTGATCACCGATGACAACCCCCGCACCGAGGACCCAGCAGCTATCCGCGCGGCAGTGCTTGCGGGAGCGCGCGAAGCGAACCCGGAGGCCGATATTCGGGAGGTCGGCTCCCGAGCCAAAGCCATCGACGAGGTCGTGGCGTGGGCACAGCCGGGCGATGCTGTCATCGTCGTCGGCAAGGGCCACGAAGTCGGACAGCTGATTGGTGATACCGTCCACCACTTCGACGACCGCGAGGAGATGGCGCGTGCACTTGATGCCGCGATGACAGCGACTACCCTGAGTACCGAAGAATCCAAGGAGCAAGCATGATTGCGTTAAGCCTCGCTGAGATAGCTCAGATCACGGGCGGCCGCCTGGATAGCGTCGACGAGCCAGAGACCCGAGTGACCGGCTTTGTTGAGTTCGATTCTCGCAAGGTCACTCCGGGTGGACTCTTTGTGGCACTGCCCGGAGCCCGCGTCGATGGCCACGATTACGCCCACACCGCGGTGGAGAAGGGAGCCGTCGCCGTCTTGGCTGCCCGGCCGGTGGGTGTACCCGCCATCGTCGTGGAGCCGCGCGGACGCGTAGTAGGTGACGGAGCCAACGCCGATATCTATGCCAACGATGTCGATGGCTCCGCCGCCGCTGTCGTCGAGGCGTTGTCCGCGCTGGCCCGCGCAGTAACGCAGCGGCTGGCGACAGAGCAGGATTTGACCATCGTGGGAGTGACGGGATCGGCGGGCAAGACCTCGACCAAGGACCTCATCGCCACCATCTTCCGCGAGGTGGGGGAGACCGTCGCCCCGCCCGGCTCCTTCAACAATGAAATTGGGCTTCCGTATACGGCTCTGCGCTGTGATGAGCACTCGCGCTACCTCGTGGCGGAGATGTCGGCCCGCGGTATCGGACACATCCGCCACCTCACCCAAATCACCGCGCCGCGCGTCGGCGTGGTCCTCAACGTCGGCTCCGCGCACCTCGGCGAGTTTGGCTCGCGCGAGAATATCGCGCAGGCCAAGGGAGAGCTGGTGGAGGCACTGCCGAGCGCGGAAGCGGGCGGTGTGGCCGTCCTCAACGCCGACGATCCTTTCGTCGCCGCAATGGCGACGCGCACGGGGGCCAAAGTGGTGTACTACTCCACGGATAACCGCCGCGGCGGCGCCCCGGCCGCACAGTACTATGCCACCAACATCGAGCTCGATGACGTGGCCCGCCCCTCCTTTATCCTCCACAGCCCCAACGCTGAGCCAGTCGCTGTGAAACTGCAGGTATTTGGTTCCCACCAGGTGTCTAATGCACTGGCCGCGGCAGCCGCAGCCATCGAGCTGGGGGTATCGGCAGCCACGGTAGCGGCTGCGCTGTCTGGGCACCGCCTAGCCTCCGAGCACCGCATGGACGTGCGCACGCGCCGCGATGGCGTCACCATCATCGATGACTCTTATAACGCCAACCCGGATTCGATGCGGGCGGCAATTGCCGCCTTGGCCTATACCGCCGCAGCACGCCCCGATGCCCGCTCCATCGCGGTGCTTGGTGAGATGGGAGAGCTCGGCAGCGATGCCGAACAAGCGCACCGCCAGCTAGGGGAGGTATTGGCCAAATACCACGTGGAGCACCTCATCGCGGTGGGGGAGAATCCCAACTGCCGGGCTATGACTGAGGCGGCTGCGCAGCAAGGTATAAATACAATGGTGTGCGCCGACGCCGCGGCCGCCGCACGAGCGGTCGACGGCATTCTGCGCGCGGCCCCGGTAGGGGTCGACGATTGGGCTAGCCGTAGCGTTAAGGACGTGGTCTTGATTAAGGCCTCCAATGCCCAGCGCCTCTGGTTGGTCGCGGAACAGCTGAACCACAGCTAGCCGCTAGAAAGGACTTCAAGCTCGTGACTCAGATCATCATCGCTGGTGCGGTTAGCTTCCTCGTGGCGATCTTTACCACCCCGGTTCTCATCCGATACTTTTCCGACTCCGGTCGCGGCCAAGAGATCCGCGAGGACGGCCCCAAGTCCCACCTGCGCAAGCGGGGTACGCCGACGATGGGCGGCCTGGCTATTCTGGCCGGTATCTTGGTGGCTTATCTCGTGGTTGGTTTTTATGGCATGCTGACGGGCCACGGGGGGTTTACTGCTTCGGGTCTGCTCGTCCTCGGACTGACGCTGGGCTTGGGCGCGGTGGGATTTGCGGATGACTTCATCAAACTCTTCCGGAAGCGCAACCTAGGTCTCAACAAGACCGCGAAGCTGGTCAGCCAGCTGGTACTGGCCCTCCTCTTTGGCTTTCTTGTGCTGCGTTTCCCCAATGATGCGGGCCTGACTCCTGGCTCCACCAAGCTGTCGTTCATCCGCGATTTGAAAACTTTCGACTTTGCGGTTGGCGGCGTTGTGATCGGAACCATCGTGTTCTTGATCTTCATGTACTTCCTCATTGCGGCGTGGTCGAACGCGGTCAACCTCACCGACGGCCTCGACGGTCTTGCCGCAGGAGTGACGGCGATTGTCATGGGCTCCTACTCGCTGATGACCTTCTGGCAGTTCCGCTATTCCTGCGCCACCAACTTTGCGGCAGGCTGCTACCAGGTGCGCGATCCCCTCGATCTCGCCGTGCTCGCGGCGGCGGGCCTCGGTGCCTGCCTCGGCTTTTTATGGTGGAATGCCGCGCCCGCCAAGATCTTCATGGGAGACACCGGCTCCCTGGCGCTCGGCGGATTGGTTGCCGGCATTTCGGTCACCAGCCGTACCGAGCTTCTCATGGTGATTATCGGCGCCCTGTTCGTTATCGAGACGGTGTCCGTTGTCATTCAGATCGTGGTCTTCCATTCCACCGGCAAGCGCTTCTTCCGCATGGCCCCGATCCATCACCACTTTGAAAACGGCGGTTGGGCGGAGACTGCTGTGGTTGTCCGTTTCTGGTTGCTGGCCGCGATGGCGGCGATGGCCGGCGTGGCCATCTTCTACGGTGAATGGCTGACCTCCACAGGTATAGGTGTCGGCGCATGACGCGCCCCGACTTCCTCTCTGGCCGGGTCCTCATCGCCGGTGCCGGCGTTTCCGGCCGCGGCTGTGCTGCGGTCCTGGACCACCTAGGCGTGGACGTCACGGTGGCTGATGGAAACCAGGAATCCCGCGCTCGCCTCGCCGCCGAGCTCGACGTTGCCACCGTGGACACAGCAGCAGTAGACCTGTCGGATTACTCCCTCGTCGTGACCTCGCCGGGGTGGCGCCCGGATTCGCCGTTGCTCGCCGCCGCAGCTTCCCGCGGCCTTGAGGTCATCGGTGACGTGGAGCTGGCCTACCGCCTTGACCAGGCAGAGGTATTTGGGCCCTCCCGCCGCTGGCTCGCGATCACAGGTACCAACGGCAAGACCACAACGACGGGGATGCTCGCTGCCATCATGGCCGCTGACGAGCAGCGATCCGGGCAGCGCGCGCAGGCCGTAGGAAATATCGGGGTCTCGTCTTTTGATGCCCTGGCCGCCGAGCCCCGCGTGGATATCCTCGTCGCGGAACTGTCCTCGTTCCAGCTGCACTGGGCCTCCCAGCTGCGCCCGGATGTGGGAGCGCTGCTCAACCTCGCCGATGACCACCTCGATTGGCACGGCTCCTTCGAGGCCTACGCGGCGGATAAGGCGAAGATCTTGCGCGGCACGCACGCCGTTTATGGAAAGGACGACGAGCACGTTCGAGCGCTTGCCGCCTCTCTATCCAGCGCCACCGCCTTTACCCACGCCGAGCCCGCCCCGGGCGAAGTCGGCGTGAGCGCCGGCAGCCTCGTGGTCAATGAGGTCGCCGGACTGCACGCGGCAGTGGTGGAGGATGTCACCACCATCCAGCCCGCAGGTCTTGCTGGGGTGCTGGATGCCGCTGCTGCCGCGGCGGTTGCCGCGCTTGCCGGCGCTCAGCCTGAGTCCATCGCGGAGGGCCTCGACGCCTACGTGATGGCCGGGCACCGCGGTGAGGTTGTCCACCGTCATGGTGGCGTGACCTACATCGACAATTCCAAGGCGACGAATCCGCACGCCGCGGAGGTGGCCATGCGTGGTCTTGACTCCGTGGTGTGGGTCGCCGGTGGTCAGCTCAAAGGCGCAGATGTCTCGGACCTCCTGCGTACCCACGCTGCGCGGCTGAAGGCGGCGGTTCTGGTGGGCGTCGACAAGCACGTGCTGGCCCAGGCCCTCGTCAAGGCGGCACCCCACGTGCCTCTCGTCATCGTGGACAGTCATGACCCGCAGATCGCTATGGACCAGGCCGTGAGCGCCGCCGTGCAACACGCCGAAGCCGGCGATACCGTACTTTTGGCGCCCGCTGCGGCATCGTTGGACATGTACACCGGAATGAGCCAACGCGGCGACATGTTTGCCGCCGCTGCCCGCCGCCTCGCCCGCTAGCTAGGAGCACCCAGAAGCCGTGACTGCCACCAGCACCCAGAAGCCACACCGCACGCTGGGCCACCGCCTGCGTGATCTTCGCGAGCGCCTGCGCGCCTACCCGGGGCTTGACTACCTGATGCTGCGCATCGCGATCTTCTCGCTCATCGGCATCGGCGTACTCATGGCCTTCTCTTCGTCGATGGCGACGTCCCTGTCGGAGACCGATAGCCCGTGGTCGGCCGCTTTGCGCCAGTGCGTGTTGGTCGCCGCCGGCCTCATCGTGTTCTGGATAGGCCTCCGCATATCGCCGCGCACGTTGCGGGCGCTCGTACCGTGGTTCTTGGGGCTATCCATCCTGCTGCTTATCCTCGTGCTTGTGCCCGGTATCGGTACCGGCCGCGCGGAGGTCGGTTCACAGTCGTGGATCATGTTGCCGGGCGGTGTGGCCTTCCAGCCCTCTGAGTTCGCTCGCGTCGCCGTGGGTATGTATGGCGCCTCAGCGCTGGCGGATAAAACACATCGTTCGATGCGCTTGACGGATCCGTTCATGATGTATTCCATCATCGCCGGCATCATGTTCGTGCTCATCGTGGCCCAAGGTGACTTGGGCATGGGCGTATCCTTCGCTCTCATCGTGGTCTTCACCCTCGTATTCGCCGGCGTGAACTGGCGTGTGCCCGTCGTCGTCGGCGTCTTTGGCGCCATCGGCATGATCACTGTTTTCCTGGCGGGTGGATTCCGTTCGCACCGTTTCCACACTTACTTTGATGCGCTGCGCGGCAACATTGAGGACACACAAGGTACCGGTTTCCAGGCTTATCAGGGCTTTCTTTCGCTTGCCGACGGCGGCTTCTGGGGCGTTGGCCTCGGCCAATCACGCGCCAAGTGGTTCTACCTCCCAGAAGCCAAGAACGACTTCGTCTTCGCCATTATCGGTGAGGAGCTAGGCCTCTGGGGCGGTGCGCTCGTCATCGTGCTTTTCGCCGTGCTGGGCTACTTTGGGTTGCGTACCGCAACCCGCGCGCAGGACCAGTTCCAGTCCTTGCTGGCCGCCACGCTGTCGGTGGGTGTTGTCGTGCAGGCCTTCATCAACATCGGCTACGTCATCGGTGTGCTGCCGGTGACGGGTATTCAGCTCCCGATGATTTCTGCGGGTGGTACGGCTGCGGTCATCACCATCGGCTCGATGGGCCTGCTGTGCAATGTGGCACGCCACGAGCCGCTGCAGGTGTCCGCGATGCAGAACTTTGGACGTCCGCTCTTTGACCGTATCTTCTTCATCCCAGAGCCGACCCCGCCCAACGAGCGGCGCGGCGGGGCGCACCGTGCCCCGCGCGAGCGCGCAGATGCTCGGCGTTCCCAGCGCCCATACCGCGAGCGCTCCCAACGCCACGTGGAACGCAGCCGTGAGGAACGTTTCGGGCGTGCGGTGACGGGGCGCTCTCAGCGGTCGCAGGCGCCGCGCGCGGAGGGGCGGCGGGAGTATCGGCGCGGCGAGCGCCGGTAGCGCAGTGCGGCGCTGGTAGCGTGTAGTGCATGAATGACACGCCGATTTCCGTCGTCATCGCAGGTGGCGGCACCGCCGGACACATTGAGCCCGCGCTTGCGGTAGGGGAGGAGCTACGCCAACGCCACGGGGCGCGGGTCACCGCCTTGGGTACGCCGCGGGGTCTGGAAAGCGACATCGTGCCGGCGCGCGGTGTCGATCTCCGCATGATCACTCCGGTCCCTGTTCCGCGAAAGATCAACATTGACGCGGTGAAGCTGCCTTGGCGGATTTTCAAGTCCGTTCGGGAAACTCGCGCGGTGCTTAAGGACGTCGGGGCCAACGCTGTGTTTGGCACCGGTGGTTACGTTGCGGCGCCGGCTTACCTGGCGGCGAAGTCCTTGGGCATTCCGTTCTTCGTTCTCGAGACGAATGCTTTGGCCGGTATGGCTAATAAGCTGGGCGTGCGTCTTGGCGGCACGGGAATCAATGCCCAAGAGGGATCTGGCATGCCGGGCGAGGTCCTGGGCATTCCGGTACGCCCGGGCTTGGGCGAGGACCCAGATGGTACGAAGGCCGCTGCTGCGCGCCAGAACTGGAACCTGGATGAAGGCCGCCCGACCATCGTGGTTACCGGCGGTTCGCAGGGAGCGGTGAGCATTAACACCGCCGTCGCCGGAGCGCTCGAGGACCTGTGCCGAGACTTCCAAGTGCTGCATGCCTACGGCAAGAAGAACACGGTGCCGACTGAGCACGAGCACTACACGGCCGTGCCCTATATCGATGACATGGCCGGCGCGCTTGCCGTTGCTGATGTGATGGTCTGCCGCTCCGGCGCGATGACCGTGGCTGAGGTGTCTGCGGCCGGCCTGCCCGCAATCTATGTGCCACTGCCGCACGGCAACGGCGAGCAAGCGTTGAACTCCCGGGCTCTGGTGGAAGCGGGAGCCGCGGTCCAGATACCGGACGCGGAGCTTACTCCGGGGCGCCTTGTCGCCGAAGTTCGCGCTATCCTTGACCATCCCGACGCCCTTTCGGCCATGCGTGCCGCTGCTGACGCTAGCACCGCCGGCGATGCCGCCGCGGTGATCGCTGACCGAATCGCGCACCGCGTCGCCGCCGACACCCGCGGCTAGGCGCACAGTACAGGTTTATTAAAGAAGGAAATTTTCACCATGACTGATACCCCCGCCACCACGGACCTGTCCCGCGTCCACTTCGTCGGCATCGGCGGTTCCGGAATGTCCGGCCTCGCGCGCATCCTGGTTAGCCGTGGCGCGGTCGTCACCGGCTCGGACGTTAAGAAGTCGACGGCCGTTGACGTCCTCCGCGCGATGGGTGCGCACGTCGCCGTCGGCCACTCGGCTGAGAATCTCGATCTG
This sequence comes from Corynebacterium sp. HMSC074H12, assembly GCF_001813755.1. Taxonomy (NCBI): domain Bacteria; kingdom Bacillati; phylum Actinomycetota; class Actinomycetes; order Mycobacteriales; family Corynebacteriaceae; genus Corynebacterium; species Corynebacterium sp. HMSC074H12. Next base: position 49,630 of record NZ_KV813927.1, read on the forward strand.
GCTGGGGACAAGCCGACGGTAGTCGTCACCTCCTTCGCAGCCATCCCGCAGGACAACCCGGAGCTGGTTGCGGCACGGGAAGCCGGGATTCCAGTGATCCGTCGCTCGGACCTGCTGGCTGAGCTCATGGAAGGCCACCGTCAGGTGCTGCTCGCCGGCACGCACGGAAAGACCTCGACGACCTCTATGGCGGTCACCGCGCTCCAGCAGGCGGGGATGGATCCTTCCTTCGCCATCGGCGGGCAACTCAACCGAGCTGGGACCAACGCGCACGGCGGCACTGGCGACGCCTTCGTGGCAGAAGCCGACGAATCCGATGCCTCCCTCCTGCGCTACAGCCCCTTCGTGGCAGTCATCACCAACATCGAGCCTGATCACCTCGACTATTTCGGCACGGCAGAGAGCTACTATCGGGTCTTTGATGATTTCGCCGACCGCGTGGTTGAGGGCGGCTACCTCGTCGTGTGCCTCGAGGATGAGCATGCGGCCGCCACGGGTGAGCGGGCGGCTCAGCGCGGGATTCAGGTGCTGGGCTACGGCACGCGCAGCGAGGTAGCCGCGGATTCTTCCGTGCCGCTGGCAGCGGAGATCCTAGAAGAAACCGTCTCCGCCGCCGGCGCGCACGTCCGCGTTCGCCTGACCTTGCCGGGTCAGGCGCCACAGGAGCTGTCCTATGACCTGCATGTCCCGGGCCATCACATGGTGCTCAACTCGGCGGCGGCCCTGCTGGCCGGTGCGCTGGCTGGCGGGGACCCGGCGGAACTGGCCGCGGGTTTGACCGACTTTACGGGTGTGCGCCGGCGCTTCGAGTACCGCGGCAGCGAGCGCGGAATCCGTGTCTTCGATGACTACGCCCACCACCCCACAGAGGTGTCTGCGGTGCTTACCGCGGCGCGTGCGAAAGCGGACGCCGAGGGCGAGGGTGCGCGCGTGATCGCCTGCTTCCAGCCGCACCTGTACTCCCGGACCATGGAGTTTGACGCCGAGTTTGCTCAGGCCTTGGCGCTTGCCGACGCCGCCGTCGTCCTCGACATCTACGGCGCCCGCGAGAAGCCGGTAGAAGGAATTACGTCCCGCATTATCACCGACAAGATGCCCGAAGACATGCCGGTCATTTTCGAGCCGGATTTCTCTGAGGCTGCCGGTGATGTCATTTCCCTGGCGCAGCCCGGAGATATCGTCCTCACCATCGGCGCGGGAACTATTACCTACGTGGCGGGTGAAATCTTGTCGGCGCTAGAGAATGCGAGCGGCGCGGAGGAACCGAAGGAACCGAATGTCTAAAAAGACTGGGGCGCTTGCGCTAGGCGCGGTGCTTCTCGTAGTGGCGGTTGCTGCCGCGGGGGTGTGGCTTTTTCCCATCCTGAAGGTGACATCCTTCGAGGTCGTGGGAAATGATCACGTCGCGGCAGAGGAGGTCGAGCAGGCCAGTGGCGTCGTGAAGGGCTCTAATTTGGCGCGCCTGGATGCGCGCGAAGCCGCGCACGGTGTGGCCTCTCTGCCGTGGGTAGAGAGCGCGACGGTGTCGCGGGCCTTCCCGTCAACCGTCCACATCGAGCTCGTCGAGCACGAGGCAGTAGCTTATGTGCGACAGGGCGATAGGACGATTTTGGTGGACAACCACGGTAAGGAATTCGTGGAGGACGAAGCGCCACCCGAAGCCGTAGAGCTGACGGGGCACACCGACTCCGGTTCGCCTGAGATGCAGGGGGCTGTCGACGCCGTCGCTGCGCTCCCCGCGCCGATTCGGGAGAAGGTCGCGGCCCTCGAAATTAAGGACCGGTATTCGCTGACCTTCCGCACGGAGGATGACAAAACCATCTTTTGGGGTGCGTCGGAAGACAACGCGAACAAGGCCATTGCTTTTGAGGATGTGCTCAAGCTCGAGGGCGATTCTTGGAACATTTCGAACCCGTCGCTGGTGACTCGTCGCTAAGCGCGTCGCGAGTGGGGCGGGTGGGACGCCTGTTAAGAAAACCGCATGTCAGCAACCCTAAAGTAGAGGTTGAGGGTACCGACACGCGGCAAAATGTGCGCCGAAATTACCCCGTTGTCGTTAAAGATGGATGTAACCGCCTCTCAGAAAAAGGGGCGCCTCCTCGTTTACATTAAAACCTTATTCGAAAGGCAAGAGACCCTCGTATGATCTCATCTAGCAACAACCTCGCGGACATCAAGGTCGTCGGCGTCGGCGGCGGTGGTGTCAACGCTGTCAACCGCATGATCGAAGAAGGGCTCAAGGGAGTCCAGTTCGTGGCGATCAACACCGATTCCCAGGCGCTGATTTTCTCCGATGCGGATACCAAGCTCGACATCGGTCGCGAGGCCACCCGCGGCCTCGGCGCGGGTGCCAACCCGGAGGTAGGTAAGACCTCCGCGGAGGACCACAAGACCGAAATCGAAGACGCCCTCCAGGGCTCCGACATGGTCTTTGTGACGGCTGGCGAGGGTGGCGGAACCGGTACCGGCGCCGCTCCGGTGGTCGCCTCCATCGCGAAGAAGATGGGCGCTTTGACCGTCGGTGTCGTTACCCGCCCGTTCAAGTTCGAGGGCGCGCGCCGCACCCGTCAGGCCATGGCCGGCATTGAGGAGTTGCGCGAGGTCTGCGATACCCTCATCGTTATCCCGAATGATCGCCTCATGCAGCTGGGCGGCGAGGAGCTGTCCATCGTCGAAGCCTTCCGCGCCGCCGACGAAGTTCTGCACAACGGTGTGCAGGGTATTACCAACCTCATCACCATCCCGGGCATGATCAACGTCGACTTTGCGGACGTTCGCTCCGTCATGTCCGACGCCGGCTCCGCCCTCATGGGCATCGGCTTCGCCCGCGGCGATAACCGCGCGCTCAACGCCGCCGAGCAGGCCATTAACTCCCCGCTGCTGGAGTCGACCATGGAGGGTGCCAAGGGCGTTCTGCTGTCTATCGCCGGTGGCTCCGACTTGGGCCTTCACGAAGTCAACGCCGCTGCCTCCATGGTGGAGGAGCGCGCCGACGAGGACGCCAACATCATCTTCGGCACCATCATCGATGACAACCTCGGTGACGAAGTCCGCGTCACCATCATTGCGACCGGCTTCGATGCCCAGGCCAACATGACCTCCCAGCCGGCACAGCCTGGCCAGACGCAGCAGCATGGTGCGGAGGCTACCCCGGCTGCACGCCCGGGTTCCCTCTTCGAGAACCGCGCTGAGGCACAGCCTGAGAGCCCCGCCGCGCCCCGCACCGAGGCCCCGCGCGAGGAGTACACCCGCGCCGAACCGCAGCGCGCTGACTCCCAGCGCATTGAGCGTGAAGAGTACGCCCCGCGTCACTCCTACGAGCGCGAGCAGCCGGCAGAGCCGGCCCCGTCGAGCGGACTATTTACCACCTCGGATCGCTTCCGCGGTGAGGACTACCGCCGCGGCGGCGATGATGAGTACCGTCTCTCGCGCCCCACGGAGCGTCGTGGCCGTGACTTCGACGATGACGGCGATGACGATCTCGACGTGCCATCCTTCATGCGCTAGTTCCAGCCAGCTACTCTGGAGTGCATGCCAGTAAACGAGGAAGCACACGCAGCACGACGCCCCGTCCGCATGGTTTTTACAAGCCGTGCCGGCGGGGCGTCGTCGTCGCCTTATGACTCTTTTAACCTCGGCGATCACGTTGGCGATGACCCCGCCGCAGTGGCCGCCAATCGCGAGCGGCTCCGCCGAGCCACGGGCTTAGAGGACATCGTGTGGATGGAACAGCTCCACACCAACACCGTGACGGTGGTGGGGGCCGAGCGCCGCGGCGTCGAGGAGCCCGTGCCGGCCACCGATGCCGTGGTAACCACCGAAAAGCGCTTGGGCCTGGGCGTTCTCGTGGCGGACTGCACGCCGGTGCTGCTTGTCGACGTCTCCGCGGGCGTCATCGGCGCCGCCCACGCCGGGCGCCTTGGCGCGCGCAACGGAATCGTCCGCAATACCGTCGATACCATGGTTGAGTTAGGGGCCCGCCCCGCCTCGATTCAGGTGCTCATGGGGCCGGCCGCTTCTGGGCGGAACTATGAGGTGCCGGAGGCGATGGCGGATGACGTCGAGAAGCATCTGCCCGGCTCCAAGACCCGCACGGCGTCGGGTACCTGGGGCGTCGACGTGCGCGCTGGGCTGATTCGTCAATTGATGGAGATGGGGGTTACGGCTATCGAATCGGACCCGCGCTGCACGATTGAGGACACAGATTTCTTTTCTTATCGCCGCGAGGGCGTCACCGGACGCCAAGCCGGCGTGATTTGGTTGGAGGATTAATGACGAACAACGATACTGTGCGCCGTGAAGAGCTGAGGGCTGGCCTGGAGAGCACCCGCGCTGCTATTCACCGTTTCGCTGAGGCCGCTGGCCGCCCCGCCCCGCAGCTGCTGCCGGTGACGAAGTTTCACCCGGCCGAAGACATCGCGCTGCTAGCGGAGTTGGGGATCACAGATGTGGCGGAAAATCGCGAGCAGGAAGCGCGTGCCAAGGCGGAGGCCCTGTCCGAGATGCGTTTCCACATGATTGGCCAGGTGCAGACCAAGAAGGCGAACCACGTGGCCCGATGGGCGCATAGTGTTCACTCGCTCGATTCAGAAAAACTTGCCAGAGCACTCGACCGCGGCGTGGCTCTTGCCCAGGAACGCGGCCAGCGCGAGGACACGCTTCCGGTCTATATCCAGGTATCCGCCGACGGTGATACCGCGCGTGGCGGCTGCCCGCTAGAGGGTGTATCTGCTCTGGTGGATCTGGTCGAAGATCTGGAGAACCTGCAGCTGTGTGGCTTCATGGTGGTTCCACCGCTGGAGAGCGATCCGGCGGAGGTTTTCACCCAGGTGAGGGCATTGACGGATGAGGTGGCGGCCAAGCTTGGGCGAGACCTGAAAATGTCCGCCGGCATGAGCGCCGATATGGAGGCAGCGATTGCATCTGGAACGGATATCGTGCGTGTCGGAACCGGAATCATGGGAGCCCGCCCGCTAGGTTAATTGTCATTGTAAAACTGCATTACAAGACCGCAAATGAACAGAACACACTAGGTCAGAGGGAGACCCAGAATGTCACTGATTGATAGGACTAAAGAGTTCTTCGGGCTGGGCCCGATGGACATGGACGCCGACGATGCCTACTACGCCGACGAGCGCAGCTACAACGCTCCGGCCTACGCGCCTTCCTACGAGAAGCAGGAAGAGGAGTTTGTCCCGACCATCGTGGCTCTCTCCCTCGTCTCCTTTGATGATGCAGCAAAGGTTGGCGGCCCTTTCCGTGACGGTGACGCAGTGGTCTTTGAACTCACCGATGCCGACCGCGGCTCTGCCAAGCGTTTCGTGGACTTTGCCGCTGGCCTCTGCTTCGCGTTGGAAGGCCGCATGAAGAACCTGACCAAGGGCATGGACACCAGCCGCAAGGTTTTTGCCATCGTGCCGAAGGGTGCTGATATCTCCACCGTGGAGCTGGAGCGAGCAGCACACCTGCGCTAGAGACGTCAGGCTTTAACCGCTTCATCGTTATTCTCCTCCGTGTTGGCTTAAGGGAGGCGGAAGGCGATGGGGCGGTTTCGTCGTTTTCATCGTGGGGCCTTATCGGAGAGTCATTCTCGGCGGCGGTATGGCTGCCGCGGTGCTGTCTCTGTACGCCGAGGGCGAACCTTAGGGCAGGGGAGTACCGCTGGCGGGGGTGATTCCGATAGGCTCAGGCATTGTGAGTGCTTTAGGTTCAATTCTCCTCGTCGCCGTGAGTCTTTACTCGTGGGTTTTGTTGGCGCGCATCGTCATTGAAATGATCCAGTCTTTTTCGCGCCAATTCAACCCGCCCCGCTGGTTCATGATGGTTGCTGAGGTGCTTTTCGTGGTCACCGATCCGCCGGTCAAAGCGCTGCGAAAGGTGATTCCGCCGCTGCAATTGGGCGGCATCACGCTCGATGTTTCCATCATTGTTTTGTTCCTGCTTTTGTCCGTTCTTTCGCAACTTATTGGCTGGCTATTTTTCAGCGCCAATGGGCTTGCAATGTAATAAACGGGTGTATTAAACCCTCCTGTTAACGTTGAGACTCGTGCCAGCGTTAGATAATGTGTTGATTCGGATACAATGAGTTACCACAATCCGTATTATTAACCGCATATGTACCCGGCCTCTGGACCCTCTAGAGGTTTGACCGATTCGTAAGGGGAAGAGAAGTCAATGCCACTGTCACCAGCTGATGTACACAACGTCGCTTTCAGCAAGCCGCCAATTGGCAAGCGTGGCTACAACGAGGACGAGGTCGATCAGTTCCTCGATCTCGTTGAGGATGCTCTTGCTCAGCTGCAGGATGAGAACGATGATCTCCACGCCCAGGTTGAGGAGCTGAAGTCTCAGGCTCCGGCCGGCGCTGCCGGCGGTGCCGCTGCCGCTAAGGTCGACGAGGCCGCTGTGCGCAAGGACGTCGAATCCAAGCTTCGCGCTGAGTACGAGGCAAAGCTGGCTGACTCCAAGAACGAGATTGCCAAGGCCAAGGAAGAAACCAAGCGCGCCCAGGAACAGGCGAAGGCCGCTCAGGCGCAGGACAATTCCGCAGAGCTCAAGGCCGCACGCGAGGAAGCTGCTGCTGCCAGGCGTGAGCTCGAGGCCTCCAAGAAGGAACTGGAGAGCACCAAGAAGGAGCTGGAGTCCGCAAAGAAGAACTCCGCAACCTCCACCACCGCATCTTCCGCTGCTGCCGTGGCTGGTGCAGGTGCTGCACAGTCCAACGCACAGGGCCTCGCCACCCCGGACACGCATATGCAGGCAGCCCGCGTTCTGGGCCTGGCGCAGGAGATGGCAGACCGCCTTACCAACGAGGCCAAGGCCGATTCCGAGTCCATGCTGGCGGAGGCCCGCACGGCTGCAGAGAAGCAGCTTGCCGACGCTGACTCTCACTCCAAGGCTCAGCTTGCTGACGCCCAGAAGCGCTACGACGCGCAGCTGCAGGAAGCCGATACCCGCTCCAAGAAGCTGGTGGCTGACGCCGAAAACAAGGCAAAGCAGACTGAGGCCGACGCTACGTCCCGCGCGGAGGCACAGATTCGCCAGGCTGAGGAGAAGGCAGCTGCCCTGCAGGCAGATGCTGAGAAGAAGCACACCGAGGTCATGAACACGGTCAAGCAGCAGCAGACCGCTCTGGAGGCCCGCATCTCCGAGCTGCGCACCTTCGAGCGCGAGTACCGTACCCGCCTCAAGACGCTGCTGCAGTCCCAGCTTGAGGAGTTGGAGTCCCGCGGCACCGCTGCCCCCAACGGTGAGGCCGGAAAGTCCAACAATTAATCTCTGAATGAGCGGCGTCCCTGCGGGGGCGCCGTTATTCTTTTCTGTAGGTATACGTCCGTAGGTATACATTCTTTGTAAGCACAGAGCCCTTAGTCATTGGTGGGGAAAGGAGAGCGCACATGCTCATCGGCGCATTGCTTCTGGCCTTTGTTGCTTTCTTGGCGTTCGTGAACTACATCCTCACCGCTGCTGAGTGGTCCTTGTACGTGCTCTTCGCTTCGGCTGGGGTGGGTATCGTCCTGTTCATCGCAGACACCGTGATCAAGCTGCGCCGCAAGCACGACGAGTAGCTCGGTCTCGCCGAAAATCTGTAACGCGCGCAGCTAAGGCACGACGAGTAGCCCTCGACCCAGTGGTAATTCTGGGTGGAGGGCTACTTCTGTGAAGTCGCTAGTCGTCTCGCTCCCCGGAGTTTGGGAATAACCCGGGTGGCGCTTGCAGCGGCGTGGGTGGCGGGGGAGGGCCGTACGTTCTCTTCGCTTTTCCCCTGACCCGAGCCATGCGGCCGCGACCCGGCGGCGCATTCGGATCGTCCTGGTTCACCCCATTGTGATACGGACAGAGCATCACCAAGTTTTCCTGGTTGGTGTACCCGCCGTTCTTCCACGCGATGAGGTGATGAACTTGACATTCATCGGCCGGCTTCAGGCAGTCATCCCAAGCACAGACTGGGAACTCGGCCATAGCCATGATGCGCTGCTTGATGCTGGCCGAGCGCTCCTCGTAGTAGAGGTTGACCGGCCCGTGATAGGGATGAAAAAGAGTCGCGAGCGCGCCGTCTTTATCGATTTCACCGGCGATGACCTTGTTGAGGTACTCTGCCCCGGTCATCGTGGCGCCATTGGTCATCTGGAGGGTGATTTCTTCGCCGTCACCGTCGAGAATTTTCGTCATTGCATCCAGCGGCACAAGGATATTGGTCTGCAAGCCGCGGCGCGGTGCAGCGCCTTTGAAGAAGGCCTCGCGGATGGACTCGAGGGGACGTGCCGGGTCGACGGCGTCGTTAAGCTCTGCAATCAGTTGCGAGGGGCCCGTGATCGCCATCGTCCACGGTGCATTGCGGCGGCGGTAGACAGTCACGCCCTCCTTCGGCGTGGGCGGTGCTGAGTGTTCCTTGAGCTTCTTCTTCGCCAGCGCCTCCATGGCGAGGGTGTCAGCGCTCGTTCGGCAGAGTTCTAGACGCAGCTTCCAGCCCAACGCTTGTGTTTTGGCTTTCCGGGCATAGCGGTCGATGACCTCCAAGGTAGGCAAAGAATGCTTGCGTTGGCGCGCTGCCTTCACTGCGTCGCGTTGCATCCGCGTCATGGCGGTTTTGCCAAAGAAGCTCGTATGCAGCCGCACCAACTCCGCGGCGGTTTTGTCTGGGGAACCGGCGGCGATGAGGTCTGCTTCAGACATGCCTTCGCACTCGGCGACGACATCGATGCCGGCCCCGAGTGCGTTAAGGAAAGTCTGCAGTGCGCTCATGACATTGGAGCTTAAAACACCTTATGACCTGCTCGCATTAGAAAAAATGTTCCTGTGGAAAACCTTATCCCAGGTACCTCATTCATGTACTGTCGTTTCTATTTTGGGGCTTTCGGGAACCTGCGCCTGTGAAAACTTGACCGGCTCGCTATACTTTTAGGCGTATGCAGTGAGCCGGCTATCACCGGGGAGCATTCCGGAAGAACGTGCTTCGCGCTTAGCAGAGCATTATTAGAACCGGGCGGGTAGGGACCGTCATCTCCTTCACATCAACGAAGCGGGGCGCCTCGGCGCCCAAGCGGGGTGGTACCGCGAGCCGTAAGGCGCGTCCCCGCCACAGCGAACGAGTGAAGGAATTTTTAGATGAGTAGCAACCCCGCGAACGTCGGCAGCGTTTATCCCAAAGTTGATATGACTGCTGGGTCTTCCCGTTTCCCCGATATGGAGCAGGAAGTCCAGAAGTACTGGAAGGCCGACGACACCTTTAAAGCCAGCCTCGAGCAAACCGAGGGCTGCCCCGAGTACGTCTTTTATGATGGCCCTCCCTTTGCCAACGGTCTGCCGCACTACGGCCACCTGTTGACCGGTTACGTCAAGGACATCGTCCCGCGCTACCGCACTATGGCCGGCAACCACGTTCCGCGCGTCTTCGGCTGGGACACCCACGGTCTGCCAGCGGAGCTGGAGGCAGAAAAGCAGCTCGGCATCACCGACAAGGCCCAGATCGAGGAGATGGGCCTGGAGAAGTTCAACGAGTACTGCGCCAAGTCTGTGCTCGAGTACACCGATGAATGGGAAGAGTACGTCAACCGCCAGGCTCGCTGGGTGGACTTTGAAAACGGCTACAAGACCATGGACTTGAACTACATGGAGTCCGTGATGTGGGCGTTTAAGGAGCTCTATGACAAGGACCTGATCTACCAGGGCTTTAGGGTTCTGCCGTACTCCTGGGCTGAGCACACCTCGCTGTCGAACCAGGAGACGCGCCTGGATGATTCCTACAAGATGCGTCAGGATCCGACCCTGACGGTGACCTTCCCGGTAGCGGGCGCTGTGGAGGGAAGCGCGGCGGAGAAGACGTTGGCGGATAACGCCGAGCTTGCCGACGCCTCCTTCCTCGCCTGGACCACCACCCCGTGGACCCTGCCGTCCAACCTGGCTTTGGCGGTCCACCCGGAGGTCGACTACGTCCTGTTCAAGGCCACCGAGGGCGACTTTGCTGGCCGCACCTTCATCATGGCCGAGGCGCTCACCGGCACCCTGGCCAAGGAGCTGGGTGAGGCGGAAGTTCTCAAGACGTTCAAGGGCGCTGAGCTCGAGGGCTTTAAGTACCAGCCCATCTTCGATTTCTTCCCGGATGTCGAGAATGCCTACCAGCTGCTGCTCGCAGATTACGTCACCACTGAGGACGGTACCGGTGTGGTCCACCAGGCTCCGGCCTTCGGTGAGGACGATATGCTCACCTGCCAGAAGTACGGTGTGGGCCTGGTCATTCCGGTGGATGAGGATGGCAAGTTCACCTCGCAGGTGCCACCTTACGAGGGCCAGCTGGTCTTCGACGCTAACAAGGGCATCATCAAGGACCTGAAGGAAGCTGGCCGCGTGGTGCGCCACGTGACCATCGAGCACTCCTACCCGCACTCCTGGCGCTCCGGCGAGCCGCTCATCTACATGGCGTTGCCGGCATGGTTCGTCAAGGTGACCGAGTTCCGTGACCGCATGGTGGAGCTCAACCACAACGAGATCGAGTGGCTGCCGGAGCACATCCGTGACGGCCAGTTCGGCAAGTGGCTGGAGGGCGCTCGCGATTGGAACATCTCTCGTACCCGCTACTGGGGCGCTCCGATCCCGGCGTGGATCTCCGATGACCCGGAGTACCCGCGCGTGGATGTCTACGGCTCCCTGGATGAGCTGGAGCGTGACTTCGGCGTGCGCCCCACCAGCCTGCATCGCCCGCACATCGATGAGCTGACCCGCCCGAACCCGGATGATCCGACGGGCAAGTCCACGATGCGCCGTGTGCCGGATGTGTTGGATTGCTGGTTTGAGTCCGGCTCGATGCCGTTTGCCCAGAAGCACTACCCGTTTGAGAACAAGGAGTGGTTTGAGACCCACTCGCCGTCTGATTTCATCGTGGAGTACTCCGGTCAGACCCGCGGCTGGTTCTACGTTATGCATGCGCTGTCCACCGCGCTCTTTGACCGCCCGGCCTACAAGAAGGTTGTGGCCCACGGCATCGTTCTGGGCAATGACGGCCTGAAGATGTCCAAGTCCAAGGGCAATTACCCGAACGTTAACGAGGTCTTTGACCGCGATGGTTCGGATGCCATGCGCTGGTTCCTCATGTCCTCGCCGATCTTGCGCGGTGGCAACCTCATCGTCACCGAACAGGGCATCCGTGAGGGCGTGCGCCAGGCTATCCTGCCGATCTGGAATGCCTACACCTTCCTGCAGCTTTACGCTTCCCAGGACGCGAAGTTCGATGTCAGCTCCACTAACGTGCTGGACCGCTACATCTTGGCCAAGACGCATGACTTGGTAAAGAACACGAATGATGCGTTGGCGAATACCGATATTGCTACGGCAACCGAGGAGGTTCGCCTCTTCGCGGATGCCTTGACTAACTGGTACGTGCGCCGCTCCCGCGACCGTTTCTGGGAGGGCGAGGAGACCCACGCAGAGGCTTTCAACACCCTCTACACGGTGCTGGAGACCGTCTCCCGCGTGGTGGCTCCGCTGCTACCGCACGTGGCTGAGGTCATCTACCGCGGCCTGACCGGTGAGCGTTCCGTGCACTTGGCTTCCTACCCGAAGGCTGAGGACTACCCGGCTGACGCGAACCTGGTGGCCGCTATGGATGCCACCCGCGCGGTGGCTTCGGCGGCGTCGTCTGTGCGCAAGTCCAATAAGCTGCGTAACCGCCTGCCGCTGCCGAAGCTGACGGTGGCGATGCCGGATTCGGCTCGCTTGGCCGACTTCAAGGACATCATCCGCGATGAGGTCAACGTCAAGGACGTTGAGCTGACCGATGATGTCGATGAGGTCGGCACCTTCGAAGTAGTCTGCAACGCCAAGGTGGCGGGCCCTCGCTTGGGCAAGGACGTACAGCGCGCCATCAAGAACCTGAAGGCGGGCAACTACGAGCGCGACGGCGAGGAGGTTATCGTCGACGGCGATATCCGCCTGACCCCGGACGAGTACACGGAACGTCTCAAGGCGGCGAACCCGGAGTCCACGGCGCGCGTGGACGGCGTGGATGGCCTAGTGGTGTTGGATACCAACGTCACCGAAGAGCTGGAGGCTGAGGGCTGGGCCGCGGATGTCATCCGCGGCCTGCAGGATGCCCGCAAGGCCGAGGACTTCGTGGTCACCGACCGCATCACCGTGGCCCTGTCTGTCCCCGCGGAGAAGGAAGAGTGGGCCAACCGCCACCGCGAGCACATCGCGGCAGAGGTACTCGCCGTCGACTTCACCGTGACGACCCAGCCTCTCGAGGCTGGTGCCGACAAGAACGTCCACGACGTTCTCAAGGGCGTGACCGCCACGGTGGCTAAGGCCTAAGACGGCAACAGCGACGTTAACGGTCGCAGAAAAAGCTCCGCCTCCCGGATCCGGGAGGCGGAGCTTTTAGCGTCTGTGCACAGGTAGCGCAGTGCGGCCCAGGGGAGGGCGCCCGACTGGTGGGGCCGGTGCTAGCGGCGAGTGCCGGGCAGGTGCGCGCGCCAAGCAAGGATGACATTGATGAGGCAGACCAGAGCCAAGAAGCTACCGATGCTGAACAACGCGGTGAAACCAAGGTAAGGTGCGAGGGCGCTGAAAGCCATCGGGATGAAGAAACCGGTGTAGGAAATGGAGTAGTACACGGCGGTCAGGCCGGCGAGCTCACGCTCGCCCGCGATGCGTTGGACCTCCGACAAGCCGGCGACGAGTGCCAGGCCGTATCCTGCGCCCATGGTCGCGGCGGCGGCGATGCCGAGCGGCAGGGAGAGCGAGTGGGCGGCGAAGGCTCCGAGGATGGCGCCGACTGTGATGACGAACATGGCCAGCGCCGAGGCGCGCGCAGACTTATGGGTATCCACCAGTCGGCCCAACATCTGGACAGCGACACCGCACCCCAGGGTGATAACGGTCATCAGGCCGGAGAAAGCGATGGGGGCATCGCCTGCCGAGTCGGACAACAGCTGTGGCAGGAGCGCATAGGCCGCTCCCGCGCAACCGAATACCCACGGGGCCACAGGGACGACGACGCGTAGGAAACGCTTGTGAGCAACGGCGGGAATGTGCAGCATCTCCAGCATGTCGCGCACCCGAAGCTCCAAGATGGTGGTCTTGACGTCGCCCCGGGTGGGCTGGCGGGTCTCCGGAGTATGCAGGATCCACACGGCGGTCAGCAACGTAAGCAGCATGTGGAGGATATAAGCCGTGTGCGTCGGCCACGGACCCCACTGGGCGAGCACCGAAGCGATGCCCGCGCCGACGAGGAAGCCGGCAGTCAAACACAAGGAAGCCTTGCGGGCGCCCGCCGCCGGGTCACCGCCAGCCCTCGTGATGAGCTCCGTAATCCACGTTGAGCCCACGGCCATGACCAAGCCCAAAGCCATGCCGCATAGGACACGCCCCAGCGCGATGATGAGTGGCTCGTTGGGCGCGATGGACAGCAAGAAAGACCCCGCCAAAGACAGTGGCGCTGCGGGGAGTAACAGGGGGCGGCGGCCAAGCAGATCGGACAGTGGGCCGCCGATCAGAAGGGCGGGGATGATGCCCACGACGTAGGCGGCCAAGAGCCCGTTGACTGTCACCTGGGAAAAGTTGGAGGTCTCGCGGTACATCACCAGCAGCGGGGTGAACTCGTTTCCACCCCACGCCACGGCGATCATGGAACCGGCGACGGGGAACCACGCGCGCGGCGACAGCGGCGTTCCGTCCGAGTGGATAGACGAACGCGAGGAGGTGGGGCTTTCGGCAGCGTCGGTGTCCAGAATGGCGTCGTGCTCGGTGGTGGGCGCCTCGACAGCAGGGTTCGAATGCGCAGAGACAGTCACAGTTGCTTCCTTGAGGAGTTGAGGTGGGAGTGGAGTTCGGTGAGGTAGGAGTCGATGTCGCCGGAGCGGAGGGCGTCGGCAAGCACTGCGTGCTGGGCCACGAAGGCGCGGGCCTTCTCAACGCTGCGGCCGATGGCGGTGGCGGTAAAACGCTGTTGGCGCTCGCGCAGCGTGTGGCCGAGGTGCGCCAGCAGGCGGTTGCCGCCGTTGTCCATGATGGTCTGGTGGAACTTTGCGTCCAGTTGGGTGTAAGTGCGCAGATCAGAGTTGTCGAGGGCGGCTTTCTGTTCCTCGATCGTGGCATCGAGGACATCAGCGATAAGGCCACGCTCTTCGGCGGGGAGCTCGCAGATGTGGCGGGCAGAGTGCTCGTCCACGAGGAGGCGTGCCTCGTAAACCTCTCGGATCTCGCGGGGGCTGATGGGAACGACCAACGCGCCGCGCTTGGGGTAGAGCTTCAAAAAGCCCTCCATCTCCAACCGGAGGAACGCCTCACGCACCGGGGTGCGGCTCATTCCTAGCTCGGTGGCAAGGGCGGCTTCGGAGAGCATGTCCGAGTCATCGACCTCGTCATCGATGATGCGGCGCTTGAGGTGCTCATAGGCCCTTTCTGCGGCAGGTACCTTGTCTTTTTGCATGCATACATGATGCATGCATGTGGGGCTTAGTGTCTAGTACCACACGCCAATCGTGGGGCATAGATCACTCATGCCGCGCGTGAGAGCTAGTTCTCTTTGCCTGCCGAGGGCTTCCTTGTGGATGCGAATATATGTTTTAGACTTGTAGCTATGCAGCGCTGGGTTCTTCACATCGACATGGATGCGTTCTTTGCCTCGGTGGAACAGCTCACCCGCCCCACCCTGCGCGGCCGGCCGGTGTTGGTGGGAGGGACATCCGGCCGCGGGGTCGTCGCGGGTGCGTCCTACGAAGCGCGCGCTTATGGTGCGCATTCCGCCATGCCCATGTTCCGCGCGCAGCAGCTTGTGGGTTATCGAGCCGTGGTGGTGCAACCGCGCCGGGCGGTCTATTCGGCAGCCTCGCGCCGGGTGTTTGGGATTATTGCGCAGCACGCCGGGGTAATCGAACAACTATCTATCGATGAGGCCTTTATGGAGCCTGAGGCACTCGTCGGTGCCTCACCAGCCGAGGTCCGCGAGTGGGCAGAGAACCTCCGCCGCGTGATTCGAACGGAGACGGGCCTGCCCAGCTCTATTGGAGCGGGTGCGGGAAAGCAGAGCGCGAAGATCGCCTCTGGGGAAGCTAAACCGGATGGCACCTTCGTGGTCCCGCAGGAGCGCTTCGACGAGCTCATTCACCCGCTGCCGGTGGGCAAGCTCTGGGGAGCGGGCCCAGTTACGCAGCAGAAATTGGCCGCCATCGGAGTGGAGACCATCGGCCAGTTGGCGGCGATGAGCCGCAAGGAAGTCGAGATTTCACTCGGCGGCGTGGTGGGGGTGCAGCTGTGGGAGCTTGCCCAGGGAATTGATGAGCGCCCCGTCGCCCCGCGCGCGATTGCCAAACAGATCTCCACCGAATTCACCTACCCAACGGATCTGCGCACGGCGGCCGAGGTAGACGCGGCGCTGATCCGCGCGGCACACGGTGCTCATTCTCGGTTGCTCAAGGATGGGCGCGGCGCGCGCACGGTGACGGTGAAGCTGCGGATGGCGGACTTTCACATCGAGTCACGCTCAGCCACCTTGCCCTACGCCACCGATGACCTGAAGGTGCTCGAAGCCAAAGCACTGAGCTTGGCCCGCTACCCGGAGGAGCTCGGACCGATCAGGCTGGTGGGCGTGAGCTACTCAGGGCTGGAAGAGGCCCGCCAAGACGTGCTCTTTCCGGAACTGGATCGTGAGATTGTGCGCCGGGCACCGGACACCGACTACGAAACCGGGGTCAGTGATTATCTGCCTGGGACGCCATCTGTCCCCGAGAGTGTTTCCCCGGCGGGCGGAGCTGCGGATTCCGAAGAATCGCTGAGACACCGGTGGCGAGCGACCCAAGACGTCTACCACCCCGACTTCGGCCACGGCTGGATTCAGGGCGCGGGCCACGGGGTGGTCAGTGTGCGCTTTGAAACCCGCGCTACGGGCCCGGGGTTCGTGCGCTCCTTCGCGGCTGAGGATGAAGACCTCCGCCCCGCCGACCCGCTGGACTCACTGGCGTGGGAGGACATCCCGCCGGATGAAGACGCCGACCCCGAGGACGCGGTAGAGGCCCCACCACGAGAGGACAGCTAGCCCGCGGTATAGGTCGTGGCAGGCGGGGTCGAGCTAAACATCTCGCCCACCGGGGTACCCGTGGCGAGGGCAGCGGCGAGCATGATGCGGGCTTGGCCTGCGCGGAATCCGCCGGAAGCCACCGCGCCCATTTCGCCCAAGGTGGCTCCACCGCCTGCACCGCCATAGGCCAGCTTTGTCACTCCATAAGGCGTGCGGGTGCTAATCACCACGGGCACACCCGCCTGTAGCGCGCGGGTTACGCCGGCACCCATCTCCGCGCCCATGTTGCCGGAGCCCATCGCCTCGATGACGAGGCCGGAGGTGTGGGGGAGGGAGGCGTCGACAAGCGTGGCGCCGGCCCCCGGGTAGGCCGCGATGATCTCCACTGGGTGCTCAGCCAAGGGCGCCAGGGGGAGGGGCTCTAAGGAGGTTTCTCCCACCGGCAGCTCCTCAAAGCCGTTGAGCTGCGACGTGTGCCACTTGCGCGCACCGCGCCCAGGGATGGTGCGGCCGCCAAACTGCACCCACACACCCGGCTTCCCAGAACACAGAAGTTCATAAGCATCGCGCAGGTTGCGCGGTCCGTCACCATCCGGGTGGTCAAAGGCGCGCTGCGCGCCCGTGAGCACGATGGAACCTGCACCTAAGTTAAAGAGGGACAACGCTAGGGCGGTCTCCTCCATAGAATCGGTGCCATGGGTGATGAGGACGCCGTCGATGTCCGAGCGGGCCAGCTGGTCACGTACGCACAGCAGCAGCTCATCGAGGTCTGCCAAAGTAATCGAGCTGGAGTCCAGGGCGCGGAACTCCACCACCTCGATATCGTGAGGGCTGCCCGCAGTGCCTAGGGATGCGGCCAGCTGCTGGCCGCTGACGGTGGGGACGAGGGAGCCGTCACGGACCGTCGTGCAGGCGATGGTGCCACCGGTGGCGATGAGTGCAAAAGTCATGCCAGCAGGCTACTACAGGCGCACACCTGCGCGGGAAACCCAGGGTGAAGCTCGCGGGCGCTAGAGTAAAAGGGATGAACCACGATCCCCAACGTGAGGAGTATTTGTGAAATCCTTCAAGCTGAGCGCCGCCGTCCTGGCTTTGGGCGCCGCGACTGCCCTGTCCGCCTGCTCGTCTTCCGACGACGGCGCGGCCGAGAACAGCACCGCCGCTAAGCCCTCGGGCGAAACCTCCGCCTCGCAGGTTGTCTCCACCGAGATGCCCTCCGTGGAGGAACTCAACGAGATCTTGGCTAAGGCTGCCGACCCGAACCTGCCGCAGGAAGAGAAGGTGCAGCTGGTGCAGGGCAGCGAAACGGCGCCGGAGCTTTTCGACGTCATGTCGCAGTCCCAGGCCGAATCCGGTGCCACCTTCGAGGTTGTGGCCCCGGTCATCCCGGGCCTCGTGCCGGATTCCGCGCTCGCTACCGTCCACATCAACACCCCTGATGGCCAGCAGCAGACCGCTGACCAGGTGGAGTTCATCAACGAGGGCGGCACGTGGAAGCTGTCTAAGACCTGGGCTTGTGTCTTGGTCACCAACATCGTCCCGCCGGAAGAGGTCCCGGAGATGTGTGCGGACTCCGTGCCGGAAGGCGCTGGCGCCGAGGAAGGCGCTGAGGCGCCTGCCGACGCCCCCGCAGAAGGTGCTGAGGCTCCCGCCCAGTAAACCCGGGTTTTCATAACTTAAGCGCCCGCCACTCGCTGGATCTCATGCCAGCCAGGTGGTGGGCGCTGCCTTGTGCGGAGGCTGTCTGGCGGTGCTCGCGCGCAGGAGAAGGTGTGGCGCGAAGCAGGCTACTCGGTGGTGAACTCCATCTCGGTGGCGCTGGTCTGCACCACGCGAAGATCAGAGCCTTCCGCACCATAAGAAATCGCGGTGGTCACGGAGACATCGCCGGCGGTGGGAAGCGGCTTGGTCAGATCAACGGTAACGGAGCCCTCCGAGGTCGATGTGTGGTCCGTAACCTTCAGCTCCTTGCCACGTAGCTCTTCGGGGGCGTCGGCGCCGTCGAAGGACAGTGCGCCCAGGGAAGGCCGCTGCTCAATCTTCACGCTGAGCTCAGCGATATCCCCGTCCAGCTTGTCCAAGGTATAGGTCGTGGTTTGCAACAGCGTGGATTCGCCAGTGACGCGCGATTCCACCACCCACGTCGCACCCGGGCCGATTTCCTCATCAGGGAAGACGATGGGCAGTGAGGTCAGGCTGGTGATGGCGCGCTCGACGGTGCTGCGGGCCTGATCGGTCGCCGCCTGCGGGGCGGCCAGGCGCAGCGAGTTCATCTGGCCCGTATCCGTGCCGCGCCATCCAAACTGGAAGCCCTCGGCGGAGGAGACATCCGCGCCGTCAGCCTCCGGCTTTCCGACGGTGACGAACGCGTTGCGGCTGGCTGGAAGTTGGCCTTCGACATTCTCGGTGGCAGCCTCCACCGAGGCCTGGAGCGGAAGAGTGACCTTGTCCTGAGCTTCCGGTGAAGGGGCGGCGCTGCCGTCCTTGCGTAGCTGCTGGTCGAAGCCCGTGGCGACCTCATAGGTGAGTTCCTGCGTGGCATCGAGGTCCTTAAAAGCCAGGACCTGACCGGCGCCGTCACCTGGTTCTAGGAGGGTCACGCGCGGGGCATCGAGGGCCAGCCCCACTGGCTCCTCGACGGGCTTGGCCGGCTGGGAATAGGAACAGCCGGCGAGCGCGCCGGCGACTCCCAGGACGGTGGCGGACAGGACTGCTAGGGCTCTCACACGAAACACGCATTCCAAATTACCGGATGAGCCTGTTTAGAATGGAACGGGTGAAAGCAAGGAGTTATATCGGAGTGATGGTCGCGGTGGTGCTCGGTGTGGCTGCCGTCGACCAAGCCGTGAAGGCGCTGATGCTGTCCATCCTCACTGAAGGTGAAGCGTTGCCGGTAATCGGTGACTGGTTCCGTTTCTACCTTCTGTTTAACCCCGGCGCCGCCTTCTCTATGGGCGGGGAGGGATCGACGTGGCTGTTTACCACGATCCAATTGGCCTTCATCATTGGTGTGGCCATCGCCGCCCCGCGCATTCACGATAAGTGGCAGGCGATAGGCCTGGCCATGATCGCCGGAGGTGCCCTGGGCAACTTCATCGACCGCCTCGTGCGTGAGCCGGGGTTTTGGTTTGGGCACGTGGTGGATTACATCTCCGTGGGCAGCTTCGCTGTTTTCAATATTGCAGATGCGGCCATTACCTGTGGCGTCGTGGTCTTTATCAGCGCGATGTTCTGGGCAGAGATGAAAGAAAAGCCACAAGAGCAGGAAGCGGGGGAAGCTTGATGCGTGAAAGTCGTAGGTTGCCGGTGCCCGAGGGCTTAGAAGGCATGCGTGCGGATGCCGCCCTGGCCAAGCTCTTGGGTATTTCGCGGGCCCGGGTGGCCCAGTTGTGCGCGGCGGGAGACGTGGAAATCGATGGTGCCGCCGTGGGCAAGTCCGAGCGCTTAAGTGCTGGCGGCTGGATCGACGTCATGATGCCAGCGCCTGAGGAACCGCTCATCCCCAAGGACGAGCTGGTGGAGGGCATGGATGTCCTCTACGCGGACGAGGACATCATCTGCGTGTGCAAGCCCGTCGGTGTGGCTGCGCACCCCACGTTGGGTTGGGATGGGCCCACCGTCATCGGCGGGCTGCGGGCAGCAGGCTATGCGCTTGCCGACGCCGGCCCTACCGAACGCAAGGGTATTGTCCACCGTCTCGACGTGGGGACCTCAGGCGTCATGGTGGTGGCCGCCAGCGAGCGCGCCTACTCCCAACTCAAGAACGCCTTCCGCGAGCGCACCGTGCAGAAGACCTATCACGCCGTGGTGCAGGGCCTGCCGGATCCCATCGTGGGGACCATTGATGCACCCATTGGCCGTCATCCTTCGGCGGGCTGGAAATTTGGGGTCGTCGATGACGGCAAACCGGCCGTGACACATTACAAGCTGTTGGAGGCCTTCCGCGAGGCTAGCCTCCTCGAGGTTCATTTGGAGACCGGCCGAACCCACCAGATCCGTGTCCACATGTCCGCCACCGGGCATCCCTGTGTCGGCGATCCGATGTATGGCTGTGACCCGAACCTAGCCAAGCGCGTGGGCCTGAGCCGTCAATGGCTGCACGCGGTCGAACTCGGCTTTACCCACCCGGGAACCGGCAAGTGGTTCGAGTGCACTGCACCCTACCCGGACGATCTCAAGCACGCCGTGGAGGTTTTGCGCGGATGAGCCCGCAGCGAAGCACCAGCCAACGCATCTACCGGCGCCGCCGTGCCGCGGCGCTGGTGCTGTTGGCCGTGCTCGCCTTGGCCGTGGTGGTCGCCTTCGGGCTTTTCGGAACGCAGCCCAGCACGGCGGTGCAGGGAGACCAACTTGGCCCTGATGGCTCGGAGAGCGCGGCCGATTATCGGGAGCGCGCGGAGACCTCATTAGCGCACGCAACCGATCCGGCCTACGCGCTGGTGGGCTTTCGCGAGCCGCTGAGTCCGCAGGACGTGAGCGACGCCCTGCAGCCCGTCGAGCGCATGGATGCCATCGTGATCGGGCTGGCCGCGCCCATCGCGGTCCCCGAGCCTGTCGCCGGCGCCACGCGCGCCGACGTTATCGATACCGTCTTGGCCCGCGTGGCCGACCATGCCCGTGACATGGCGGAGGATGCACCAGCGAAGGTCGATGCCGTCGTGGTCTATTCCGGGGGGAGTCAACTGCGCGCCCTCGCTAACGATCCGCGGGTCGATACCGTGGAGGTCGCGCCCGCTGACGCCGCGTGGGGCTCCTTCGGCGTGCGCCCGCCCGCCAACGTCGGACAGAATGAGAACCGCTAGAACAGCCGAGGAGAAGACATGCGCCTGTTTCCCAACACATCCGAGTGGCCGCCGAACTACCGCTTTGCCTACCTCTTGATGTGGGCGGGCGCGTTCATCGCCTCTGGGGCCGCCATCGCGCAAGGAATCTGGGGAGCGGACAAGCTCACCTTCGGCATTCTCATCGTGGTGGCCATCTACTGCATCGCCATGGCCATCCTCATGCCGCGGTGGGCGCTTAATGCACGCGAGGAATCCGCCCGGCGCGCCGAGGCTAAGCAGGCGCGCGAGGAGCTGAAGCGCCGTTAGCCCTCTGCGGTGGGTGACGCGTCGGCGGGGTGGAGGCGGGCGCGGCGTCGAGAAGCGCGGCCCATGCGCACCAAGTCTGCAAGGTAGATGATCACCGCAACCCAGATGATGGCAAAGCCAATCCAGCGTTCGGTGGACATGTGCTCCTGGGTCACGAACAGCGCCCACAGCATCTGCATGATGGGGGTCATGTACTGCAGCATGCCGAGCGTAGACAGGCGCAGGTGCTTAGCGCCCTGGGCGAAACACAACAGCGGCAGAGCGGTGACGAGGCCGGAGGTGACCAGCAGTGCGACGTGCTCGGGGCCTTCGGTCGTGAAGGTGGATTCGCCCTGTGCCTGGAGGTAGCCCAGGTAGACCAGCGCGAAGGGGAGCATGACCAAGGTTTCCGCGGCCACTGAGCCCATCGAGGAGACCGTGATGCGTTTCTTCAGCAGGCCATAGATTCCGAAGCTGAAGGCCAAGGCCAGCGAATAATAGGGGGCCTGGCCCGTCATAAAGGTCAGCCACAACACCGCGATGAAGGCGATGCTGACCGACGCCACCTGCGCCTTCGTCAGCTTCTCCTTGAGGAAGATAATGCCGAGGGCCACGGAGACGAGCGGGTTAATGAAATAGCCCAGTGCGGCATCGGCCACGTGATCGCTGTTGATGGCGATGACATAGGTACCCCAGTTGATGGTGATGGCCACGCCGCAGGCGAACATCCACCCCCAGGTGCGCAAGCTGAATGCGCGGAGCTCGCGCCAGCCACCAGTCACCAGCAGCATTGCGGTGACGAGAACCGCAGTCCACACGATGCGGTGGGCCAAGATCTCAAACGGGCTGGCGGGGCGCAGCAGCGGGAAGAACGCTGGGAAGAAGCCCCACATGAGATAGGCGGCAATAGTGTAGAACATTTAAGAAAATGTACCTTAACGAGGACCTACGGGCGAAGTTTGACGGCCCCGCTAAGATGAGCCGCATGGCCAAAAACTCCTCCTTCGTCCATCTGCACAACCACACCGAATTTTCCATGCTGGACGGCATGGCCAAGGTGGACATGTTGGCGGATGAGGTTCTCCGCCAAGGCATGCCGGCAGTCGGTATGACCGACCACGGCAACATGTATGGATCCAATGCCTTCTATCAAAGGATGACCAGCGCCGGCATTAAACCAATCATCGGCATCGAGGCCTACCTGGCTCCTGAGTCACGTTTCAACAAGAAGCGCGTGCTGTGGGGAACCCCGGACCAGAAGCGCGATGACGTCTCTGCCTCCGGTGCCTACCTGCACCAGACCATGTTGGCGGAGAATGAAACCGGGCTGCGCAACCTGTTCAAGCTTTCCTCCTTGGCTTCCTACGAGGGCCAGTTAGGAAAGTGGCCGCGCATGGACGCGGAGCTTATTGCCGAGCACGCCGAAGGCATCATCGCGACCACCGGCTGCCCCTCCGGCGACGTGCAGACCCGCCTGCGCTTGGGCCAGTTCAACGAGGCTCTCGAGGCTGCCGCGATGTGGCAGGACATCTACGGCAAGGACAACTTCTTCCTGGAGCTCATGGACCATGGGCTGGACATCGAGAAGCGCACGCGCGACGGCCTGCTGGAGATCGGCCGCAAGCTGGACTTGCCGCCGTTGGTGACCAATGACTGCCACTACGTGCTGGAGTCCCAAGCCCCGGCGCACGAGGCCATGCTGTGCGTGCAGACCGGTAAGACGTTCATGGACCCGGATCGCTTCAAGTTCGATGGCACCGGCTACTACATCAAGTCCGCCGCGCAGATGCGCGAACTGTGGGATCACATGGTGCCGGAGGCCTGCGATAACACCCTGTGGATTGCGGAGCGCGTGCAGGACTACGGTGCGATTTGGGAGGAGCACACCCACGATCGCATGCCGATTGCCGACGTCCCCGAGGGCCACACCCCAACCTCCTGGCTGACCCACGAGGTGATGGAAGGACTGAAGGATCGCTTCAACGGTGGGGATGTGCCGCAGGAGTACATCGATCGCGCTGAGTACGAGATCAGCGTCATCGACATGAAGGGCTACCCCTCTTACTTCCTCATCGTGGCCGAGCTCATCAAACACGCGCGGTCCATCGGCATTCGCGTCGGTCCGGGTCGTGGTTCGGCGGCCGGTGCACTCGTGGCCTACGCGCTGACCATTACCAACATTGACCCCATCGAGCACGGCCTGCTCTTTGAGCGATTCTTGAACCCGGAGCGTCCGTCCGCACCGGATATCGATATCGACTTCGATGATCGCCGCCGCGGCGAGATGATTACTTACGCCGCCGAGCGGTGGGGCGAGGACAAGGTTGCCCAGGTGATTACCTTCGGCACCGTGAAGACCAAGCAGGCCATTAAGGACTCCGCTAAGGTGCACTTTGGCCAGCCGGGCTTCCAGATGGCGGACCGCATTAACGGTGCGCTGCCGCCTGCCATCATGGCCAAGGACATCCCGCTCGCCGGCATCATGGACCCCGAGCACGAGCGCTACTCGGAGGCGACCGAGGTCCGGCAGATGATTGAGACTGACCCGGACGTCAAGAAGATCTACGAGACCGCTCGCGGCCTCGAGGGCGTGGTCCGCCAGGCCGGCGTGCATGCCTGCGCGGTCATTATGGCCTCGGTCCGGCTTATGGACCACATCCCGATGTGGAAGCGCCCAGCCGACGGCGCCTACATCACCGGCTGGGACTACCCGGCCTGTGAGGCCATCGGCCTGCTGAAGATGGACTTCCTGGGTCTGCGCAACCTCACCGTGATTGGTGACTGCCTGGAAAACATCAAGAAGAACCGCGGCGAGGAAGTCCACCTAGAAGACCTCCATGCCGACGACCCGAATGCCTCAAAGGTCTATGACCTGCTCTCGCGCGGCGATACTCTGGGCGTGTTCCAGCTGGACTCCGGCGGCATGCAGGAGCTGCTCAAACGCATGAAGCCAACGGGCTTTAAGGACATCGTGGCGTCGCTGGCGCTCTACCGCCCGGGCCCGATGGGTGTGAACGCGCACTGGGATTATGCCGACCGCAAGAACGGCCGCAAGGAAATTACCC
The DNA here is from genome assembly GCF_001813755.1 of Corynebacterium sp. HMSC074H12. Taxonomy (NCBI): domain Bacteria; kingdom Bacillati; phylum Actinomycetota; class Actinomycetes; order Mycobacteriales; family Corynebacteriaceae; genus Corynebacterium; species Corynebacterium sp. HMSC074H12. The sequence continues at coordinate 73,776 of NZ_KV813927.1, forward strand.
CAATTCACCCCGAGCTGGAGGAGCCGCTCAAGGAAATCCTGGATGAGACCTATGGCCTCATTGTGTACCAGGAGCAGATCATGCGTATCTCGCAGAAGGTGGCGAACTACACCGCCGGCGAGGCAGACGGCTTCCGCAAGGCCATGGGTAAGAAGAAGCCGGAAGTGCTGGCCCAGCAATATGACAAGTTCTGGGGCGGCATGAAGGATAACGGCTACTCCAAGGAAGCGATGGACGCTCTGTGGGGCACCATTGAGCCCTTCGCCTCCTACGCGTTTAACAAGTCCCACGCCGCCGGTTACGGGTTGGTGTCCTTCTGGACGGCTTACCTGAAGGCCTATTACGCGCCGGAGTACATGGCCGCGCTGCTGACCTCGGTGGGTGACAAGAAGGATAAGTCCGCTATCTACCTGGCCGACTGTCGCCACCTGGGCATCCGCGTGCTCTCCCCGGACGTCAATGAGTCCCAAGAAACCTTCCAGGCCGTGGGCGAGGATATCCGCTTCGGCATGGGCGCTATCCGCAACGTCGGTGGGGAAGTGGTGGATTCCATCGTGAAGACCCGCCGGGAGAAAGGCGCTTTCACGTCCTTCTCCGATTACCTGGAGAAGATCGAGCTGGCGGCCTGTTCGAAGCGCGTGACCGAATCCCTCATCAAGGCCGGAGCCTTCGATTCCCTGGAACACCCGCGCAAGGGCCTCATGCTCATCCACGAGGATGCCGTGGATTCGGTGCAGACTACCAAAAAAGCAGCCGACAAGGGCCAATTTGACCTCTTCGCTGGCTTTGGCGGTGGTGATGAACAGGGCGACTCTGTCTCCGCCTTCGCCATCGATATCCCAGATGAGAACTGGGATCGAAAGCACGAGCTGGCCTTGGAGAGGGAGATGCTCGGCCTGTACGTGTCCGGCCACCCGCTCGATGGCTTCGAGGAAGCCCTCAACGCGCAGACCGACACCCCGATTACCAAGATCCTCAACGGTGAAGTCGGCAACGGGCAGGAGCTGGTGATCGGCGGCATTATCTCGGGCGTCGACAGGCGCTTTTCCAAGCGCGATGGCTCGCCCTGGGCCATCGTCAGCATCGAGGACCATAACGGCGCCCAGGTGGATATCCTCGTGTTCAACCAGGTGTACTCGCTGGTGGCCCCGCAGATTGCGGAAGACAATATCATCCTGGCCAAGGTTCAGGTGAAGATTCGCGATGAGCGCATGTCCTTGTTCTGCTCCGATATCCGCGTTCCCGATTTGGGGCCGGGCAACGGTGCTGGCCTGCCGCTGCGACTGACCATGCGCACGGATCAGTGCACGATGGACAACATTGCGCGGCTCAAGCAGGTCTTGGTCAACAACAAGGGTGAGTCCGACGTGTACCTCACGCTTGTCGACGGCGAAGAGTCCACCATGATGGTCCTCGGCGAACATCTGCGTGTGGAGCGCTCCAGCAACCTCATGGGTGATCTCAAGGCGACGATGGGCGCCGGCATCCTTGGGTGAGCCCACCTGCTGGGGCCGCGTGCTGAATAAAAGTGCAGAACGAAGCGGGCTGTGCTTCGCCCGTGGGTTACGCTAGACAGCACAGTCTAGTTGAAAGGGAATGTACCTCCTATGGTCAATAAGATCCGCACCACCCACGTCGGCTCGCTGCCACGCACCAAGGAGCTGCTGGAGGCTAACCTCGAGCGTTCTGCCGGCACCATCTCCGATGAGAAGTTCCACGAGATTCTTCAGCGCTCGGTTGCTGACGTGGTCAAGCGCCAGGTTGATCTCGGCATCGACATCATCAACGAGGGCGAGTACGGCCACATCACCTCCGGCGCTGTGGACTATGGAGCTTGGTGGAACTACTCCTTTACCCGCCTGGGTGGATTGACCATGACGGACAAGGACCGCTGGGAAATCGGTGACAAGATCCGTTCCGAGCCGGGCAAGATTCGCCTTTCCTCGATGAAGGATCGCCGCGACCGCGCACTGTTCGCCGAAGCTTACAACGATCCGGATTCGGGTATCTTTACCGGCCGCAAGAAGGTCGCTAACCCGGAGTTCACCGGCCCGGTTACGTACATCGGCCAGGAGCAGGTCGAGGCGGACGTGAAGCTGCTTGCCCACGCCCTCCCCGAAGGCACCGAAGGCTTCGTCGCCGCCCTATCTCCGGGTGCTGCGGCACGTCTGCCCAACAAGTACTACGAGGATGAGTCCGATCTCGTGCGTGCGTGTGGCGAGGCGCTCAAGGTGGAGTACAAGGCCATTACCGATGCCGGTCTAACAGTCCAGTTCGATGCCCCGGATCTGGCCGAAGCTTGGGACTCGGTGGTCCCGGAGCCGACCGTAGAGGACTTCCAGGCATTCCTGCGCGAGCGCATTGACATCCTCAACGAGTCCATCAAGGATATCCCGCGCGAGCAGACCCGCCTGCACATCTGCTGGGGTTCCTGGCATGGCCCGCACGTGACGGATATTCCGTTCGCGGACATCATTGAAGAGATCCTGCAGGCCAAGGTCGGCGGCTTCTCCTTCGAGGGCGCCTCGCCGCGCCACGCACACGAGTGGCGCGTGTGGCAGGACCACAAGCTACCGGAGGGCACTGTCATCTACCCGGGCGTGATTTCGCACTCGACAAACGCGGTGGAGCACCCGCGCCTAGTGGCGGATCGCATTATCCGTTTCGCCGAGTTGGTGGGCCCCGAGAACGTCATCGCGTCGACGGACTGCGGTCTCGGCGGACGCCTGCACCACCAGATCGCGTGGGCAAAGTTGGAGTCCCTCGTTGAAGGCGCACAGATCGCTACGGAGGAACTGTTCTAACCCGTCGCCGGGGCTGGGGCGCGCAAATGCTCTAGCGCGCGGTCCCGTCCGAGGACGAAATAAATAGGCGCGAACCAAGTGTGGTTCGCGCCTTCGAGATCGTACGGTAGGGAATTATTCCTCAGCCGCGTCGGCCTCTTCCTTCTTCTTGGTGTTATCCCAGTAGAAACCGTGGCTCTTGAGGAAGGCACGCAGGTCGTTGAGGACAGCCGGGTTGGACTGCGCGACCGCGGCCAGCAGGTTGATGCCGACGGAAAGTAACGCAGCCGCGCCACCGATCCACGCAAAGACTTCCTCGGCCGTGTCATTGGGGCGTGCAGACTGTACCCAGTCCGGCATCTCGTCCCACTCCTTCTCCAGCTCAGCGTCCTTTTCTTCCTGGACGCAGTCCGGCTCTTCCGGCATACCGGAGGAACCATAACCGTTAAGGATGCCGAGTCCGAGCTCCTTCGGCCCCATGAAGGACGAGCCCGCAGTGTCATCGGCCACCGCGTTTTCGTGCTCCTCGCGCGCCTTGCGCACCGCATCCGCGCACTCCTCGGAGAGGCCGGAGGTATTGGTGTGACCGATGTTCATCGAGCTTCCGCCAGTGGAGCTCTGACCGTTCTGTCCGCTCTGGCTCTGCGCGGCGGGCTGAGCGCTACCAGAAGCGTCGTCGGCTGCAGCCAGCGGAGTTACCAGGGCCATGGTCGTGGTGCACACTGCGATCAGGGAGGTTGAAAGGCGCATAATCAGAGGGTTCTCCTTGGGAAGGGATGCGAGGGGATGAGAAAAAAGGGGGAGGGGCTTCGAGCAAGCCCATCTCAATGTAGCAGCCCTCCCCAGGAGCGCGGTAGGGGCTAGAGGAACTTCTCCAGCTGCTCGCGCAGCGGCGCAGGAGCCAGGCTGAGGACCGTTTCACGGATACCCGGGGCGCGCAGCAGGCCTACGGCAGCGGCTAGGGCGGCGATGACACCGATGACAGAACCAGCGATGATGGCCGCGGTGGACGGGCGGGAGCTCTGGCCGTCCTTGTTCTGGTCGTCCTGGTCCTGCGAGTCATCGCCAGGGTTCTCATCCGGATTCTCGTCCGGATTCTCCTCGTCGTCCTTGTCGCCAGCGAGGAGATCCTTAACGGAGTAGACGGTCGTGGTTCCGGATACCTCGTTGCCGACGATGAGCAGGTACTCGCCGTTGGGGGAGTCCGCCTTGTCGACGAAGGCAAAGCCCTCCGGGCCTAGGTCGCCGGCAGCAGCGGACTCGTCGGTGGAGAAGTCGCGGTTGTTGACGTAGGTAACGAAGGAAGAGTTAGCAGGGTCGGTGACGTCGTAGACAAAGATGCCGCCGACGCGCTCCGCGCCGATGAAGGCGTATGTGCGATCTCCCACGGTGCCGATGGTGAGAGCCTCGGGCTCGGGGCCCTTGTTGTCGGAACGGTCATCAAACTCGGCGCTCTCATTATCGGCGTTGTGGTGGAACACGCCCGGCTCGTTGAGCTCGGCGGTGATCTTTTCGAACTCGGCACCGGAGTCGAAGACAACGTTGCCCTCCGCGTCGTAGATGCTAAAGGAACGGGAGCCGTAAGCATAAAGCTCGTCGAAGCAGCCCTTCTCTTCGTTCCAGCCAGAGGCGTTGCTCAGCTTCAGGTTGCCGGCTTCCTTCTTGTCGGCGAGCTTGTCCAGGTCGACGTCGCCAAGCGCGCCCTCGCACACCTTGCCATCCTCGACCACGTCCTTGAGCTCCACCTCATCGGTGTAGACGCCGGAACCGCCGTCCTTCTCCTCCACGCCCCATTCGCGGGCGTCGCCCTCGTTCGCGGTGGCGAAGTAGGTCTGGCCGCCAGCGGTGAAGGCACCGATGGAATCGGGCATGGACAGACCCTTAACCGGGATGGTGCGCAGCTCCGCCTTGTCATCCTTGTTCGAGGGGTCCAGCGGGACTGTCGAGTGATCCGCAATGTGTGCAGGCAGAATCTTTTCCACGGTGGCGGACTCGATGTCAATGACACCGATGGCGTTGGCCTCCTGCAGCGTTACAAAGGCCTTGCCGTCCTGGGAGGTGATGTACTCCGGCTCGAAGTCGATAGAGGGCTTGGAATCGTGACCGGAGGGGCCGAAGACGCGCACGCCCTCTGGCAGGGGCTGACCGTCGAAGGCTGTGAAGTCGGCGATACGGGCGTGCGCTTGGGTTGAAGCCTCAACACCCTCCGGCAGCTTAATGACGGAGACGGAACCTTCCGGGTCCGTGATGTAATCGGTGCCCTCGGCGTTGAGCTCGTTCGAGGGCTCGCCCTCATTAGCCAGGAGAGCGTAGCCACCATCGGCGGTGATGTGGACGTTATCCGGCAAAGCGCCCACCATCACGCGCCCTAATTCGGCGGTCGCTAGGTCCTCGGCCGCGGCGTTGAAGAACAGTGCTTCGCCCTCCTCGGTCTTGTCCGCTTGCTGGACGGCGGCCACAGCCAGGCCATCGGGACGCACGGCCACGGAGTTGATTTCCTTGCCCTCGCCAGCAGAAATGGAACCGATGAGCGTGAGCTTGGTCGGATCCGAAGCATCGAGGACATCAATCTGGCCCGCGTGTGCGTTGACGGTGAGAATGCGCTTGGAGGCCGGGTGGAAGGCCACGATCTCTGCGGCGGACTCTTCGTAGACCCCAGACTCATAGGTGCCAATCGGGGTGACCTTGAGGTTAGCGTCGGCAGCAGAGTGTTCGATGACATTCTCTACAATCGCAGCCGAGGAAGTCGGTACAGCCAGGCTAAGGCACGTGGCGGTCGCAGCGCACAGGGTGAGGGAGCGGCGGGAGATAGAACGAGACATGCAGAAAGACTCCTTGTTGCGAGACGAAAAGATTCCGCACCACCGTACGTTTGCCCCTAGTGCTTTTGGGGAACAGTAAGTTGCGGCCAAACGAGATCTGGGTAAACGTTCGGTGAACCGGTCGAATGCTAGGTAATGTGCGACGCGTGGAGAGCGGGGCGCTAAAATAAGCCACCATGACAACCATCCCGCAAGACTTCGAGCCTATCCACGCCTCTGATATCCAACTGGCCCAATCGCGAATTAGCTCGGAGATTGCCCCGACTCCGCTGCAGTACTGCCCGCGCCTGTCCCAAGAGACAGGTTATGAGGTGTACCTGAAGCGCGAAGATCTGCAGGATGTGCGCTCCTACAAGATCCGCGGGGCTATTTACGGCATGTCAAATCTCAGCGAAGAGCAGCGCACGCAGGGGATAGTTACCGCCTCGGCGGGAAATCACGCCCAGGGCGTCGCCTACGCCTGCCGCACCATGGGAATCCACGGCAAGATCTACGTGCCGGAACCGACCCCGAAGCAAAAACGCGACCGCATCCTGGTTCACGGTGGTGATTTCGTGGAGTTGGTGGTCACCGGCGCCAACTTCGACGAGGCGGCTGCGGCCGCGCACGCGGATGCCGCCGAGCGCGGCGCCTTCTTCATCGAGCCTTTCGACTCGCGCGATACCGTCACCGGTCAGGGAACTGTGGCCGCGGAAATCGTGTCCCAGCTGTCCTCAATGGGCAAGTCCTTGGATACCGTGGTGGTCCCCGTGGGCGGCGGCGGACTCATTTCCGGCATCACCTCTTACCTCGCCGATATGGCCCCGCGCACCGCGGTGGTGGGCATTGAGCCGGCCGGGGCGGCGTCGCTGAGCGCTGCGTTTGCGGCCGGTGAGCCGGTGACCCTGGAGACCGTCGATCCTTTCGTCGACGGTGCTGCCGTCAAGCGCATCGGTGAGCTGCCTTTCAAGATTTTGGAAGCCAACCAGGGCCGCCTGCACCATGACATCGTCTCGGAAGGCGCCGTGTGCACGGAGCAGCTCGCGCTCTACCAAAACGAGGGCATCATCGCCGAACCCGCCGGCGCGCTGAGCGTGACCGGCCTGCGCACTCTCAACCTGCAGCCGGGCTCAACGGTGGTCTGCGTGATTTCCGGCGGCAATAATGACGTGCTTCGCTATGCCGAAATCATGGAGCGCTCCCTGGTGCACCGCGGACTCAAGCACTACTTCCTGGTGAACTTCCCGCAGGAGCCCGGCCAGTTGCGCCACTTCCTCCAGGATGTTCTTGGCCCAGAAGATGACATCACGCTGTTCGAGTACCTCAAGCGCAACAACCGTGAGACCGGCGCCGCGCTGGTGGGTATCGAGTTGGGGAGTGCCGCAGGTATCGACGGACTGCTGGAGCGCATGGAGAAATCGAAGCTCAACTGCCAGCAGCTTCAGCCCGGCACGCCTGAGTACGACTTCCTCGTCGCATAATGCTGGAGAGCTATCAGCGCCCCGCCGCCGGTGAGATTGTCGAGCACGAGATTGAGATCAAGCGCTCGCGGTTTATCACCCTCATCGGCCGCGCCACGACGGAAGCGGAAGCACGCACGCTTATCGACGCCGCCCGCGACCGCTTCCCCGACGCCCGCCACCACTGCTCGGCCTACATCTACCACGTTGACGGCTCGAATCCAGTGGAGCGCTCCTCCGATGATGGCGAGCCCTCCGGCACGGCGGGCAAGCCGATGCTCGATGTTCTGAAGGGCTCCGGACTGCTCGATATCTGTGCGGTCGTGGTGCGCTACTTCGGCGGTATCAAGCTGGGCGCGGGCGGGCTCGTGCACGCCTATGGAGGTGCCGTCAGCGAGACGATGGAGCAGGTTGAGCCCGTCACGCGTGCCTTGCGCGAGCTCTATACCGTCGAAGTGTCCCATGCGGAGGCCGGGCGGCTGGAAGCGGAGCTGCGCAACCGCGGCGTCGACATGGTGGATACCGCTTATGGCCAGGCGGTGACCTTCACCGTGTCCGTTGAGCCCGGCGGTGAGGAGAAACTCGCTGCAACGCTCGCGGCACTGACCCAGGGTGGGGTAGAGCCGAAGGAAGCCGGAACAGCCTGGGTGGAGCTTTAAGGGTGTGGGCTTCTGGCCATGTAAAATAAGCCCCATGACTATGCAGCGACGCCCCAACAACCCCATTGAGCAACGCAAGCAAGCCGTGCGCACCCACGCACGCAACGGAGCTATCTGTGTCGTGGGCGGCGTCGCCGGCGGTGTGCTCTTGGGCTGGGCGCTTACCGGTTTCTGGACCTGTATGGCCATTGGCCTCATCGTCGCCGTGGTCGGCGGCGCCTACAACTGGGTAAAGATCCAGAAGATCGTCAACGAAAACCACAACCTTTAAGCGCCTATGGTGAATCAGCCCGACGGGCGGCCCGTCCGCATTGACGCCTGGGTCTGGTCCGTGCGCATGTTCAAGACTCGGTCAGAAGCTGCCACGGCGGTGCGCGCCGGGCACGTCAAGCTCAACGGCAACGCCACCAAGCCCGCGCAGCAGGTTGTCCCCGGCGACCGCGTGCGCGTGTGGCGCAACCACCACGAACATGATCTCGAGGTGCTCGCCACTGTGTCCAAGCGCGTGGGCGCTCCCATCGCGCGGACCTGCTACATCGACCATGCCCCGCCGCCACCGCCGAAGGAGTTCATGCCCTCCGTCCCAGTCCGCCCGCGCGGTGCAGGCCGCCCCACGAAGAAGGAGCGCCGGCAGATGGAGAAGTTCCGCGGCGGATTCCGCTAATTATTCCGGAAGTTCTTTAAGGCCTTCAGGCGCGCGTTCAAGCGGCGCTTGCGGTCCCTGCGGTCGCCGGCATCGGCGGTGGCCTCGATGTGCTGGGCGCCGAATTTGTTGAGCAGCAGGTCGTCGATAAGCCTGACCTGGCCCGGGCGGAAGCGGTAGCGCATGGCGTCGTGAACGTGGGCGATGTCGTCATCATCGAGCAGTTGCCTGAGCTGGCTCAAGTGTGTGATTCCGTTGTTCTCCAGCAGCTCGGCAAGGAAGCGATAGTGTTCCGAACGCGAACGTGGGAAGCGGCTGCCCAGAATAATGGCGAGGACGCCGGGGAGGGTTTCGGCCGTGATCTCGACGTCGTCTCCGGCCTCAGAGCTGGGTGCCTTGAGCGCGGCGATTTCATCGAATTGCTGATCCGCCAGCTCAATGAGGCCTGCGGCGAGCGTAAAGAGCCGATCGACCTGTGGGGAGGGAGGATTCGGACCCTGTTTGTAGCGGATATCGTGTTCGAACTCGGCCCACGCGTGCTGGAGTACGGTGCGAATCTGAATCTCGAAGGTCCAGCCGATATAAGGCTCAAGTTCCTCCAGCGTGGCGGCGCTATCCTCCGATACCGTCAGTACCAAGTGATGGGAGCCATAACCAAAGCCACCGGAAATTCGCGTCTCCGCTGCCTTATCCACTGAGCGAAGCACGGTAAAGGTCTCTCCTAAAACCTCCAGGGCCTCTGGGATAATCGTGGAGTGGAAGACAGTAATCCGCACGCCCAAAACATCGTGAATATCCTCCCACGGGTTCGGATACATGAGCTCGCCGTTCTCTCGACGCTTCTTCGCCTTGGCCTTGAGCGACGGCCATTGTTTTACACGGGTGGCCACGCGGTCGAAGATAATTCCGGCGTCGTTCAGCAAGTCCTCGATGGCGTCGCGGAAGTCTTGCGCCGCGGTGGGGTGCGCGCGTACCCAGGAGTGGTACTGGTTGCCCAGGCGGGACATGGATGATTCAGGCATTGTGAAGAACGTGACTCCTTTCGGCCACGGCAAGAATGACGTGAGGCGTATCTACACCTCGAGAGGGAAGCCGTTAGCCAATACTAGTGGTTGCAGGCTCAGAGGGGGACGATGGCGCGGGCGCAACTCGGCCGCGCGGCAGGCCAGTTCCGTCGCTCGCTGTGGGGAAACGTTCAGCAGCGCGTAGAGGGTGTGCGCATCAGGAACGAGGTAGGTAATACTCGTGGCTTGGCTCAAGCGTTTCAGATGATTATCCAGGATAACGAAGGCCTGCGGATGCGCCAACCACGACGATACGGTGCAGCGATGCACGCGCACCTCGAGGCTGCCTTCAGCGCCGCTGAGACTCTGCTCCGCTGGCCGGGTAAAGAAACGCAGTCCCTGCTGTGTTAACGCGCGGCGTTGAAGATTAAGCGCTGCGGTATCCCACGCTTGGCGCGTAGTCAGGCCCAGATCGTCCAACGCACGCTGGCTCACGCGCTTGGTTTCGGCACCCGTGCCGTGCACCATGGACATCGATAGCGTCCGCGAGAGCTGGATGCGCGCGGGCGAGTCGCCGAAGCCATCATCGCACAGCTTAATTCCGTTGAGCTCTTCGCTCGGGCAGAGCGAAGGGAGTAGGTGATCGACGTGAAGCGAGGTGGGCAGCGCGATGGTCATGTGTTCGTCTCCGTGAAAGGTAGGCTAGTGCGGATTCCTTGCCTTTATTGGACTGTGTCTTGCGCCCACAGGTTCCCACCGGAGAAGAGAAATTTCACTGCGCGCTAGAGCTTGGATGCCCTAGCGCCCTAGCGCCTTTTACTGCCTAGAACGGTGGGGCTTCGTCGAGCTGCAGTTCCTCTAAGAGCTTGTCGGACTGCCAGATGGCGATGTCCTGGCCGTTGCTTTGCAGCTCTTCGGCACGCTTTTCCTTCGACGTCTTGGTGGCCCACTGGCCCACGACGAGGATGGTGGTCTTCTTCGTGACGTTTTTGCCTACCTGGCCGCCGCGCTCAGCGATCTTGGACCACAACAAGCCCTTGTCGAAAGGCTCAAAGTCACCGGTGAGGGTGACATTCTGGCCAAACAACGCGCCTTCCGGGTCGGCATCGGGGTTCGGATCCGGGATGGTGTCCGGGGTGGACACGGACTGCCACGGGGCCGGCCCGCGGCGCTCCTGCGAGGAGGAGCGTTTCTTCTGAGCACCCGAGGTAGCACCCGCCATGCGGGTGTTGTCGCGGAAATCTGTACCCGCGCCTAGGTCTGCTGCGGAAAGCGGTGCGGTGTTGGCGCGGAGGACAGGGATAACCGAATCCTCGCTTAAGGTTCCCAGTGCAAACTCGCGGGTAGAGAACAATTCCTCGATGGAACCGGAGTGGCCAAAACGTTGAGCCAAGGCGCTGACAATTTCCCCAGCGGCGCGGGCATCCGCCGTGGCCTCGTGGTGCTGAAAATCTTCGGCGCCAATGTAGGAGGCAACGGTGGGAAGCTTATGGTTGGCCACGTCGATAACGCCGGCGCGGGAGGCGTCGCGAGCCAGCGCTAGCGAACATGCTAGGCGCACTTCTGGGACTGGAGCCGCCGCCTTCTGGAGGCCACTGCGCAAAGCGGTGGAATCGAATTGCGCGTTGTGGGCGACCAACGTGTCGGAACCGAGGAACTCGAAGAGCTCGGCAGCGGCGTCCGCGAAGGGGGAAGCGCCGGCGACGTCGTCTGCTGTGATGCCGTGGATACTGATGTTGACATCGTCGAAGTGCTCCAGACCCGGCGGGGGAGTACACAGCCACGTGCGGGACTCAGTTTCTTCACCATCGCGGAAGCGGACCGCGCCGATTTGGCAGACCGAACCCCAGTTGTCGTTAGCGGTTTCCACATCGACAGCGGTGAAATTCAGTCCGTCGACTCGGCTGCTGGTCGCCGGCGCTTCGCCGCGGAGGGCGGCCTTGACCGCCTGAGCGAAGGCCTCCGCGTCCTGGCCTGGGGCGAAGCGGATGACCGTGTCCCCAGCATTCCCCGCAGCATCGACCGTGCCGCGCACCACGACCTGCCCGAAGCCCGTGGCCGTTGGCGCCGTGCACTCCACGCTCGTGGCATCGGCCATCGAGAGAGCCTCGTGGGCCGGTGCGCCGAGGGACGCAGCAAGCTGGGAGCGGCGGAACGTGAGGGCATCGGCGGTGACATCAATGACAGCGCCATGGGCGGTATAGGACACAGATTCCTTTCAGGACAGGGGAGCAGAGCGTAGGTGGTAAAGGAGCAGTCTAGTTCTCGTCTGCTCCGGCGGACTCATCGCTGTCATCGAAAACCGGCGGCTCGGTCTGGCGGAGGATGAGCGACGTGCGCGGTTGCACCACGATGGATCCCTCAGCCGCGATGAGCTTTTCTTCATCTGGGTAGCCACCGGAGTCAGACGTATCCACGATGAGGCGCCAGCTAGCACCCAAGTCCTTCTTCGGCAGAGTGAACTCGATCTCCTCGTGGTGAGCGTTGAAGATCATGATGAAGGAATCATCCGTGATGCGCTCACCCCGGGCAGTCGTCTCCGTAATCGCGTTGCCGTTGAGGTAGACCATAAGCGCCTTACCGAACTCAAAGTCCCAGTCTTCAGGGGTCATCAGCTTGCCGGAGGGAACCAGCCACGCAATATCTCGGTCTTTCACCTCAGAACCGAAGGGGCCGCCGGCCAAGAAACGCTGGCGACGGAACACCGGGTGGTTCTTGCGGATATTAATCAGGCGCTTGGTAAAGCCGTGCATGGCGATGTTCTTCTCTTGCTCCAACATCGACCAATCGATCCACGAAATCTCGTTGTCTTGGCAGTACACATTGTTGTTGCCGCCCTGGGTGCGGCCCAGCTCATCGCCGTGGCACAGCATCGGGGTGCCCTGGGACAGCAGAAGGGTGGTGAGGAAGTTACGCACCTGGCGGCGGCGAAGCTTCTTAATCTCTTCGTCGTCAGTGGGGCCCTCCACACCGTGGTTCCAGGAGCGGTTGTGGGATTCACCGTCGCGGTTGTCTTCCCCGTTGTCGGCATTGTGCTTTTCGTTGTAGGAGACCAAATCACGCAGCGTGAAGCCATCGTGCGCGGTGATGAAATTGATGGACGCGGTGGGGCGGCGGCCGTTGTTGGCGTAGAGGTCGGAAGATCCGGTAAGGCGCGAGGCAAACTCGCCCATCGTCGACGGCTCGCCGCGCCAAAAGTCACGGACGGTATCGCGGTACTTGCCGTTCCACTCGCTCCAAATGGGCGGGAAGTTACCAACCTGGTAGCCGTTATGGCCCACGTCCCAGGGCTCGGCGATGAGCTTGACCTTGGAAACCACCGGATCTTGCTGGACTAGATCGAAGAAGGTAGCCAGCTTGTCGACGTCATCAAGCTCGCGCGCCAAGGTGGAAGCCAGGTCGAAGCGGAAGCCGTCGACGCGCATTTCCGTTACCCAGTAGCGCAGCGAATCCATGATCAACTGGAGGGAGTGCGGGTGGCGGACATTAAGAGAGTTACCGGTGCCGGTGTAGTCCATGTAGTGCTCGGGGTTGTCATCAACCAACCGGTAATAGGCGTGGTTATCAATGCCGCGGAAAGCAATGGTCGGACCCATGTGGTTGCCCTCGGCGGTGTGGTTGTAGACAACGTCGAGGATGATTTCGATGCCGGCCTCGTGGTAGGCGCGAACCATGGCCTTGAACTCGGCGACCACCTCGCCGGGCTTCTTGGCGTAGGCATAGTCCGCATGGGGCGCGAAGAAGCCGAAGGTGTTATAGCCCCAGTAGTTGCGCAGCCCCAGCTGGCGCAGGCGATCATCCTGCAGGAACTGATGGACTGGCAGCAGCTCGACGGCTGTCACACCCAGGTCCTTGAAGTAGTTGATGATGGCCGGGTGTGCCATGCCGGCATAGGTTCCGCGCAGCTCCTCCGGAACATCCGGGTGCGTCATCGTCATGCCCTTGACGTGGGCTTCGTAGATGATGGTCTCGTTATCTGGCGTGTGGGGGCGGTTGTCGCCGTGCCACTCGAAGAAGGGATTAATCACCACCGACAGCATTGTGTGGCCTAGGGAATCATCGTCGTTGCGTCCGGTGCCGGGCTCGTCCGCGAAGATATCGTAGGAGTACAGAGAGGCATCGCCATCAAAGTCACCGTCGAAGGCGCGAGCATAAGGATCGACAAGAAGCTTTGAAGGATCGCAACGCAGGCCATGTTCTGGTTCATAAGGGCCATGGATGCGGTAGCCATAGCGCTGCCCCGGGCTGACGTTGGGAAGGTAGGCATGCCAGACGTGGGCGGTGATCTCGGTCAGTTCAATGCGTTCTTCGTTGCCGTTGTGATCGATGAGGCAGAGCTCGACCTTCTCGGCGATCTCGGAAAAGATAGCAAAATTAGTACCGGCCCCATCGAAGGTGGAGCCGAGTGGGGAGGGGGAACCAGGCCACACCTGGCGAGATGGCGTTATATCAGCACGGGTCTCAGTCATGAGGCTTAGTTTAGTCAATTCCGCTGCATGCGATCGGTTCACAGCGTGCGTAAACCCGCGACCATGAGTTCTGCGGCGCGCACCAAGGTGTCAACGCCTGACACAGCATTCGACGCTGAGGGAGCTGCGCTTGGTGACGCCCCACTGAGCTGTTCTCGGGATTGCTCCATGAAGGTCGCTCCCAGGACGTAATGGATGAGAGCGCGGGCGGCGACGCCACTATCCTCCGGTGATGCCCCGGGGGCTTCCCGCTTCAACGCGGAGGTGAAAAGCTCCTCCAAGTCAGAACTTGCTGAGGATTCGGGGAAAGCGGCACCTGCTATGGCGACTTCGGCGCCGTCGCGCCAGCGTGTGAGTTCCCCATGAAGGGAGCTGACCAGCTCCGTTGTGGTCTCTCCTGTAACGGGGGAGAGGATCTCGGAGGTCATTGCGGCGATGAGCGATTGCTTATTGGCCACATGCCAGTACAGCGCGCCGGGAGCAACGCCGAGGTTGGTGGCAACACGGCGCATGGTGACATCGGCGAGCCCGTAGCGTGTCAAGAGCTCGAGGGCGGTGGAAACGATAGCGTCGCGAGAAAGGTGCACAACAACCCACTCTACGCGGCGCGGAAAAACACCAAGCGTGGCTCACAGGAAGCTTCAAGGTGAAGTGTAGGGTTTATACAATCATGCCTTGTTAGGGTTATGTGAAGTGCCCAAGGGCAACTGCCACGCCCAGCGTGGTTTTACTATCGCTCTCTATAGATATTAGGAGTTATCCCTTGTCTTTTCTGACACCTGCCAAGAAGTCCCTCGTCGCTGTTGCGCTCGTCGCGCCGCTCTCCTTGGCTGCTTGCGGTTCCGATGATGAGAACGCTACCGATACCGCTTCCTCCGCGGTGAAGACCACCACCACGACGGAGTCCAAGGACAAGACCTCCGAGGGGCAGTCGAAGGAGAAGGATTCTGAAAAGAAGGAGGGAGACGAAAAGAAGGAAGGCGAAGAGAATAAGGACGGCGAGAACGCCGATCCGAAGCCGGAAGGGGAGAACCCCGAGGGCGGCGAAAACCAGGCCATGGCTAACCCCTTCGAGAACGGTGTGGATCCGTTCCAGAGCATGCCGAAGGTTGAGCCGGTCCAGGGTGAGGCTGCAAGCCAGGAAGACATTGACGGCATCAATGGTCTGGTCCGTGGCATGTACGAGCAGCAGACCATGCGTTCCTTCGTGAAGTACCTCCCGGAGCACACCTGCGCTGAAGTGCGCAACGACCCGAACTCCGGCCTTGACCAGGTGGACTACAACCAGGTTCCGGATGTTCCGATGGACCAGCTCAAGGACATGATGGCGGCAGCTGGCCAGGACACCTCGCAGATGGAAGGCTTTGACTGGTCCAAGACCGGTGTTGAGTCCATCAACGATGTCGTGGTCAACGGTGACGATGCATCCGCAACCGTGAACGTCAACACCAGCAAGGGCATGGACAGCTCCACCATGCGCTTCAAGCGTGAGAACGGCAACTGGACCTTCTGCGGCTAGAACATATCGTGCCTGCACTGCGTGCACCTAGCTTTCGCATACCCCGCGCCATCGGATTTGGTGCGGGGTTGCTCGCATTAGCGCTCCTCGGGTTTTCTGTGGCCGGCGCCGCGTGGGGGCTGTGGCGTCCTGCCCTCAAGGGGCACCGGGTTGATGATGGCGGCTACGCCCTGCGCAACGTCGCTAACGTTCAGTTTGATTCCTACATTACTTTTGTACTCATTACCGGTGCCCTGGGTATGGCGTTGGGGCTTATTGCCTATCGGCGCGGCGAGCGCTACCGCGGCGTCGGGGTATTGCTGTGGGTAGCCCTGGCTTCCTTGGCTGGCGCGGCGTCGTTCTACGTCTTTGGTGGAGCTACCGCAACGAGTATCCCGGACGATCCCGGGGAAATTGTGGAGTTCGTGCCGAAATTCTCGCCCGGCATCGCCTGGCTCGTGGGGCCGTTCATGGCCATGTTTACGTACTGGTCCGCAGTATTTGTCAATCCTCCTCGTGCCGTGGACGACGAAGAAGCGGAGGCAATGGCGGCTGAGGCAGAGGCTCCTTAGGGCCAAGCGACGGGGGAGGAGCCCACAGCATCGCGTGAAATGTCATCGATGCCGTGGAGGACGTGTTTGATGCCGCGGCCTAGGGCGGTGATCAGTTGGGCGTCGGAAAGCCCAGCGCCCGTCATAACGGCGTAGTCAATGCGCACCTGCAAGCCATCGACGTTGGAGTGGCAGAAGGCAGAAGCCGAGTGGTTGGTGCGGTTCCAGTCATTGCAGATGAGGAAAATTTTGGAGAATTCGCTGCCTGGGAGGTTGGGATCCCAATGGCCTTTAATGATGAGGCTCGGCCCAGAGTCGATAGCGAAGGCAAAGAGGACATCGTTTATCCACGCGTAGACGGCCTCTTCCGCATCTGCTTGGAAACGCGTAATACCGAGGGCGGGTAAAAGCTCCCCGAGACGAGCGGTATCGACTGTGC
This sequence comes from Corynebacterium sp. HMSC074H12, assembly GCF_001813755.1. Lineage (NCBI taxonomy): Bacteria > Bacillati > Actinomycetota > Actinomycetes > Mycobacteriales > Corynebacteriaceae > Corynebacterium > Corynebacterium sp. HMSC074H12. The sequence continues at coordinate 90,083 of NZ_KV813927.1, forward strand.
CGACGGGGCCGTCGAGCTCTATCTGTTCTTCCGGAGCCGCCGGGCGGGGAAGCGTCAAGACGGGGAAATAATCCGCTAATTCCTCAAGGCAGGCCGCCGCGTTGTGCAGCGCAGGGATGACAGAGGCGGAGAGCTGGGCCGCCGTGGGTTTCTGGTGCACGACGAGGAAGGAATGGCCCCACACCTCGACCTCGGTCGGGGAGGAATAATTGAGCACGAGCTGCGGCGAAAGACAATCGTGGTTCCAGTCGTTGACGAACTCGCTGAGCGCGGGGATATCGCCGAAGCCCAAGACCCCGTGGTGGGTGGTGCAGAAACGTAAAATGGGCTCGCCCTCGGTATCCATAAAGGCGCGGGTCTCCCCGAGCGGCGGATGGGGGAAGAGGAGTTCGTGCGCGCTGACCCGGATGCAGTGGAGGCTTTCGCGGTGCGCGAGGTGCTCCACACGGGCAAGCAGATCCGAGGTGGAGTGGCTGTCATTACCTTCGGCGCCGTTGCTCATCTCGCCGCCTCCCTTCGCCGAGTCGGGGTGCCGGAACGTGTTAGTAGTGACACATTCTATAACCTGCACCTGCCAGCTCGCTGGCTTTTTGGCACGGGTATAGTAATGGGAAGGTATAGAAACCGCTGCATATTATGCGGCTGTATATTATGAAAAGGGCTTGAGCATGCTACGAACCATTGACCTGCGCGGAGAGACTCTCACCACCTCCCGCCTGCGCCGAGTATTGCCGCGAGGCGGAACCGATGTTTCCTCAGTCATGGACATTGTTATCCCCATGGTGAACAAGGTGCGAGAAGGTGGTGTTGCGGCGGCCCTCGACTTTGGTGAGAAATTCGATGGCATCCGCCCCGCCGCGGTGCGGGTCCCGCATGAGGAGCTCGAGAAGGCGGCCCAAGAACTGGCCCCTCAGGTCCGGGCAGCTATCGAAGAATCTATCGCCCGCGTGCGCGCCGTTCACGCGGACCAGAAGCCGGCCCCACACACGACAACGCTGGCGCCAGGTGCAACGGTTACCGAGGTTTTTCAACCCATTGAGCGGGTAGGACTGTATGTGCCAGGAGGCAAGGCGGTGTACCCATCCTCCGTCATTATGAATGCCGTCCCGGCCCAAGAAGCAGGCGCTGAAGCGATGGTCGTGGCTTCTCCGCCGCAGAAGGAATTCGGTGGCCTGCCGCACCCGACGGTGCTGGCCACCTGCCACATGCTCGGCGTGGACGATGTCTGGGCAGTCGGTGGTGGACAAGCCATCGCGCTTCTGGCCTACGGCGACGACGAACCCGCCACGGGGGAGGATGCTCTTGAACCCGTGGACATCATTACCGGTCCCGGCAATGTCTTTGTTGCTGCTGCTAAGCGCGCGGTGCAGGGAGTGGTAGGCATCGATGCGGAAGCCGGCCCCACCGAGATCGCTATCCTGGCCGACGAGACCGCCAACCCGGTCTACGTGGCCTATGACCTCATTTCCCAGGCGGAGCATGATCCGATGGCTGCCTCTGTGCTCATTACAGATTCGGAGGAGCTGGCTGCCGCCGTGAATACGGAAGTAGCTCAGCGCTACACCGCCACCGCGAACGCCGAGCGCGCAGCCGAGGCTTTGCGCGGCGAACAGTCCGGCATCGTGTTGGTCGATAACCTCGAGGCGGGTATCGCTGTCGCGGACGCCTATGCCGCTGAGCACTTGGAGGTTCACACAAAGAATGCCCGGGCAGTAGCGGAGCGTATCCGCCACGCCGGTGCCATTTTCGTGGGTGATTATTCGCCGGTGCCGCTCGGTGATTACTCCGCTGGCTCCAACCACGTCTTGCCCACCTCGGGAACCGCGCGGTTTAGCGCTGGGCTGTCGACGCACACCTTCCTGCGCCCGGTCAACCTCATCGAGTATGACCGCGCAGCACTCGGGGAGGTGGCGGAGAATGTGATTGCCTTTGCCACCGCGGAGGCACTGCCTGCCCACGGTGAAGCAATTGCTGCACGATTCGCCGATGCCCCAGATACCCAGAAAGTAGAGGCTTAAGTAATGGCTGAGTTGAAGGATCTTCCCCTGCGCGAAGAATTGCGCGGCTCCAGTGCCTATGGAGCCCCGCAGCTGACGGTGACCAACCAGCTCAACACCAACGAGAACCCCTACCCGCCGTCGGAGGCGCTGGTCAAGGACATCGTGGCGGCCGTCGAAAAGCACGCCCGAGAGCTCAACCGCTATCCAGAGCGCGACGCCGTCGAACTGCGCACGGCGCTGGCGGGGTATGTCAGTGAGCAGACCGGCGTGAATGTCAGCGTGGACAACGTGTGGGCGGCCAATGGTTCCAACGAGGTGCTGCAGCAGCTGCTCCAAGCCTTCGGAGGGCCGGGGCGCAGCGCGCTGGGATTTACCCCGAGCTATTCCATGCACCCCATCCTGTGCGCGGGCACCCAAACCGAATTCATCTCCTGCCCGCGGAACGAGGATTTCCGCATTGCGGAAAAGGAGGCGCTGGAGGCCGTCGCCAAGCACCGCCCCGACGTTGTCTTTATTACCACCCCGAACAATCCCACCGGTGACGTCACCCCGATCGACCTAGTGGAGAAGATCGTGCAGGCCGCGCCGGGCATCGTCATCGTGGACGAGGCCTACATGGAGTTCTCGCCTTCACCTTCTGCCACCACGCTGCTGGCGAAATATCCGACCAAGCTCGTGGTCTCACGCACGATGTCCAAGGCCTTCGATTTCGCCGGCGGACGCTTGGGCTACTTCGTGGCCGATCCGGCTTTCGTGGAAGCCGTGATGCTCGTCCGCCTGCCCTATCACCTCTCTGTCCTCTCCCAGATCGCGGCCACCGTGGCTCTGACACACAAGGAGGAGACTTTGGGCACCGTGGCGAAGCTGTCGGCGGAGCGGGACCGGGTTGTCGCACGGCTCCAGGAGCTCGGGTACTACGTGGTGCCGAGCGAATCCAACTTCGTGTCCTTCGGACGCTTTGCCGATCAGCACGCGGTGTGGCAGGGGTTCCTGGACCGCGATGTCTTGATCCGAGATAACGGCGTACCGGGACTCCTGCGCGCCACGATTGGCCTGCCTGAAGAGAATGATGCCTTCCTTTCGGCCGCAGAGGACTTGGCAGATACAGTAGAGATGATTAACTGAGCCCCTCCTATGGGGCACGATTTGAAGGAGGAGCGTGGGGACGATGAGCGCTGATGAAGCTGCACGCCGCGATGGCGGCGACCGCATTGGCCGCGCCGAGCGCGTTACTGGGGAGACAAAGATCTCTGTAGAAATCAACCTCGATGGCACCGGCCAAGCGGATATTTCGACGGGGCTGCCGTTCTTTGATCACATGCTGAATGCTGTGTGCACCCACGGCTCCTTCGACCTTCGCGTCCACGCCGACGGCGATATCGACATCGATGCCCACCACACCGTCGAAGACACCGCGATTGTTCTCGGCCGTGCCTTCCTGGAAGCACTGGGGGACAAGTCCGGTATCCGCCGTTTCGGGTCCCAGCTGCTGCCCATGGATGAGGCGCTGGTGGAGGCCGTCGTCGACATTTCTGGGCGCCCCTACTTCGTGATGAATGGCGAACCGGAAAACATGGAGTGGCAGGTCATCGGCGGGCACTACGCCACGGTGATCAACCGTCACTTCTTCGAAACCTTTGCCACGCACTCGGCGACGACTCTGCATGTCAACGTGCGGTACGGCCGCGATCCGCACCACATCACGGAGGCTGAGTACAAGGCGGTGGCCCGCGCCCTGCGCCAGGCTACTGAGCGGGATCCGCGCGTGACCGGAGTTCCTTCGACGAAGGGAGCCCTCTAAGCCGTTATGAACTTGTTGGTTCTCATTCTCTTTCTGGTCACCGGTTTGCTCGTCGGCGGCGCGTGGGCGGCGTATCAGAATGGCTCGGTGCTGATGACCGTGGTCGCGGGTGCGCTCGCGGCGGTCTCCGCGATCGCGGCGCTGGCCTGGATGCTTGACATCTTCTCAGCGGGGGTGGCAGCGAAGTGACAGAAAAGACCCCTCAGAGCGTATGGAAGGTCGCCGGCTTTAAGGAAACCATGATCGCGGTGGTTTCCGCCTTCGGTGCTTGGTCGGTCCTGCTTCCGGTGGTGCCCCTAGCCGTGCTGGACTCCGGTGGCTCCGCCACGTTGGCTGGCGCCACCACCGGCGTGTTCATGTTGGCCACGGTGCTTACCCAGATGGCGACTCCGATGCTGCTGCGCATCTTTGGGTACCGTCCGATCATGGCGGCCTCGGCACTGTTGCTGGGGCTGCCGGCGTTGGGGCACATGCTGGGCGACGCCGCCCCGATCGCCCTGGGATTCTCCGCCCTGCGCGGCATCGGTTTCGGCGCTCTCACAGTGGCGGAGAACGCTCTCATCGCAGAAATTACGCCGCGGCGTTTGCTGGGCAAGGCCACCGGTATCTTCGGTTTGTTCATCGGTGCAGCCCAGATGGCGTTCTTGCCTTTGGGTCTCGCAGTGGCTTCAGCCTTTAACTACAACACGGTGTATCTCCTAGCCGCTGGCCTTGGCCTGCTGGGATTCTTTACCTGCATTTTGGTACCGCAAATCAAGGCAGCTCCAGTGGGGTTGCCGGACCCAACGGATACCACTCCGCGGGCACCAATGTGGAAGCTTGTGCTCGTCCCAGCGCTCGCGCTGACCAGTTTCTCCGTGAGCTACGGCGTCGCCTCCAATTTCATTTCCCCGGCGGTACGAGAGCTGGATCCTGAGCGTGGCGCTGTCCTGGGTGGCCTCATGCTGTCCGTGATCGGTGGCGCGGCCATGATTTCACGCTATGTCGCCGGTGTCGTGGCGGACCGCGTGGGCCAGCCAGGCACGTTGATGATTCCAGCCCAGGCTTTCTCAGTCTTTGGTGTGGGTCTAATTGCCGCCGTGCTGTGGCAAGAATGGTCAGTATGGCTGCTCGTCTTCGGTACTGTCATTTATGGTGCGGGTTTCGGCATCGTCCAGAACGAGGCCTTGTTGTCGATGTTCGACCGTCTCCCTCGCGAGCGCCTGTCCGAAGGTTCTGCGGTGTGGAATATCTTCTACGACGGTGGAACTGGACTTGGTTCGACGGTTCTCGGCGCCGTCGTGGCTATGTCCGGATACGATGGCGCCTTCGCGGCTGGTGCCGCCATCATCGCGGTTGGCCTGCTCATGTCCGTGGCTGACCGCGCTTTGGGCAAGACCCGTGTGAGCGAGCTGAATGATATTCAGACTCGCCTGCGCATGATTAGAAGGCCGAGGAGGCCCGGAAAGGAGCCACGATGAGCTCATACGACGTAGTAGTCTTGGATTATGGTGCTGGCAATGTCCGGTCGGCAGTGCGCGCGCTGGAGCGGGTCGGCGCTACCGTGACGGTCACCGCGGACCCGAAACTGGCTGTAGAAGCCGATGGCCTCTTGGTACCCGGCGTGGGCGCCTTCGCTGCCTGCATGGAGGGGCTGCGCGCCGCGCAGGGACCACGGATTATCGGTCAACGCTTGGCTGGCGGGCGCCCCGTCCTGGGAATCTGTGTGGGTATGCAGATTCTTTTTGAGTCAGGCACTGAACACGGCGTACACACCGAAGGTTGCGGCGAGTGGCCGGGAGAGGTCACCCGCTTGCAGGCTCCCGTCCTCCCACACATGGGGTGGAACACCGTGGAGCTTCCCAGCGGTAGCTGCATGTTTGAAGGCGTGAGCGCGGATGACCGCTTCTATTTCGTGCACTCCTATGCCGCGCGCAGCTGGGAGCTCGAGACCGAGATTACTGAGCCACCGAAGGTGGCGTGGTCTGAGTATGGCGGTGACCGCTTTGTCGCCGCGGTAGAAAACGGTGCGTTGTGGGCCACTCAGTTCCATCCGGAGAAATCGGGTGACGTGGGTTCGCAGCTGCTAAAGAACTGGATTGGAACGCTTTAAAGAGCCCGCGTGAAAGGTAGACTACCCACCATGAGCTTTACACTGTTGCCCGCGGTTGACGTCGTTGATGGTCAGGCAGTACGCCTCGACCAAGGAGAAGCAGGAACCGAAAAGTCCTATGGATCGCCGCGGGAGGCCGCCCTCAAATGGCAGGCCCAAGGCGCGCAGTGGTTGCACGCGGTGGATTTGGACGCCGCCTTCGGTCGTGGCTCCAATCACGAGCTGCTCGCTGAAATTACGACGAGCGTGGACCTAGACGTGGAATTGACCGGAGGCATCCGGGACGACGATTCCTTGGCGCGCGCACTGGCCACTGGCGCCCGCCGCGTCAATATTGGAACCGCGGCGCTGGAAAACCCAGAATGGATTGCCAAGGTCCTCGCAGAGCATGGCGATCGCATTGCAGTGGACCTCGCCGTCCGGATGGTGGATGGTGAGTGGCGCACACGCGGTCACGGCTGGGTATCCGATGGCGGAGACCTCTGGGAGGTGCTCGAGCGCCTTGACGCAGCTGGCTGCACCCGTTTCGTGGTGACGGATGTGTCGAAGGATGGCACGCTCCAGGGCCCCAATATCGAGCTCCTGCGTGAGGTGGCGGCCGCCACGGACGCCAAGGTGACCGCCTCCGGCGGTATTTCCACTCTCGACGATCTGCGCGAGTTGGCTCTTTACGAGAACGAGGGGATCGATTCCGCCATCATCGGTAAGGCGCTCTACGAAGAGCGCTTCACCTTGGAGGAGGCTCTTGCAGCCGTTGCGGAGGTTACCCCGCTGCCGGGAGAGGAATACATCGACCCGATCGAGGAGAAGTAGGCCTATGGCCCCGATGACAGGAACTCCAGCGTCGGATCCGCGCGAACTTGTTGCCTTTGCGGAAGCCGCGGTGGACCAGGTTGATGATCTCTTCCGCAGGGGCCTCGGCGCGGCACCCGCGCGTTTCAAAGGCGAAGGAGACTTTGCTACCGAGGTGGATCTGCTCATCGAACAGCAGTTGCGCCAGACATTGGGCCAGCTCACCGGCATTCCGGTGTTCGGTGAAGAGTCCGGTGGCAACTTGGAGGAGACGGTGTGGGTTGTGGATCCGGTAGACGGAACCGCGAACTACTCGGCTGGGAATCCGTGCTGCGGCATTCTTGTTTCGCTCCTGCACGATGCAAAGCCGGTCGTCGCCGTCGCCGACTTTCCATTGTTGAACCGCCGTGTTGTTGCGGCGCAAGGGATGCCGCTGCGTACGACCGGCGGCCCGGCGACCGGGTTCGGGGGAGGAGAGGAGGCTCTCGGATTCGACGAAGCGCGCGGACACGTGGGCTGCTCCTCGCACCTGCCCACGAGCCTATTCAACGACCTACGGGAGACCGGGTTGCGGCCCCGCATGATTGGGTCGGTGGGGCTGGACAACGCTTTTGTCGCTCAGGGCGTGTTCGACGGTGCAGTGAATTTCTCGCCGCACCCGTGGGATAACGCGGCGGGCGCGCTCATCATTAAGGCTGCCGGTGGCCGTGTGAGCGACCCCGAGGGCAATGAGTGGACTGCACACTCGAAGGGTTTCGTGGGCGGGACCCCGCAGGTGCATGCCACGATTTTGGAGGCCATTGCTCGAAATCCGCGTGGGGACCGCTAAATAGGCCCCGTCCCGGGGCTGAAACCGGTGCTCAGCACTGGCGCTGAATCCCGGACTTATTCTTTAACGTTTTACCGTTTTCCTACTATGTTCATCACCGTTCGGTGGTCCCGAGTGGACTGCTGTTTATCTCACCTTTAGCTATGAGGAGGATTGTCACCATGGCGCTTGCCGTGCGCGTGATCCCGTGTCTGGACGTTGATAATGGCCGCGTGGTCAAAGGCGTCAACTTTGAAAACCTGCGTGATGCCGGCGACCCAGTGGAGCTGGCCGCTCGCTATGGTCAGCTGGGCGCTGATGAGCTGACATTCTTGGATGTCTCCGCGTCCAAGGACGGCCGCGGCACCATGCTCGACGTCGTTCGCCGCACGGCGGATCAGGTGTTCATCCCACTAACCGTCGGCGGCGGCGTGCGGTCGGTGGAGGACGTTCGTGAGCTGTTGCGGGCTGGTGCCGATAAGGTGTCCGTTAATTCTTCCGCCATTGCGCGCCCCGAGTTGTTGCGCGAGCTCGCGGATGTGTTTGGTTCTCAGTGCATCGTGTTGTCCGTCGATGCTCGCCGTGCGGCGGGCTTTCCCAGCGGATTTGAGGTCACCACGCATGGCGGCACACGCTCCGCGGGGATCGACGCTGTGGAATGGGCCAAGCGCGGCGAGGAATTGGGGGTCGGCGAGATTCTGCTGAACTCCATGGATGGTGACGGAACCAAGGCAGGCTTCGACCTCGAATTGACTGAGGCCGTGCGTGCAGCGGTTTCGGTGCCGATCATCGCCTCGGGTGGGGCCGGGAAGGCCGAGCACTTTCCACCGGCTATCGACGCCGGAGCGGATGCCGTGCTCGCGGCTAGTATCTTCCACTTCGGCGAGGTGGAGATTTCCGAGGTCAAGCAGGCATTAGCTGCTGCAGGAAAGGAGGTCCGTCAATGACAGAGGACAGCACTAACTCCGCCAGCACCACGAACGTCGGGGACTATGAGCTGAGCGACGACATTGCCCTGCAGCTCAAGCGCAATGAGGCGGGCCTAGTCCCGGCTATCGTGCAGTCGGAACGAGGTGAGGTACTCATGCTGGCGTGGATGGATGACCACGCGCTGGCTTACACGCTGGCGACGCGCCGCGGGACCTACTACTCACGCTCGCGTCAAGAGTATTGGATTAAAGGGCTGACGTCCGGCAATACCCAAGAGGTAGTGGGTGCGCGCCTAGATTGCGATGGTGACACCATTCTGCTCACCGTGCGTCAGCGCGGCGGGGCATGCCATACCGGCGACCGGACCTGTTTCGACGCGCGAACCCTTCTTGGGGAGGAAGATCATGGCTAAGCGCGGCGGACCCGTACTGATGTTGGTCGGCGCCATCTTGTTGTGGCTATCCTCCCGCATGACGTGGGTGAAGGCGGCGGTCGAAGACGATAAGGCCGGATCGAGCGTGGTGGAGCTATCCGGCTCCTTATGGTCCCTTGAGCTCATCGCGCTGAGCGTGGTGGTCCTGGCCGGTGGCGTGGCTGCCTTCGCTCTCCGGCGGACTGGCCGGCGCATCGTCTCCGTCATCACCGCCCTCGCTGCTGCGGCTGCGGGATGGCGTCCGGTGGCGCTGTTGACTGCCGGCTCCGAGGCGGAGCGTGCCCAGGAGCTTCTGCAAGGCGGGACCAACGATACCTCCGTGGATACGACGACTATTTCCGATTGGGCCGTCGTCCTCACCGCGGACGCGTCGACTGCGGGCCCAGTTCTCGCGCTCGTCGGCGCCGCCCTGGCGCTCTTTGGGGCGGTGCTGGTGGCGAGCAACCCGGGTGCTGATAAACCCCGCACAGCCAAATACGAAACCCCGGCGGTACGGCAGGAGCGCCTGCAGGAAGAACTCGAAACCTCCCAAGATTCCGGCCGCGTGATGTGGGACGCGCTGGATGCTGATATTGATCCCACAGATCCCCGCTCCTCCTAAACTCCCCGTTCCGCCTAAACACACGCGCCGCGACGGCGAGCATAGTGACGGAGAGCCTGGTGAGAAAGGCCCTGTTGCGGGGAACGGGTGCCCCGGATTTCTAGTTAGAGGTGAGGGCGCGCTAGCCTAAATGTGATCTCGAACGCCCCTGTTTCTTTCTTTGAGTCTCCTTCGGGGAAGGGAGGTGGAATCATGCCTACCCCGATCGCCGTCGATCACCTCGTGGCCGGAGTGCTGGCTGATGTAGCCGCGCGGGAGGCCCGTGTCCCGTTCAAGGAAATTAAAGCAAGGTCCCGCGACATGGACGCTCCGCGCGATGCCGCGAAAGCTCTGCTGCGCCCGGGATGCTCTATCATCACCGAAATCAAGCGCGCCGTGCCCTATGGCGGTGAAATTGCCCACTTGGATAGCCCGAAGTCGGTGGCAGAACTGGCACATAGCCTGGAGGAAGCAGGGGTTCATGTGATGGCCTGTCAGACAGATCGTCGCCGCTTCCACGGGTCACTCGAGGACATGCGGGTCGCCCGTGCAGCCGTCGACATACCGATGCTGTGCCGCGACACCATCGTTGATCCCTATCAGATTCATGAGGCGCGGTGTTATGGGGCAGACGCGATTCCCTTGCAGGTGGAGCTGCTCAGTCAAGCTCGCCTCGAGTCACTTCTCGATCGCGTGGAATCCCTCGGGATGACCGCCATCCTGGAAGTCCGCACCTGTGCCGAGGTGGATCGCGTTATCAAGGCAGGGGGAACTGTCGTGGCGATCAACGCGTGGTCATTGGCCTCCGATGCTATTAATCGGGAGGCCTTTTCTGCTATTTCGCCCGGTCTTCCTGAGAGCATCACTCGCATCGCGGTGGGCGGTGTTAATAACCCGCGCAACGTGCTGTCTTATGCCTCGCAAGGTGCTGATGCCATCCTCGTTGGTGAGTCCATCATGGCTGCCCAGGACCCGATGACCTTGGCCCGTTCTTTGGTGGCCGCAGGCCAACATCCTGCGTGCCCTTCGCGTAGAAGCTAAGCGCGTTGTCGCGGCCGTCATTTTCAGGCACACTGTTTCCCGTGCAGATTTACAACCTCGCCAATATTCCTTCCCCGCCACAAGGCGTGTGGCATCTCGGCCCGGTCCCGATTCGTGCTTATGCCATGTGCATCATCGTCGGCATTCTCGTTGCGATGTGGATGACGCTGCGCCGCTATACCGCCCGTGGTGGCAACCCTGACGTGGTGTGGGATGCTGCCCTGGTGGTAATCCCGGCCGGCATCATTGGCGGGCGCCTCTATCACGTGATTACGGATTACGATAAGTACTTTTGCTCCACGTGTGATCCCATCGATGCAGTGAAAATCACCAACGGGGGGCTCGGTATCTGGGGAGCAGTCGCGCTGGGCGCGGTGGCACTGTGGATCATGTTCAAGATTAAGGGTATTCCGTTGGGGCCCTTTGCTGATGCCGTCGCCCCAGGGCTTATCCTGGCCCAGGCCATCGGCCGCTTGGGCAATTGGTTTAACCAGGAACTGTATGGCCGTGAGACCACTGTCCCGTGGGCCCTCGACATCTACTACCGAATTAATGAAAGCGGCGAGTATGCGCCCATCAGCGGCCGCTCGACTGGGGAAGTAGTGGCCTCTGTGCATCCGACCTTTCTCTATGAGCTTGTGTGGAACGTGGCGGTATGCGTGTTCCTGCTTTGGGCGCACAAGGCGTTCAAGCTTGGCCATGGTCGTGTCTTCGCGCTGTATGTTGCCGGGTACACCGCGGGCCGCTTCGTCGTGGAAAACATGCGTGCGGACGATGCCACGCACATCTTCGGCCTCCGGGTCAACGTCATCGTTTCCGTGGTCTGCTTTGTCGTGGCGCTTATCGTGTATTTCCGGTTGCCGCGCGGGCAGGAGTCGCCGGAGGAAGTCGATCCCACCCGCGCCACGGAGACTGCGGTGGGCAGCGCTGCCGAGGGTAGCGCCGGTGAGTCTAAATGGTGACGGTGTGCGTAGTGCCCACCGTATATAGGCCCTGAGATTCTGTGGAGTAGCCGGGATCACACGTGGGGTTTGCGGCTCCTTACATAGCAATCTAGAGACCGGTGAAGCGGAGCCGAAATGCCCGGATGTGCCCGGTTATTACCGTTTGTAGCTGCAATACGGGTGTCGCGTTTTCCGCTTGGAATACCGGCGTTACGGGTCGAAAACCCGGCATGAGCTTCGTTCGTGGTGGCCGAGACCAGTAAACGGGGGTAGTTTAGGAACCGTTAGAAACTCCCGATGTGAATAAGGCACTCCATGTTGGATAGAAGAACCAAAATCGTTTGTACGTTGGGTCCTGCAGTCGCAAGCAAGGAAGGAATTCTTGGGCTTGTTGAAGCAGGCATGAACGTGGCGCGTCTGAACATGTCCCACGGCGAGCATGCGGACCACGAGGCGAACTACCGCTGGGTCCGCGAGGCCACCGATGAGACCGGCCACGCAGTCGGCGTCTTGGCGGACCTGCAAGGCCCGAAGATTCGCCTAGGCCGTTTCGTCAACGGTGAAGAGATGTGGAAGGACGGCGAAATCGTCCGCATCACCGTTGATGACGTCGAAGGCACGCACGACCGCGTGTCCACCACCTACAAGAACCTGGCACAGGACGCGAAGCCAGGTGACCGCCTGCTGATCGACGATGGCAAGGTCGCCGTCGTGTGCAAGGAAGTCGACGGCAACGACGTTGTCTGCGAGGTTACCGAGGGCGGACCGGTCTCGAATAACAAGGGCGTGTCCCTGCCGGGAATGGACATTTCTGTTCCGGCGCTGTCGGAAAAGGACATCGCAGATCTTCGCTTTGCGTTGAAGCTCGGCGTAGACATGGTTGCCTTGTCCTTTGTGCGCTCCCCGGCTGACGTGGACAAGGTCCACGAGATCATGGATGAGGAAGGTCGCCGCGTTCCTGTCATCGCCAAGCTCGAGAAGCCGGAAGCAGTCGACGCTCTCGAGTCCATCGTCCTAGCCTTCGATGCCATCATGATCGCCCGCGGTGACCTCGGCGTCGAGGTTCCGCTGGAACAGGTTCCGCTGTTCCAGAAGCGCGCTATCCAGATCGCTCGTGAGAATGCCAAGCCGGTGATCGTGGCAACGCAGATGCTCGATTCTATGATCTCCAACCTGCGCCCGACTCGTGCGGAGGCCTCCGACGTTGCCAACGCAGTGCTCGATGGCGCCGATGCGGTCATGCTCTCTGGTGAGACCTCCGTCGGCATCGACCCCCACAATGTTGTGCGCACGATGTCCCGGATCGTGATGAACGCTGAGCAGGGCGGCCAGGTTCCTCCGCTGACGCACGTCCCGCGCACCAAGCGTGGCGTTGTGTCTTACTCCGCACGTGATATTGCTGAGCGCCTTAACGCGAAGGCTATCGTGGCCTTTACGACGTCCGGTGATACCGCTAAGCGTGTGGCTCGACTGCACTCCCCGTTGCCGCTCTTGGCCTTTACCCCGCACCCGGCGGTGCGTTCGCAGCTGGCCTTGACGTGGGGCGCGGAGACCTTCTTGAGTGACGCGGTTGAGTCCACCGATGACATGATGGCCGCCATCGATGGGGCGCTGCTGGGGATGGATAAGTACAAGGAGGGCGATATGATCATCGTCATCGCCGGTACCCCTCCTGGAATCTCCGGTAACACGAATATGATTCAGGTCCACGAACTGGGCCAGACCCTGCGCGATAAGTAATACTGTCGCAGATAAGCAGACAGCGCCGCCTCACCCCGGTTGCTTCCTTACCCACTAAGTGGGAAGGAGGAACGGTGGTGAGGCGGCGCTTTGTCTGTGAGGAAAGCCCGTCGAGGGGTTAATAGGCAACAGTGCGTCTATAAACCCCTTTTTTGTCTAGACGTTGGAAATGGGGGTCGGGGCCAGCTTCCACACCTCGTTGGCATAGTCAGCGATGGTGCGGTCGGAAGAGAAGCGCCCGGAGTAGCAGATGTTGAGCCAAGCCTTCTTGGCCCATGCCATCTCGTCAGCGTCATAGTCGGCAGCCATGCGGTCACGGGTCTCGCGGTAGTCTGCGAAATCTCCGAGGACGTAGTAGGTGTCCTGAGCGTGCTCACCAAAGCCATCGAGCAGCGAGGAGCGCAGATCCCCAAACATCCCGGCATTTTCAGAGCCCAACGTGCCATCGGTAAAGGCATCGAGGACGCGGGACAGGCCCGGAACAGTGTTGTAGAGCTCGCCCGGGTTGTACTCGGCGCGAAGCTGCGGGATCTCCTCGTTGCGGGCGCCGAAGATGTAGGCATTCTCTTCGCCCACTGCCTCGACGATCTCGACGTTGGCGCCATCCATCGTGCCCAGGGTCAGTGCACCGTTCATCATGAACTTCATGTTGGAGGTTCCGGAGGCCTCCTTGCCGGCCACGGAGATCTGCTCGGAGACATCGGCGGCAGGGATGATGTGCTCGGCAGGGGAGACGTTGTAGTTCTCCACAAAGACCACGTTGAGCACGTCCTTGGTGGCCGGGTCGTTGTTGACCAAGTCACCGATGGTGTTGATGAGCTTGATGATGGCCTTTGCGCGAACGTAGCCCGGGGCGGCCTTCGCGCCGAAAATGAAGGTGCGCTTCGGAACGGTTTCGCCGTCGACCTTGATACGGAAGTACAGGTCCAGAATGTACAGAGCGTTCATCAGCTGGCGCTTGTACTCGTGCAGGCGCTTGATCTGGACGTCGAAGATCGAATCCGGATCCACCGTGGCGCCTTGGTGTGCCTCAATCCATGCGGCAAAGTCCTGCTTGTTGGCGCGCTTGATGTTGATAAGCTGGCGCAGCACCTTCTCGTCCTCGGCCAAGGAATCCAGCTTGGCCAACTCGGTCAGATCGGTGACCCAGGCATCGGAACCAGCCTGCTCAGTGAGCAGGTCGGACAGGCGCGGGTTGCACATGCGCAGCCAGCGGCGCGGGGTGACGCCGTTGGTCTTGTTGTTGAACTTCTCCGGCCACAGTTCGTACCACTCAGACAGCGTGTCTGCCTTGATGATCTCGGTGTGCAGCGCCGCCACGCCGTTGATGGAGTAAGCGGCGTAGCAAGCAATCCATGCCATGTGGACGTGACCGTCGGACACCGGGGCCATGTAATCGATGCGGCCCTGGTCGAGGCCACGCTGGGCCATGTCCTCGCGGAAACGGCGGTCAATCTCTTCCACGAGCTCCCAGATGCGCCAGAAGAGCTTCTGGAAGATGGAGATCTCCCAGCTTTCCAGGGCCTCTGCCAGCACCGTGTGGTTGGTGTAGGCAAAGGTCTCGGTGACGACCTTCCATGCCTCGTCCCAGCCCATTCCGTGTTCGTCGAGAAGCAGGCGGAGCAACTCTGGAATGGCCAGCACGGGGTGGGTGTCATTGAGCTGGATGCAGTTGTACTCAGCGAAGCCGGTGAGGTCCTCGCCGTGGTGCTCGATGTAGTTGTCGATCATCTGCTGCAGCGAAGCCGATACGAAGAAGTACTGCTGACGAACGCGCAGAACCTTGCCCTCGTAGGTGGTGTCGTTGGGGTAGAGCACGCGGCAGATGTCCATGACGCGCTCGCGCTCCACGATGGCCTCGGTGAAGCGCTGCGAGTTGAAGGCGTCGTAATCGAACTCATCGATGGGTTCGGACTTCCACAAGCGCAGCGTGCCCACGTTGTCGGTTCCATAGCCGGTAATCGGCATGTCATAGGGGATAGCGCGGACATCCATGTCATCGAAATGGACCAGGCGCTGCTCGGAGGCGCGGCGAATGATGAAGTCATAGCCATTCTCCATCCACGCATCCGGCTCTTCGCGCTGGAAGCCGTTGTCAAAGGACTGACGGAACAGGCCGTAGCGGTAGAGCAGACCGTAGCCGGTGACGGGGAAGTCTTGGGTGACAGCGGAGTCGAGGAAGCAGGCAGCCAGGCGGCCCAAACCGCCGTTTCCTAGCGCGGCATCGTGCTCGGCCTCGAGGACATCGGCCAACTCGTGGCCGGTGGCCTGGGTGGCGGCGCGGGCCTCGTCGACGAGGCCGATGTTGGTGAGGTTGTTGAGCAGGGCTCGACCCTGCAGGAATTCAGCCGAGAAGTAGTGCTGCTGGCGGGTGGCGGCGTAGGCGCTGCGGGTGGCTTCCCAGTTGTCCGCAATCTGCTCCATTACCGAGGAGGACAGGCCGGACCAGAACTTGCGGTTGGTGGCAGCGGTGGGGGAGACGCCGGCGGCGGCGCGGACGTGTCCGGGAACTGCGGTCTGAAAATCGGAGTGCTGGGGTTGACTCATGAGAATCCTTCACCTTAGGCATAAAAAATGCGGAAAAATACCAACTCCCAAGCTTAACCAGTTCCGTACTCACTCGCAGACCGCGCTGAGTACGGAAAACTAGTTCCCAAGGAAAGACAGCACGGCGGCAGCCCCAGCGCGGGTGGCCGAGCTCATGGTGGGCTCATAGTCCGGGAGGAACGTGGACTGATGGTTGACCGGCGGGTTGTCTAGGAGGTCCTCCGGTGTGGAGCCGATGAACCAGAAGTAGTACGGCACGCCCCAGGCCTGCGGGAGGTAGCAGAAATCCTCGGACACAGTGGAGGGCGTGGCAGTGACGGAGAGATCACCGAAGACCGCGTCGAAGGCCGAGCGAACGGTTTCATGTGCGGCGGCGTCGTTGTCGGTGACTTCGCCGTGGGCGAAATACTCAAAGGTGGGCTCTGCTGGGCATCCCGACGCTTCACATTCAGCGCGCACCATGCGCTCGAGGGAGGCGTAGACTCGCTTGGCCAACTCCGGCTTGTAGTAACGGGTGTTGAGCACCAGCTCGGCGCTGCCCGGAATGATGTTGTTCTTATCGCCCGAGTGCAGCTCGCCCACCGAGATGACGAAGAAGTCATGGGGAGGTACTTCGCGGCCGACGATGGCTTGCAGGCGGGTCACCACCATGGCGGCCACGTAGGACGGATCGATGGCCTCATGCGGCATGGAGGCGTGCGCGGAGCGCCCCGTGATGCGGATGCGGAGGGAGTCGCAACCGGCCAGGATGGGCCCGGCGGTGGACTGCACTTGGCCGGCGGGACCGGGCATGACGTGTTGTCCTAGGCAAACATCCGGGGTGGGGACTCGGTCGGTGAGTCCGTCAGCAATCATGTACTTGGCGCCCATGGATGATTCCTCCGCCGGCTGGAATAGTGCTAGGAAGGTGCCGCGCCAGGCCGCACGGTGGGCGTCGAGAATCGCGCACGCACCGAGCAGTGCGGTGGCGTGTACGTCGTGCCCGCACGCGTGCATTGCCCCGTTGGTGGCGGCGAAGGGCACGCCGGTTTCCTCGGTCACGGGGAGGGCATCAAAGTCGGCACGCATCAAGGCGGTGGGGCCGTCGCCATTGCGGAAAATCGCGACGATGCCGTGGCCGCCGATGCCGGTGACGAGCTCGCAGTCGTAGTTCTCTAGTTGTTCGAGGATGCGCCCGGCGGTGCGTTCCTCCTCGTGGGACAGCTCCGGGTGGGCATGCAGATCTTCGTAGAAGGCGCGTTGCCAGCTGAGATCAACGGCGTCCTCCGAAAGGAGTGCAGTCAGCGTGGAAAGTGTGGGATCTGCCATAGTTACCGTCCTTGAAGTTTGGGTAGGGTTACCTACATGCCAATGATTCACTTTGATGTTCTGGTGCCGGATGCCCAAGCGGAGCGTGTGGCCGAAATCTTTAGCACTGCCACCCGTAAGTTGGTGGAGAACAACTCGCTGGCCTCTGCAGAGGTTACTCGCGTGCCTGAGCCTGTATTCCCAGAGGGGTTGGAAGAACAGCTGCGCCAGACTTACCGTGAGGAACACGAAGAGCGGGACCTGGAGGGGGCAAACGTGTATCGCTACGCCATCGCCGTCGATGGCGTGACGGGGTCCGTTAACCAGCTGACGATGGTCCTCGCGCGCCTGCTGACCCCGCATGCGGTGCTACCGAAAGATCATGTGTTGCTGGAAGATGAGCTCGCCCACGAGCGCCCGGCTATCTTCCCGTGGGCGGTGCAGGTAGCCCCTTAACTTCCTGCAGAAAGCTTTAATTCTGCAGGAAGCTCTAATTCTGCAGGAAGTTCAGCACAAGACGCTCGGCCGCGGCGCTCAGTTGCTCGGCCACGCTAGCGTGCGCGTCGCCGTCGAGCTCTTCGAGTAGCGCGCCCTGCGGTGCCGGGGCGGTAGCGGAGCCGGCGATGATGCCGAGAGTGGGCGGTCCAGTGAGCTCGGCCAGCGTGCCTACCACCTTTCCGGTGAGTGATTGTTCGTCGAAGCGGCCTTCGCCGGTCAGGACGAGGTCCGCCTCGGCGATGCGGGCGGGAAGATCGAGGGCCTCAGCTACATAGCGGCCGCCCGGCACGATGCGGCAGTGCTCCGAGGTGCCCCAGAGTGTGCGCGAAAGCCAGCTCAGGGCGATGGGGATACCGCCGGCGGCACCAAAGAACTCGGCCTCCGGATCGGTGTCCGTGACCTCGCACAATCGCAGCATCGCGCCGGCTAGGAGCGCGACCTGGTCGCCCTTGGCCCCCTTCTGCGGCCCATACATTGTTGCGGCCTGGATGGGCACGGCGCGGGTATCGGTGACCAAAGTGTAGTCCAACATGGCCGCCTTCATGTTTAGTTGCGCCGTGTCGATGTGGTCGAGGTTGACCAGCGGAGCACCCCCTTTGGGGAGGGCATAGCCGCGGGCATCGTGTGCGGCGGCGCCGAGTGCGGCGAGGATGCCGAGCCCGCCGTCGATGCTGGCGCTACCGCCGAGGCCGAGAACGATGTGCTTGGCGCCGCGCGATTCGGCATCGGCCACCAACACGCCCGTGCCATAGGAGTCCGCATGCAGCGGGTCGAGGGCATCGGAGACAGCAGGCAGCCCAGTGGCGGCGGCGACGTCGATGAAGGCTGTATCGCCGACGAGCTGATAGCTGGCCTCGGTGAGGCGTCCAACAGCATCGGTAGTTGGCAGCGTAATGGTCTGGCCCGCAGTGCCGTGGCGAGCCACGGCGGCACTAGCGAGAACCTCCGCGGTTCCCTCGCCACCATCGGCCGTGGGAAGGGCATGTACCTTCGCCGTGTCGGCATACGGGGAGGAGCTCAGCGCGCGGCGCGCGCCGAGTGCAATGGCAGCAGCGGCTTCGGCGGCGGTGGCGGTGCCTTTAAAGGAATCGGGGGCAACAAGAATGCGCATGTTCACGAGTATATGGCAGAGATGTGAGAAAAAATTTTCGCGCTCTGACCAGCCTTTAAGGCGCGCCGCAGTACGGACGTCTTGCAATTTAGGTCAATTGATAGAAAACTATCGTTTGTTCAATGGATGACGCACCGACCGCGAGGCACGGTGTCGAATGAAAGGATAGCCATGTCCATCGACCAGCAAATCTCCGACTATTACAGCAAGCTCCTCAAGCGTAATGCGGGCGAACCGGAATTCCACCAGGCGCTCGCTGAGGTGCTTGACTCCCTGAAGATCGTCCTCAACAAGGACCCGCACTATGCTGATTACGGCCTGGTCGAGCGTCTATGCGAACCCGAGCGCCAGCTCATCTTCCGCGTTCCATGGGTAGATGACAGCGGCCAGATTCAGGTTAACCGTGGCTTCCGCGTGCAGTTTAACTCCGCCCTCGGCCCCTACAAGGGCGGCCTGCGCTTCCACCCGAGTGTGAACTTGGGCATCATCAAGTTCCTCGGCTTCGAGCAGATTTTTAAGAACTCCCTGACCGGCCTGCCTATCGGTGGTGGCAAGGGCGGTTCCGACTTCGACCCGAAGGGTAAGTCCGATGCCGAGGTCATGCGCTTCTGCCAGTCCTTCATGACGGAGCTACACAACCACATCGGCGAATACCGCGATGTCCCGGCCGGCGATATCGGCGTGGGCGGCCGCGAAATCGGTTTCCTGTTCGGGCAGTACCGCCGGCTGGAAGGCAAGCATGAGTCTGGCGTTCTTACCGGCAAGGGTCTGTCCTGGGGTGGCTCCCTCGTGCGTACCGAGGCTACCGGTTACGGCCTGGTGTATCTGACCTCGGAGATGATGAAGACCCATGGTGAGTCCTTCGACGGCGCCAAGGTTATTGTCTCCGGCTCCGGCAACGTCGCCATCTACGCCGCTGAAAAGGTGCAACAGCTCGGCGGTACCGTCGTCGCGATGTCTGACTCCTCCGGCTACATCACCACCCCGAACGGTGTGGACCTGGAGCTGCTCAAGGAGATTAAAGAAGTCCGCCGCGAGCGCATTTCCACCTACGCCGGCGAAGCGGGTGCAGGCGTGGAGTACCACGAAGGCGGCAACGTATGGGAGGTGAGCGCCGACGTTGCCCTGCCGTGCGCTACCCAAAACGAACTTGACGGTGACGATGCCAAGCTTCTGGTGAAGAATCAGGTCCGCTATGTTGCCGAAGGTGCGAACATGCCGTGTACCCCGGAGGCAGCGCACTACTTTGTGGAAAGTGGCATCGCCTTCGCGCCGGGTAAGGCCGCGAATGCGGGCGGCGTGGCGACCTCCGCGCTAGAGATGCAGCAGAATGCGTCCCGTGACTCCTGGTCCTTCGAATACACCGACCAGCGCCTGCACGAGATCATGTCCAACATCTTCCGCAACATTGACAAGACCTCCAAGGAATATGGCTTGGAGGGCGACTACGTTGCCGGCGCCAACATCGCAGGCTTCAAGAAGGTGGCCGACGCCATGCTGGCACAGGGCGTTATCTAGCCCCGCTCCTGTCCTCTATTGCCAGGTTGAGCCTCCCCGCCTAGCGGGGAGGTTTTCGCCGTTTTGCCCGCGTGGGATACGTGGTGGTGCGCTCTTGCTTGGATAGTCTGGTGCCATGTACCGCGTATTTGAGTCCCTCGATGAACTTGTTCGCAACCTGGAACAGGCCTATGCCGTTCCCATGACCTCCAATTGCATGGTTCCGCGCCACGAGATGCTGGCGCTTCTCGACGATCTCCGCAACGCCCTCCCCGTTGAAATGGATGATGCCCAAGATGTTCTGGACAAGCAGGATGAGATCCTGCAGGGTGCCGAGGAACGCGCGAACCAAATCATTTCCGATGCCAACGCAGAAGCCGATGACACCGTTACCCGTGCGCGCGAGGACTCCGACGCCATGCTGGCCGACGCCCAGCACCGCGCCACCACCATGGTGGCCCAGGCAGAAGATGAGGCCACCAACCTCGTAGAAAACGCGCGCTCTGATGCCGAGCGCACCCGCGCCCAGGCAGATGAGGAGTACCAGCGCACCGTTGCTGCGGGCCAAGCTGAGCAGGACCGTTTGGTCTCTGAATCCGAAGTTGTGCGCCGCGCCGACGACGAAGCGCACCGCATCGTGGAATCCGCCCACTCCGAATCCAACCGACTGCGCACCGAGTGCGATGAATTCGTCGACGCCAAGCTGGCGGAATTCGAAACCACCTTGTCGGATCTCCTGCGCACCGTCAACAACGATCGCTCTGCCCTGCGGCGAGGCGCCGGTGTGCGCTCCCGCGGGGAGTCCCGCGGCGAGGGGCGCACTAGTGCGCGCGAACACCGCGAGCCGGGGCGCCGTGCACCCCGCGCGCCGCGCGACTACTAACGTGAACTAACGCGCGTGCCTCCTCCGCGCGGCGGATACGGGCGGCTTCCTTAGCTGACATGGTGCTCAGTGCCGCGGCAAGTCCGGCGGAGATGAGGCCTGGGAGTGCATAGAGCAGCCACATGATGCCGAAATTCGTGTCTACGGCGTGGGGTTCTGAGAGAGGGCCCCAGGCGGCGTCGGCAAGCATCAGCAACACATCCACCGCCCCGACGGTGAGCATCATCAATCCAATCCCCATGCTGGCGGCCGAAAAGGACTCCCGCGCGCCCCACGCGATGAGCGCAGCAAAAAGCGAGAACAGCGCTGAAGAAATAATGACAATTGGCCCAAAGTGCAGGGGGAGAAGAGACACGGCGCCGACGATCACACCTGCGAGGGCACTGGCGAGAGCCACGCGGTGCAAGGAAAGGCCGGCATCGCCAAAGATGCTGGGGCGGTGTCGAGTGATGACGTGGCGGCACGCCACCCCGGCAACGGCCAGTGCTACGGCGGGGACAAGGCACTGCAGCGGAAAGCTGAGTGCGAGGTCGCGTGCCGTGGCGGCCAGAGGCGCCGTGCCCGTAGCGGTGTAGCTCATGGGCCTTTAGGCTAAAAGCCTGAAGCGGAAGAATCGAGGCTTTTGTGCAAGTGCTTAAGTGGCTATGACCCTGCGTTCAGGTCCTTGCCAGTCTAGGGCGCAGGGGGCAGCACAGGGTAAGCTGGTGGGCGCTATGAAATCACCATTGAAGTTCGACGTGACGGAATTGCTCCGCAGCCAAGGAACCGAGACGCTGCCTGAGCACCGCGTGCAGACCGGACCCGCGCCAGAGCGCATCGGCGTGGAAATGATCGGCGTCCCGGAAGGCGCTGAAGTCACGGTGGAAGCCACCTTGACCCCGTTGGGCTCCGGCGTGTTGGTGGACGCTGATGTCACCGGCACCCTCAGCGGCGAATGCGCACGCTGCTTGGCTGAGCTACACCCAGAGATGGATCTCCACGTGTCCCAGGTGTTTTCCGCAGACGAATCCTTCGTCGGCGGGGATGAGAGCGAGGAAGAGGATCGCGGTTCGGGCGATGAGGTACCCGAGATTCAGGACGGGATTCTTGACCTCCTGCAGACCGTGATCGATGAGGCAGGGTTGTCCCTTCCGTTTGCCCCAACGTGCGAAGGCGGCTGCGAGGTGGACGTGCCCGAAGGTGTGACCACGGGGGTATCCGGGGAAGAAGAACGCGTTGATCCGCGGTGGTCCGGGCTGGAGAAATTCCTATGAGCAAGAAGAAGAAACTGACCGGTGAGCAGGCCCTTGCCGCAGCATTCGCGGAGGTAGACCACGCCCCGTTGCTGAAAGCACTCGGCGTGGAGCTCAGCGATGAGCTGCTGTGTTTGGCGCTGACACACCGCTCCTTTGCTAATGAGAACGGGCACCTTCCCAACAATGAGCGCTTGGAGTTCCTGGGGGACGCGGTCTTGGGCTTGTCCGTCGCGGCCAAGCTCTACGACAAGTACCCCTCGCGCCCCGAGTCGGATATTTCCAAGATGCGCGCGTCCATCGTGTCGCGCTACGGGTTGTCTGACGTGGCCCGTGAGATTGGCGTGGGCGACCACGTCTTGTTGGGCAAAGGCGAGCAAGCCACTGGAGGACGCGACAAGGATTCCATCTTGGCCGATACCACCGAGGCCATCCTGGGCGCTATTTACCGTCAACATGGCTTCGAGGTCGCCCGCGGGGTGGTGCTGAAGCTGTTCGCCGCCAAGATCGACAACGCCGTGGTGTCCGGTCGGCACATGGACTGGAAGACGACCTTGCAGGAGCTGTGCGCTGAGTTGAAGGCCGCGATGCCGGTCTATTCAGCCACGTCGACGGGTCCTGAGCACGATCAAACCTTCAACGCCGTGGCCACCGTGGCCGGTTTGACCGTCGGCCGGGGGACGGGCCACAACAAGAAGCTCGCTGAGCAGCAGGCGGCGGAGGAAGCGTGCCAAACCTTGCGTGAGACGCCGTTGCTGGTGCAGGGCACCGCCGGCAAAGAAAGCTAAAACACGAGGACTCGATGCCAGAACTTCCCGAAGTTGAGTCCGTCCGCCGCGGGCTCGAGCCTTATGTTGTGGGGCGCTCCTTCGCAGCAGTAGAGGTTCTCCACCCGCGCGCTAACCGGGGCCAGGAAGCGCCGCTGTCCGCGCTGCTGGTGGGCAGGAAGATTGCCGCGGTGGCGCGCCGCGGCAAGTTCATGTGGCTGGAGTTCGCCGACGAGGACCACACTGACCCGGCACGCGATGTGCTCTTCATCCACCTCGGTATGTCGGGGCAGGTGCGGATCGGTGAGGTAGATTCGCCGCATGTGCGTATCGCCGCCGTGCTTGACGACGCCACCCGCCTCAGCTTCGTGGACCAGCGCACCTTCGGCTATTGGCGTCTCGGGCCATGGCTGACCATGGCGCATATCGCTCCCGATCCTCTCGAAGCAGACTTTGACCTTACAGCGGCAGGGCGGCGCCTGCGCGCGAAGCGCACCGCGGTCAAGGTAGCTCTGCTCGACCAAACGGTGCTCAGCGGGGTGGGCAATATCTATGCCGATGAGGCGTTGTGGGCGGCCCAGATTTCTCCGCTCAAGAAGGCTAGCGCCCTGCGGCAGCGCGATGCCGTCGCGGTGATATCCGCGGCCGGTGATGTCATGCGCGCGGCGCTCGCCGTTGGCGGAACTAGCTTTGACGCGTTGTACGTCAACGTCAACGGTGAATCCGGATATTTTGACCGTTCCTTACATGCCTATGGCAGGGGTGGCCAGCCCTGTGATCGCTGCGGTGAGGAAATCGTGAAAACCGTGCTTGGCGGGCGTGGGACCCACTACTGCCCGTCCTGTCAGCGCCGCGGAGAGGGGAGGCTGCCCGCGGCCAACTAGGACGATTCTGGTGTGAGTTATTAATGTGTAACGCATGCAAGAAATCTTCAGCACCGTGATCGGTGTCATTAACGACAGCCTGTGGTCTTATGTCCTGCCATGGCTGCTCATTGCCGCGGGCCTCTTCTTCGGCATCCGCACCGTCTTGGTGCAGATCCGTATGGTGCCGGACATGTTCAAGGCGGTCGTCGAAAAGCCCAAGGGCGTCGGTGCCGATGAGGATGCCGACTATGGCGGAATCTCCGCCTTCAAGGCATTCACCATTTCGGCAGCCTCCCGCGTGGGCACCGGCAACGTCGCGGGCGTGGCCGTGGCCATCTCCGTGGGCGGGCCCGGTGCGGTGTTCTGGATGTGGCTCATCGCCATCCTTGGTGGCGCGACTGCATTCGTCGAGTCCACTTTGGCGCAGCTATGGAAGGTGCGTGAAGGGGATACCTACCGTGGTGGCCCCGCCTACTACATGTCCCGCGGCTTGGGCTGGAAGCCTCTGGCGACCATCTTCTCCGTCGCCATCGCCATTACTTTTGGCTGGTTCTACAACGCTTTCCAGACCAACGCTATCTCCGATTCCTTGGCGGCCTCCTTCGGGCAGGATTCCAGTGCTTTCAAGGCAGGCGTGGGCATCGCCGTCGTCGCAGTGTCCGGTCTCATCATCATCGGTGGCGTGCAGCGCATCGCCTCGATGACTCAGTTCATCGTGCCCTTCATGGCCGGTGCTTACCTCATCATGGGCATCATCGTGGTGGTCCTGAACTTTGACAAGGTGCCGGACATGCTTGCCTCCATCATTGGATCGGCGTTCGGCTTCCGCGAAGCTGCCGGCGCGACCGTGGGCATGGCGATGCTCAAGGGTATCCAGCGTGGTTTGTTCTCCAACGAAGCGGGTGAAGGTTCTGCTCCAAACGCAGCAGCTACCGCGACGGTGTCCCACCCAGTCAAGCAGGGCCTCGTGCAGACCCTCGGCGTGTACTTCGACACCCTGGTGGTGTGTACGATTACCGCCTTCATCATCCTGCTGGGTACTGATTTCGAGCGTTTCGGTTCCGATGCGATTGAGGGTGTAACCCTGACCCAGAATGCGCTCTCCGGTGTGGTGGGTGAGTGGGGCATCCACTTTGTCACCTTCATCCTCTTCTTCCTCGCCTTCTCCTCGATTCTGGGCAACTACTACCTTGCCGAGTCCAACGTGGAGTACCTCTCTGAGAAGAAGTCGGTGCTGTGGATCTTCCGTCTCATCGTGTTGGCCTTCGTCTTCTACGGTGCAGTGGCCCCGCTGGGCACCGTGTTCGACCTGGCCGATACCGGCGCTGCCATCATGGTTCTGCTCAACGTGTGCGCCATCGTGCCGCTGTCGGGCGTGGCCATCAAGCTGCTGAAGAACTACAACGAACAGCGCCGCAAGGGCCTGGATCCCGTCTTCCACCGTGATATGCTGCCGGAACTGCAGAACGTCGAGTGCTGGGATGGCACGGATCCGGTAACCCGCCGCAGCGCGGAGGACCGCCGCCGTCTCAAGCACGAGCATGACTTGGGTGACCGCACGAACTTGAGGGAGTACTAGATGACGCAGCAGGCAGCGGCCACAGGGAATGAGCGGCTCACGGCTTTCGTCCATGGCCACGTCCAAGGCGTGGGCTTTCGCTGGTGGACGCGTTCCCGGGCACTCGAACTAGGGCTGGCAGGACACGCGACGAACCTGCAGGATGGCCGCGTCCAGGTGGTTGCTGAAGGGCCGCGTGCTGATTGCGAGAAGCTGCTGGCCTTGCTGCGTGAAGAACCGTCGACCACCCACCGCCCAGGCGTAGTGAACGCCGTGGTGGAGCAGTGGGCCGCACCGCGCGGTGAGTCGGGCTTCATCGAGCGCTAAACTAAACCGAATGCACCTCAAATCGCTCACGCTCAAAGGATTCAAGTCCTTCGCGTCCGCGACGAACCTGAAATTCGAGCCCGGCATCTGCGCCGTGGTGGGCCCAAATGGCTCGGGTAAATCGAACGTCGTCGATGCGCTCGCGTGGGTCATGGGTGAAGGCAGCGCCAAGACGCTGCGCGGCGGCAAGATGCAGGACGTCATCTTTGCCGGCGCCGGGGACCGCAAGGCCCTCGGCCGCGCCGAGGTTACGCTGACGATTGACAATTCCGATGGCGCCTTGCCCATCGAGTATTCGGAGGTCTCCGTCACCCGCCGCATGTTCCGGGATGGCGCGAGCGAATATGAGATCAATGGGGCGAAGGCGCGCCTCATGGATATTCAAGAGCTGCTGTCTGATTCCGGCATTGGCCGCGAGATGCACATCATCGTGGGCCAGGGAAAGCTGGCGGAGATTCTGGAATCCCGCCCGGAGGATCGCCGCGCCTATATCGAAGAAGCCGCGGGCGTGCTGAAGCACCGCCGCCGCAAGGAAAAAGCGCAGCGCAAGCTGACCGGCATGCAGGCCAACCTGGATCGCCTGCAGGACTTGACCGATGAGCTGGGCAAACAACTCAAGCCCTTGGCGCGCCAAGCGGAGGCCGCCCAGCGCGCAGCAACCGTGCAGGCGGATTTGCGGGATGCCCGCCTGCGTCTTGCCGGCGACCGCGTAGTGCGGTTGCGCGCGACATTCGACGACGCTGAAAAGCGCGCGGCGGTGCTCGCCGAGCAGGTCGAGGAAGTGACAGCCCAGCTGGAAGAGGCGACCGAAATCCAGCTCGAGGTAGAAGCCGAGCTGGGGGATGTCACTCCGCGCGCGGAGGCCGCGCAGAAGCTGTGGTTCGAGCTCTCGACGCTGTCGGAGCGTATCTCCGCCACGCAGCGTATCGCGGCCGAGCGCGCCAGCAACGTTGGCTCACAGGTCGCCTACGCGGGCCAGGATCCGGATGAGTTGGAGGCACGCGCCCAGCGGGCCGACGAGGAGCATGATGAGTTGCTGGCCGCGGCCGAGGAGGCGGCGGAGCGTCTGGAATCGATCCGGGAGGAAGTGGCTGAGCGCCGGGAAGCCTTCGAGGCCGCCGATAAGGAACACATGGCGCAGCTGCGCGCCATTGCGGATCGCCGCGAAGGCGTGGTTCGCCTCATCGCCGCTGAGGAGAACTTAGCCGGTCAAGTAAGTTCCGCGGAGTCCGAGTTGGCGCGGCAGGAAGAGACGCTGGCGAACACGAAAGCCCGTACCAGGGGAGCACAGGCGGAAGCCGATGAGGTGGCGGACAAGCTGGAGCACCTGGCCGCCGAGCGTGAGCCACTGGAGGAAGCGCATGTGCGCGCGGCCAGCGAATCCGCAGCGGCCGATAAACGCTTGGAACAGCTGCGTGACGCACAGCGGCAACACGAGCGCAGCGTGTACAGCTTGCGCGCGCGCATCGATACCCTAGGCCAGACCGTTCCAGAAGCACTGGATCTCGGTGAGGGCTTTAAACCTCTCGCGGAGTTCATCTCCACGCGTTATGAGACGGCCGTTGCGGCAGCACTCGGCTCCTTCGCCGAAGCCCAAGCCGGCGCGGTGAGCGGGGACATCGTGCGCGATCTCGCTGCGGCGAGCCGCACGCCGCTGATCGACGTCGCCGCGGAACCCACCGGTTCAGCCTGGCGCCTTGACGCGGACTTGCCCTCCGGGGCGAGCTGGCTGCTGGACCAGATGGTCTTGGTCCCAGAAGTCTCAGCGGCGGTGACGCGCTTGCTCTCCGACGTGGTCCTCGTCGATGACTATGCCGCAGCCCGCGAGCTCATCGCGGAGGATCCGCGCCTGCGAGCTGTGACCCCTGAGGGCCTGCTCGTCGGCGAAGGTTGGGTAGAGGCCGGAACTGGAGCTGCCTCGACGGTGGAGGTGAGCGGCCAGATTACGGAGGCCGAGCAACAGCTGGAGACCGCCACCCATGAGCTGGAAGAACTATCCGGCACGCTGGAAGGCGCGAAGCTGGCGGCGGACGATGCGCGCGTGGGTGCGGCGAGCGCCAAGGCCGCGCTACGGGAACACGATCACGAGTTAGAGGCGTGGAAGCGCGATCACCAGCGCTTGCTCAAGCAGTACGAAGCAAACAAGGCTGAGCACGAGAAGGCCGCCGCCCGCGCCACGGATATCGAGGTGCAGTTGGCCCGCCTGCGCGAGGAGCTGGCGGAGGCGCGTGACCGCTTGTCGCGCGTGGACGCTGAAGAGCAGGCTGATGAACCCTCCTCGGTGGAACGCGATGCTGCCTCGACGGCCCTCGAACAGGTCAAGGCCATGGAGGTGGAGGCCCAGCTGGCGGCCCGCAGCGCCGAAGAGAAGGTCGGCCAGGCAGCGGGTAGGGGAGAGGCCCTTCGGCGCCAAGCCCAGCACGAGCGCCAGGCCAAAGCTCGCCACGATCAGGCCATGGCCCGCCGGCAAGCGCAGGCGAGGTTGGCGGGGGCCGTCGACAAGCATGCCCAAGATTTGGCCGCCCGGACCGCGCAGGCACTCGAGCGGGCCGCCGAGGAACGCGATGAGCTGGTCACCCAGCGCGGCGTGCTGCAAGGCCGTGCACAATCGGCGAAGCAAGCGGTCTCCTCGACCCGCCAGCAGCTGGATCGCCTGACCGACTCCGCGCATAACTCCGAGATCGCCCGCAGCCAAGCGCAGGTGCGCGTGGATGAGGCCGAGGAAAAAATCGTGGAGCAGCTCGGCATTGCGATTCCCGACCTGCTCAAGGACTACACCCCGGGGGAGGATTTCGATCGTTCCGCCGAAACTAAGCGGTTGAAGCAAGCCGAGAAGGACCTCAATTCCTTGGGTAAGGTCAACCCGCTGGCCTTGGAGGAGTACAAGGCACTGGAGGAGCGCTATAGCTTCCTCTCCACGCAGCTGGATGATGTGATCCAGGCGCGCAAGGACTTGGCAGGCGTTATTGAAGACGTCGACGCGCAGATCCTGCAGCTGTTCACGGATGCCTGGCACGACGTGGAAGCGGAGTTTCCCAAGGTCTTCCAGACGCTGTTCCCCGGAGGCGAGGGTCGCCTCATCCTCACGGAGCCGGATGACATGCTGGCCACCGGCATCGAGGTGGAGGCCCGCCCGCCGGGTAAGAAGGTGAAGCGCTTGTCGCTGTTGTCTGGTGGCGAGAAGTCCTTGACAGCCCTGGCTATGCTCGTGGCGATTTTCCGCGCGCGCCCCTCACCGTTCTACGTCATGGACGAGGTGGAAGCCGCGCTTGACGACGTCAACCTGCGCCGTCTCATCGCCCTTTTCGAGGAGCTGCGTAAGGATTCCCAGCTCATCGTCATCACCCACCAGAAGCCGACGATGGACGTGGCCAACGTGCTGTATGGCGTCACGATGCGCGGCGATGGCGTGACGCGCGTGATTTCGCAGCGCATGTCTCGCGCCGGTGAGGCGCCGGGCACAGCACAGGCGGCGGAGGATGCCACGCGTCTCGGCGTGGATGCCCCGCGCTAGGGCGGGGCTTGCGCCCAGCACTTTTCACCCTCCTTGTCGTGCCGTACGTGGACAACCCTGGCACTATGGAAGGCATGAATACTACTTTTATGTGGATTGCGATAGCAGTCATCGTCCTGATTCTGCTCGTGGTCTTGTTCGTTGTCCTAGGCAAGAAGCGCGGCGAATCAAAGAAGGTCTCCTTTGAAAAGCCCGTGGAGGAGCCGAAGGAGCTGACCCAGCAGCAGAAGTCCGGCAACTACCAAGCCAAGTCTGGTTTTAATTTTGCCCCGGCTGGCGGCGGTGCAGTTAAGGAGCCTGTCACCGCCTCGAAGCCCGAGCAGCCGGCGCCACAGCCGCCAGTTGCCGAGCAGCCCGCGCAGGCCCCGGCTGAGCCCAAGCCCAAGCCTGAGCCGCAGGCGGAGCAGCGTGATGCCACTGATCTGGCGAATGCTCAGCTCAAGGGTGAAGAGGAGACCCCGAAGGCAGCGAAACCTGCGGCGGAACCGAAGCCTCAGGCAGAGCCTAAGCCGGAACCCGTCGGAGACGCGAAGCCGGTGAGCGAGCCGGAACCGGCTGCGCAGAACGAACCGGCAAAGGAAGAAGAGGATAAGGATTCTTCCGCTGGTGTAGCCGCTGCAGGAGCTGCGGGCGCTGCCGCCGCTGGTGCTGCCGTATCCGGCGCCGCTGCTGTTGACAAGGATGACGAAGACACGGAAGAGGATGTCCCGGCCACCGAACAAGAGATTGCCGAACCGGAGATTGCTGAACCGGAGCCGGTAGTTGAGACTCCGAAGGTAGAGGAGGAACCGGAGGTACCTGAGGCTCCGGCCGAGGAGGAGCCTTCCGCCCAGTCTGAGGCCGAAGAAGAGGTAGAAGCACTGCCTGAGCCAGAAGCACCGGCCGAGTCTGAGGAAGCCGAAGCAGAGGAGGCCGCCGCGGCAGCGGGGGCGCAGGCGGCGTCGGCAAGCGCGGCACTCGAGGCTGAGCCGGAGGAGCTCGAAGTATCCGACGACGCCGAGGTTGTCGAGGCCCCGGCAGCCCAGCCGCAGGAGGACATTGCGCCGGCTGCCGGCCGCTTGGGCAAGCTGCGCGGGCGTCTGTCGCGCTCGCAGAACGCCATTGGCCAAGGCCTCATGGGCATTCTTTCTGCTGGTGACCTTGATGATGATGCCTGGGAGGAAATCGAAGACACCCTCATCATGGCGGATCTGGGTACGAAGTCCACCATGCAAGTTACCGACTCCCTGCGTGACAAGATTGCAGAGCGCGGAGTCAGTTCTGAGTCCGAAGCCCGCGCCATGCTGCGCGAGGCCCTCATCGAGGTGGGCCACCCAGAGATGGATCGCTCCATCAAGGCCATGCCGAATGAAGGCAAGCCGGCCGTCATTATGGTCGTCGGCGTCAACGGCACCGGCAAGACCACCACGACCGGCAAGCTGGCCCGCGTGCTCGTGTCCATGGGGCACAACGTCTTGCTCGGCGCGGCGGATACTTTCCGTGCAGCGGCTGCGGACCAGCTGGAGACCTGGGGCCGTCGCGTGGGCGCTACGACTGTCCACGGCAAGGAAGGCGCGGACCCGGCCTCCGTGGCCTTTGATGCCGTGGCCGCTGGCGTTGACCAGGGCGTCGACGTTGTTCTCGTTGACACCGCTGGCCGTCTGCACACCTCCGTGGACCTCATGGACCAGCTGGGCAAGGTCAAGCGCGTGGTGGAGAAGAAGACCGAGGTTGATGAGGTCCTGCTTGTACTGGATGCGACGGTGGGGCAGAACGGCCTGACCCAGGCCCGTATCTTCCGTGATGTTGTTGATATCACCGGCGTTGTCCTCACGAAGCTGGATGGCACCGCCAAGGGCGGCATCGTCTTCCAGGTGCAGGAGGAACTGGGCGTGCCGGTCAAGCTCGTGGGCCTCGGCGAGGGTGCAGATGACCTCGCGCCGTTTGAGGTTGAAGGATTTGTTGATGCCTTGCTGGGGGAGAAGTAAGTCCTTATAGATCCCTGGGCTATGCCTAAGTTCTTTCGAGACGCAGCGCCTCCTTTGTGGGGCGCTTTCGTCGTCTTCATCCCATTAAAGATGTGCTTTGGGGGAGGTCACAATGATACTCTGGGAAAGTCCTGTCTATGTGAGGCTGATTAAACAGCCCTAACAACGGTTCGTGAGGCTACTCTTCCGTGACACTCCTGTATGTTGTCCTCCTCGCAGCTGTCGCAGTGGCGCTTGCACCAGTAGCCGTCAAGGTTGCTGATCGCGCAGCCGGCTACCCGCTAGCCGGCATTTTTATTGTCGCCGCGGCACTGTTGGCTAAAGAATTTCCGGCGCTTGCCCGTGGCGAAGAACTGACCTATTCCGTGACGTGGGTGCGCGATGTGATCGCGCCCGGCGTTGATGTCAACCTCGCCTTCCG
Source organism: Corynebacterium sp. HMSC074H12 (assembly GCF_001813755.1). Classification (NCBI taxonomy): domain Bacteria; kingdom Bacillati; phylum Actinomycetota; class Actinomycetes; order Mycobacteriales; family Corynebacteriaceae; genus Corynebacterium; species Corynebacterium sp. HMSC074H12. The sequence continues at coordinate 121,719 of NZ_KV813927.1, forward strand.
CGGCGATGCACTCGGCATCTTCTTCGCCATGCTGGCTCTCGTCATCGGTGCGGTGGTGTTTACTTATTCTGCGGCTTACTTGCCTAAAGGAAAAGGAAACGTCAGTTTTTATGTCCTGATGACCGCGTTTACGCTGTCGATTCTCCTGCTCGTGCTCGCTAACGACGTCGTGGTGCTCTTCCTTGCCTGGGAGCTGGTATCGCTGGCGTCGTTCATGCTCATTGCGCGCAGCGGTAAGTCAGGTGAGGCGGGTTCGCAGCGCACGTTGATCCTTACCTTCGTTGGCGGCCTCACTCTGCTATCGGGCGTGGCGATTGCTGCAACCGCAGCGGGGACGACGAACCTTGAGGGCATCTTGGCCTCCGACGTGTGGGCGGAGCGCCCAGGCCTGACCGCCGGGGTTGCCGTGCTCATTGCGGTATCGGCATTTACCAAGTCTGCACAGTTCCCCTTCCACTTCTGGCTGCCGGAAGCCATGGCGGCCGCGACGCCGGTCTCGGCCTTCCTGCACGCGGCAGCAGTGGTCAAGGCCGGTGTCTACCTCTTGATTCGCTTCTCCACTATCTTCCACGACGTTGCCGTGTGGAACTGGCTGCTCATCATCGCCGGTATGGGTACCGCCGTGATGTCGGCGGTCTTCGCGGTGCAGAAGACGGACCTGAAGAAGCTGACCGCGTACTCCACCGTGTCCCACCTGGGATGGATCGTGGCCACGATTGGTGTGGGCACGCCTTTCGCCATCGCGGCGGCGCTCGTGCACACGCTGGCGCACGCGCTGTTTAAGTCCTCCATCTTCATGCTCATTGGTGTCATCGACCACGAGGCCGGTTCCCGCGATATCCGCCGCCTCGGCGTGCTGTGGAACAAGATGCCGTGGACCTTCGGCTCCATGCTTATCGGTGCTGCCTCGATGGCGGCGGTCCCGCCGCTGTTCGGATTCGTGTCGAAGGAAGGAATGCTCACCGCCTTCGAGGAGGCACCAATTGGTTCTACCGGCCAGGCGCTGCTGCTCATCGTCGCCGGCGTGGGTGCGTTCTTCACGTTTACTTACTCCGCCAAGATCATCTTCGGCGCCTTTTTCGATGGCCCGCGCAACATGTCGCATGTCCATGAGGCACCGGTGCGGTTGTGGCTGCCCGCGGCTCTGCCGGGTGTGATGTCGGTGCCGATCATTTTCGTCATGGGAGCGCTCGATAAGCCGCTCGATAACATCGTGGCGGCCATCGGTATGGAGGGCCATTCCCACCTCGCGCTGTGGCACGGGCTGAACGTCCCGCTGCTTATTTCTGTGGTGGTGCTGATCGCTGGCATCATCGCGTTGTTCTTCCGCGGGCCGCTGTGGACCGCGATGGAGGAGCGCCAGCTCCTACCGCGCACCGGTAACCAAATCCTGAAGTGGATTCAGGATGTGTGCGCGGCCTTCGGCCGTTTCGTTGGCCGCATGTCCGATACCCACAACCCGTCGAAGCTGATCCTGCCGATCATTCTCCTAGTCATCATCCTGGCGGGCTCCACTCTGGTGTCCACGGGTGTCGACGGTGTGGCTCTCAACCCGCGCGTGGATGGCCTTGATAATCCGTGGGACCTGTTGCCGCTGGGCATCGTGGCGCTGTCCATGTTTGGTCTGGTGCGTACACGCAACCGCCTCACCGGTGCGGTCATGATTGGTACCGCGGGAACCGGCGTGACCTTGCAGATGTTCTTGCTCGGCGCACCCGACGTGGCCCTGACGCAGTTCACGGTGGAGGCGCTGTCCGTCATCGTCATGATGATGGTCCTGCGCTATCTGCCGGAGAAATTCCACCCAGTACAAAACAACAACCGCAAGGTGGGTTCCATCGTGGTGGCCGTGCTCGCTGGGCTCACCGCATTCCTGGGCGTGTGGGCGCTGATGGGGCGTCACGAGCGCTCGGACCTGGCCATGTGGTACCTCAACAACGCTCCGGATATTACTGGTGGCGACAACGTGGTGGCCACCATCATCGTGGAGTTCCGTGCACTCGATACCCTGGGTGAGCTGTCGGTGCTGGGCATGGCCGCCGTGGTTATCGCTGCGGTCACCTCGACGCTGCCGCGCTTCCCGTTCACCTCCGGTACGCGTCCGGCGCCGTTCGGCCAGTCGCAGCTCAACTCGGTGCCGCTGCGCAAGGGCATTGCCGTGGCCATCCCAATCCTGGTGGTCATGTCCTTCATTGTCTTCTACCGCGGCCACCAGGCTTCCGGCGGCGGCTTCCCGGCGGCGCTCATCATGGGTGCGGCCATCGGCCTGACCTACCTGTCCCGCGGTACCGATGAGATTGTCTTCGGGCGCATGACTCCGATTCACCTCACCGGCGTGGGCATCATCGTGGCACTGGTGGCAGGCTTCATCGGCTACATCCCGACGTCGCATAGCTCCGGCGGTTTCCTCACAGCCATCCACGGCCACGCCCTGGGGCAGCACTGGACGACGTCGCTCATCTTCGACCTCGGCATTTACCTCGCGGTGTTGGGCATGCTCACCATGGCCATCAACGCCTTGGGCGGCTACCTGCGCCCGGGCACCGAGCGGGACTACTTGCCGTGGGTTCATGACGATGATTCCGCGCTGCCGAATACCCCGCGCGTGGTCATGGAGGATGTCGACGACCCGTATCCCGAGTCCATCAACCCGTCTTCGGACCCAACGGCGTTGCTCAATGACTCCGAGGCACGCCACCGTGCGTCCTCGTCCCACCGAATCTCGGCTCAAGAGGAGAAGAACTCATGATCCTCGCACTGACCATTGCTTTGCTCATCGGTAGCGCCGTCTACCTCATCCAGCAGCGCGGCCTCGTGCACATCGTGCTGGGCATGATGGCCTTCGGCCACGGTGCCAACCTTATGCTTCTGGCTACCGGCGTGTACTCCTACCGCGGGGAGTCCTTTCCCTCGCAGGTGGGCATGGACCAGATGGCGGACCCGCTGCCGCAGGCCTTTGTGCTGACCGCCGTGGTGATTTCCATGGCTACCTCGACCATCCTGCTGACCATGGCGGCGATGGGCGCGAACGACGACACGGACGTTGTTGAGCCGGTGGATGACAACACCATTGACCACGCTTTCTCCACGCTGGGACGCGACACCCAGAACCGGGAGATTCTGGAGCGCTCGGCTAACAAGATGGATCGTTTGAAAGAACTCGAACAAGAGGAGGACAACTAGATGTATGACACCGTAAGCGCCCTCCTCCCGCTCTTCCCAGCGGTTCCCCTCGTATCGGCGGCGCTGGCGCTCCTCGCGCCATGGAGCCGCGTGCGCGATGCCATCATGCTCATCGTTCCGGGCGTGGGTATTTTCGCCTCCTTTGCGCTGTTGCTCTACACCATGAGCAACGGGGTGGTGGCGCACAGCGTGGGTAACTACCTGGGCAACGCGGGTATTGCCTTCGCCGCCGATACCTTCTCGGCACTCATGCTCATTACGACGATGATCGTGGCCTTCGGTGCCAACTGGTTTGCCATCGTGGGCGGTGAGACCAAGTCTCGCTACTACCCGTCGCTGACACTAATCCTTATCACTGGTGTGTGCGGCGCCCTGCTGACCGCTGACCTCTTTAACTTCTTCGTGTTCATCGAGGTCATGCTGCTGCCGTCCTATGGCCTCATCACGATGTCCGGTACCTGGTCGCGCTTGGCTGCCGGCCGCGCCTTCGTGCTGGTGAACTTGTTCGCCTCCACGCTTTTGGTGGTCGGCGTGGGCTATATCTACTCGGTGACCGGCGTGGTCAACCTGGCGGCGCTCACGGGCGCTGCCGCCGGCAATGGTCCGGTGACGGTGGCCTCGGGCATCATCGTTATCGCCATCGCTGCGAAGGCCGGCGTGTTCCCCGTGCAGTCCTGGCTGCCACGGACCTACCCGGGAACATCGGCTGCGGTCATGGGCCTCTTCTCGGGCCTGCACACCAAGGTCGCGGTGTACATGCTCTACCGCCTGTGGGTGCAGCTGTTCGATATGGACCAGCGCTGGGGAACACTCATCATCGTCATCATGATCATCTCCATGGTGGTGGGCTCCTTCGGCGGTTTGGCCGAGAACTCCATCCGCCGCGTGCTGGGCTACCAGATGCTCAACGGTATGCCCTTCATCCTGGTGATGATGGCCTTTACCACCCACGATGCACAACGCGCACTGGCCGCCGGAATCCTGTACACCATCCACCACATGCTCACGGTGGGCTCCCTCATCTTGGCCTCCGGTGCCATTGAGGAGACCTACGGCACGGGCGGGCTCAATAAGCTTTCTGGCTTGGCGCGCCGCGATCCCATCATCGCGTGGATCTTCGCCGCCGGTGCCTTCTCTGTTGTGGGCTTCCCGCCCTTTTCCGGCATGTGGGGCAAGGTTCTCATCGTCGCGGAAGTCGCCCGCACCGGCGGGGGATGGGCATGGACCGTCATCGCGGTGATTATCATCGCCTCCTTCGCCGCGTTCCTGGCCATGCTGCGGGTGTGGCGTCGCGTCTTCTGGGGCAAGGATTTGCCCAAGGAGAAGGTGCCCGATGAGCTGGTGATCCGCAAGAAGCTGATGGCGCCCTCGGCCGCGCTCATCTTGGGCTCGCTGACCATGTTTATCCTCTCCGGGCCGGTCATTAGCATCACCATGGAAGCTTCTGCAGACTTGTTGGATACGGAGGCCTACGCACACGCTGTGCTTGGCGACGACCCCGTAGCCCTACCCGATATCGACTCCCTTCAGGAGGGCCGTTAAATGAAGACTGCGTTGCATGCTGTTGGCTACGCGCTGTGGCTGATCAAGGAAATCTTCGTTGCGGGTTTCTCGCTCGCCGCGGAATCCTTCAAGCCGCAGAATAACTACCGCCCGGTAGTGGTGCGGTACCCCCTGCGCGTGACCAGCGCGTGGGAGATCTTCTGGTTCACCTCGTCCATTACGGCAACCCCGGGGACTCTGTCCTTGGGTTTGCGCGAGCCGGTGGCAGAAGGCCTGCCGCGCATCGTGCTGGTTCAGGCGGTCATGGGGGATGACCCAGCCAGCATCATGGAGGATCTCGCGGACATGGAGGAACGCCTCGCCCCGCGAGTGAAGGGCATTGACTATGGCGTTCCTGGTCAGGGCCCCACCAAGGAGCTCGCCTCCACGTTCTACGAGTACCCGCTGGATACGCTGGGCCGCCATATGCGTGCACCCGACATTGCAAAGACCGACGATACCCCGCTGGCCGCGCACGATGTGGAGAAGTACTCCGTGTGGCCCTTGCGCCAGGTTGCACAGAACAAGGATGCCCGAAAGGATGATAAGAAATGATTGATTTTTCCTCGATGAGCGCCTTTCAATGGGTAGTTTTTGTCAGTATTTTCCTCATCGGCGCATCGGTGTGCGCGGCCCTAGTGTTGGCACTGCGCTCCCGCGACGAGCTCACCCGTACCGTGATGAGTGACATGGTCTTCTACGGCATGTTGTGCATGTACATTGCGTGGGCCATGACTAATCACGCGTCCATCGTCTACGACATCGCCATGCTCGCGGCTATTGCGGCCGGCGTGCTGCCGACGTTGTCGATGGCCCGCATCATCTCGAAGGGTAGGAGGTAAGACCATGACTATCGCGGAGATTATCGCCTCGATTCTGTTGGTCGTAGCCACGGTCTTGGTCATTGGGACCGCCATCGCCTTGTGGCGTGCGCCCGATGCCCTGACCCGCGTCAACCTGCTGGGGCCGACGGTCGGTTTGGCCGTTCCGCTGCTGCTTGTGGCGAAGTTGGTCGTGGATTTTGCTGAGAACGGGTTTTCCCTGTGGTCGCTGATCAAGGTCATGATCGCGTGTTTCGGCGTGTGGATCATCGCGTCGGTGGGCTCCTTCTACATGGGCCGTTCCATCTACGGCGTGACCGTCACCGACGTGAAGTATGCCAAGCGTATGCGCGAGCGTGAGCAAACGGTAAAGGCTTCCGAGGACGAGCTCTAGGGCGCGTGCTGGGACAAGCGGCGAGGAGAGTGCTTCCCTCGCCGCTTTTTCGATCTTAAGTGTGATCTGCAGCTCACTTTCCTTCCTAATTCTATAGTGCGATAGGTATATTAAGTCCCGTTACCTATCAAGCTATAGAAACGAGGTTAGTTGACGTATGACTCCTGAAGCATTTTCTTCCGGCGACGCAGCATGGATGCTCATCAGCGCATCCTTGGTGCTGCTCATGACCCCCGGATTGGCGTTGTTCTACGGCGGAATGGCGGGCAACCGTCACGTCCTCAACATGATGATGATGTCCTTCGGCGCACTAGCGCTCGTCCCCGTGCTCTACGTTCTGTGGGGGTGGTCCATGTCCTATGCGGAAAGCTCGCTGGCCGGTATCGTGGGCAACCCGTTTGAAGCCTGGGGGCTACGCGGCCAAATCACCGGGCCCTCCGCCGAGTACCTTGCCGGCAGTGCTGGTTACCCCAACATCATCGACATCGGTTTTCAAACAACCTTCGCCATTATTTCGACAGCCATCATCTCCGGAGCCCTCGCCGGCCGCGTGAAGTTCTCCGCGTGGCTCACCTTTGCGGGCGTGTGGATCACCTTCGCCTACTTTCCGCTCGCTCACATGGTGTGGGGCGGGGGAGTGCTCTCCCATGCCCCGCGTTCCCTCGCAGCGTGGCTCTTCGGTGTATCAAACGGTGAGGCTCTCATTGCTCCCATCGACTTCGCGGGCGGCACCGTCGTGCACATTTCCGCCGGCGCGGCTGCCCTGGTTCTGGCTATCGTCGTGGGCCCGCGCGCGGGCTTCCCGAAGCACATCGATAGGCCCCACAACCTTCCGATGGTGATGCTGGGCGCTGCGCTTCTGTGGTTCGGCTGGTTCGGCTTTAACGGCGGTTCCGCTTTCGCTGCGGACGGTCTTGCTGGCCTGGCATGGCTCAACACCACTGTTGCAGCGGCCGCAGCGATGCTCGGCTGGATGCTCGTGGAAAGAATCCGGGACCACGCCGCGACTTCTCTCGGCGCTGCATCCGGCGCGATTGCAGGTCTTGTCGCCATCACCCCGGCCGCAGGAGCACTCAGCCCGCTCGGTTCCATCGCCCTCGGGTTCCTCGGCGGCATTATCGCCTGCCTGTGTATCAGTCTGAAGTACCGCTGGGGCTTCGATGACTCCCTGGACGTCGTCGGCGTGCACCTGTGCGCTGGCCTGTGGGGAACCATCGGGTTGGCCTTCTTCGCCACGGATAACGGCATCCTCACCGGTTACCTCTCGGAAGGCTTCAAGCTGCTCGTCGTCCAGGCGGTCATCGCGCTCGTCGCCATGCTGTTCTCCGCTGCCGTTACGCTGGTTGTGGCGCTCCTCATCCGCGCCACCCTGGGGTGGAGGGCCGATGATGAAGACCAAGGCATCGACCTGAGCGAGCACCGCGAGTCCGCCTATGACTTCCGTGAGTCCGTGGCGTCTCACCGTCGCCACACCCACGACGCTAGGATTAACCCTGCACCTACCGTCCAGCCGCGGGTCGACACCGCCGGAGCTAAGGAGTAACAGATGAAGCTCATCACTGCCATCGTCAAACCGTTCACGCTGCCGGACATCCGTGAGGCCTTGGAGCAGCACGACGTGCACGGCCTGACCGTGACCGAGACCCAGGGTTTCGGCCAGCAGCGTGGCCACAGCGAGGTCTACCGTGGCGCCGAGTATGCCACCGACTTCGTGCCCAAGGTCAAGCTGGAGGTAGTCACTTCCGACGAGCAGGTGGAGGATATCCTTTCTGCCATCGTTGACGCCGCCTATACCGGAAAGATCGGTGACGGCAAGATTTGGATCACGCACGTCGAGGACGTCATCCGCGTACGCACCGGTGAACGCGGCGAGGCCGCTCTCTAAAAGGTGTCTACGGCCGCCCAACTGCGTGAGGATGCCTATGCCTCGGCGATAGAGCTGACGCAGTCTCTGCAGCTTCCGCCCGGCTGTGCGCTTGCCGCCACGGGTTCTTTCGCCCGGCGGGCGATGACCCCTTTTTCGGATCTCGACTTGATTCTCCTCCACCCGGATGACACCGAGCTTCCCGAGGACGTCGTCTCCGAAATCTGGTACCCCATCTGGGACGCCAAATACCGGCTTGACTACGCCGTGCGCACCCCGCGCGAGTTCGGCGCCATCGCCGGATCTGATCCCGCCGCCGGCTTCGCGCAGCTGGATCTGGCTTTCGTCGCCGGCGACAAGCAGCTCGTGGACTCCACCCGCGCCCAGGTCTATGCCTCGTGGCGCCGCCTGTTGCAGAGCAACTTCGACGCTTTCGTCGACCTCGCCATTACTCGCTGGCGCCTTTCTGGCACCCTGGCCACGATGACCCACCCGGATATCAAGAATGGGCGGGGCGGCCTGCGCGACATCCAATTCCTGCGGGCCCTCGCCCTGGGAAACCTCGCCGACGCCCCAGCACTCGAGGAGGAGCAGGCCTTGCTTCTCGACGTCCGCACGCTCCTCCACGTCACCGCCCACCGGCACCGCGACGTCCTCGATCCTGAGTTCGCTGCGGAGATCGCCCACGAGCTTGGTTTCGCTGACCGTTATGACTTGTCCGCGGCCGTGGTCACCGCGGCTACCGCGGTAGATAAAGCCGTGGAGAGGGCATTGGCGACTGCCCGGGGAGTCGTATCCAAACGCAGCCACAACCGCACACGTAAGCCCCTCGATATCGGGGTGGTCGATGCCGGGGGCGAGATCCGCCTCGCTCGCACCGCCGATCTCGACGAGCCGTGGCTGCTCCTGCGCGTGGCTGCCGCTGCAGCGCGCTCGGGTAGAACCGTGCCCTCCCATGTCTGGGAGCAACTGCGCGAGTTGCCGGAACTGCCCGAACGCTGGCCCGCCGCCGCGACGGATGCCTTCTTTAGCCTGTTGTCTTCACCGCTCAACACTCCGCGCCTCATCCAGGAGATGGACGCTCACGGCTTGTGGGAGCGGCTCGTCCCAGAGTGGGAGCACATCCGGGGGTTGTTGCCGCGCGAGCGCACGCACGCTCACACCGTGGACTACCACTCCATCCTTACCGTCGCGCGCTGTGCAGAAGCACGCACCTCCGTAGCGAGGCCCGATCTGCTGCTCTTGGTGGGGCTCTACCACGATATCGGGAAAGGATATGGTCGCCCGCACGAGCTGGTGGGGGCGGAGATGGTGGCGCGTGCCGCGGCCAAGTTGGGACTCGACCTGGCGGACCGCTCCCGCGTCCAAACCGTGGTCGCTGAGCACACCACGCTGGCGCGCATCGTCTCCCGCACCGATCCTTCATCCGATGAAGCCCGTGACGAGCTCCTCGAAGCCGTGCGCTATGACTACCTCACCTTGGCTCTCCTCGTCGTGCTCGCCCGCGCCGATGCCGAATCCACCGGACCCGGTGTGTGGAACCGCAGGCTAGAGCAGGGCATTGAAGCGGTCAGCGGGCATGCTTTTGCGCAGTTGGAGGCACTGCGCCCAGTTCGTCCTCTGGTTGCCGCCGACCGCGACATCGGCCTGCGCCACAACCCGGAGGATGACAGCTTTACCGTCCTGTGGCGCGGCAGCTACCAGCGGGAGGCAGTGCGCCCCCTGGCCCTGATTGCCGCGCTGGGCTGGAACATTCTTTGCTCGCGCCTCGTGCGCACCGAGGAGGGCTATGCCGGCGAGTTCGACATCCGCGCTCTGCACGGTGCTATCGATCTCGCCACGGTGGAGGAGCGCCTCGTTCAGTCCTATAAATCCGGCACCTATACCGTGCTGCCCGAATTTGTGCCGGGCCCCGCGACCGCGATGTGGAGCAGGGGAGTCTTCGAAGTTCGGATCGATGACTACCCGGGTACGCTCGGCCACGTGCTGGCGCTGCTTCCCGAGTGCGAGTGGGTATCCACCGCCGCGCCCGGCGCCACGATGGTGCTCCACGCCGTGCCGCTTGGCGACGTCCCCCGCGCCGCCCTCGTCCGGAATGTGACCCAAGCACTGGTCAACGGCTAAGCTGGGGAAGTTATAAATTTATCCACGATAGTTGAGGGAGCACTGCACCGTGTTTGAGTCTTTGTCTGACCGCTTGCAATCAGCCCTGTCCGGCCTGCGCGGCAAGGGCAAGCTGACCGAGGCGGACATCAACGCCACAGCGCGCGAAATCCGCCTTGCGTTGTTGGAGGCGGACGTCTCGCTCAACGTCGTACGCGGCTTTATCAAGCGCATCAAGGAGCGTGCGGCCGGTGCCGAGGTCTCCGAGGCCCTCAACCCGGCGCAGCAGGTAGTCAAAATCGTCAACGAGGAGCTCATCGAGATTCTCGGCGGCGAAACCCGCCGCCTCAACCTGGCCAAGAATCCACCGACGGTCATCATGCTCGCCGGCCTCCAGGGCGCTGGTAAGACCACCTTGGCGGGCAAGCTTTCCAAGCACCTTGCCTCCAAGGGACATACCCCGATGCTGGTGGCCTGTGACCTCCAGCGCCCGGGCGCGGTGCAGCAGCTCCAAATCGTCGGCGAGCGCGCCGGGGTCGACGTCTACGCGCCGGATCCTGGCACCTCCCTGGACTCCCACGAACATGAGATGGGTACCTCGCACGGGGATCCGGTGGACGTCGCCAAGCGCGGCATCGAAGAGGCTAAGCGTACGCAGCACGACATCGTCATCATCGATACCGCTGGTCGCCTCGGCATCGATGAGACCCTGATGACGCAGGCGCGCAACATCCGCGATGCCGTCAACCCGGACGAAGTGCTCTTCGTCATTGACTCCATGATCGGCCAAGACGCCGTGCAGACCGCTGAAGCTTTCCGCGATGGCGTGGACTTTACCGGTGTCGTCCTGACCAAGCTGGATGGTGATGCCCGCGGTGGTGCAGCCCTGTCCATCCGTGAGGTCACGGGTAAGCCCATCATGTTCGCCTCCACAGGTGAGAAGCTCGAGGACTTCGACGTCTTCCACCCGGAGCGCATGTCCTCGCGCATTCTGGGCATGGGTGACCTGCTGACACTTATTGAGCAGGCGGAATCCAAGCTGGATCAGTCTAAGGCGGAGGAAGCCGCCAAGAAGATGGGCTCCGGCGAGATGACGCTCAATGACTTCTTGGACATGATGCTCATGGTGCGCAACCTGGGGCCGATGGGCAACCTGCTCAAGATGATGCCCGGCGGCAACAAGATGAACCAGATCGCCGACATGGTCGACGAAAAGCAGCTTGACCGCATCCAGGCCATTATCCGCGGTATGACGCCGGAGGAGCGGGAAAACCCGAAGATTCTCAACGCTTCACGTCGTAAGCGCATTGCCCTCGGTTCTGGCGTGAGCGTGTCTGACGTCAACCAGCTCATCGAGCGCTTCACCGAAGCCAAGAAGATGATGTCGCAGATGGCCGGCCGTTTTGGTATGCCGGGCATGGGCGGTGGGCGTTCCGCTACCAAGAAGAAGCCGAAGGGCCGCAAGGGCAAGAACGGCAAGCGCAAGCCGCCGAAGCGTCGTGGTGGCGGCGGTATGCCGGGTGGCATGCCGTCGATGCAGGAGCTGCAAAAGATGCAGGAGCAAATGGGCGGCGGCATGCCCGGACTAGGCGATATAAAGATGCCGAAGGGCATGGAAAATATCGACCTCAGCAACCTGGACTTTGGGCAGGGCAAGAAGAAATAACCGAAGAAGAACATAGCCTTCTTCGGTGAGACAAGGGCCGGCGCTTTGTAGCGCCGGCCCTTCTGCGTACTAGATGGCTTCTCCTGTGGGGTAGGCCGGAAAGGGGATGGGCTCCGCGGGTGTGGCCGGAGGCGTCTCAGCGGACTGGGGGATCACGGGGCTATCGGCGGGAATCTGCGGGGGCTGCTGTTTGACCTGCTCGCCGTTGAGGATAGGCGCGATTGCTTCACGGATGAGCGGGATGGCAGAGTCGGCGAAGGCCTTGGTGAAGTGGTGCATATCGCGATAGACCATAATATTGCCGATGATGACCGGGCAATCGCCGTCGGCGTTGCAGAACCACTTCGAGGTGTCCACGGCGAGCATGTTGTCGTACTGCGAGAGGACTTCAGCGCCGGGGTCATAGGGCGCGTAGACCTCCTCGAAACGCATGCCACACCCGAGGGAATCCTTGGTGGCCACGTAGCACTCATCAAACTGGCGGCCATTGCCGTGTTCATCGAAGCCCCACGGGTTGTCGCGGAAGCCTACAAAGGGGATATCGTGCTTGGCCAGCTCGTCCCAGAAGGCTATGTAGCCTGGTGGGACAGCATCGGGGCCGTGGCCGAACGGCTGTCCTGGCCGCGTGGAATTGGACACAACCAACGCTGGGTCCGCGTCGATGATGCGCTTGACCACTTCCTTGCTCCATTCGGCGCAAGAGGGCTTCACACTCAGTTCATCGCCCAACTCGATGGGGCAACCCACGCGGGTAAGCGGGACGAGCTTAAAGCCCATCTCGCGGCCCAAGTAATCCAGCGCCGAGGAGAACTGCTCCGCATGCGAGCCACCAACCAAGTAGACCTCGACGTCGGAATCAACGTCACCAAAGATGCACGGCGTCACGCCGTCTTTCTGCGTCTCGATGAAGTAGTCCGTTGGTTCCTGCTCCGGAATGAAGCACCAATTATCAGCGACCGGCGGCTGGATGCCGCGCGCGAGAATCGGGTCAGGCTTGATCTCTACGTTCTCAGGCGGCGTGATGTTCTCAACGAAGGTCGTGGCTCCCGGGTAGAGCCTCGGATCTAGGATTTCGCGGTTGGCCTCCTGCAGGCTACGCAGCCACAGCGGCTGAACGGCCACGAGAGCAATGGTGCAGGCAGCAACGACGACGCCACCGACCCCGCGGAGAGCGCCGGTGCGGGTGCGGAGGTCGGCGAGGCCGCGGTGGACGGGGAGGTCGTCGGCAAGCGGGCGTTTGCGGTGTTGGCGCAGGGGCTTCTCGACGAAACGATGCGTCACGTCCGCCAAGCCCAGCGACACCACGATAATGATGGCACCGAGCCACCACGGAGGGGTTTCCAGGCCGAGGGCGGCGATGGAAATGATGAGCAGAGGCCAGTGCCACAGATAGAGCGGGTAGGCGATATCACCGAGCCAACGAGAAACCCGGGTGGTGAGCACCCGCGAGAAAGACCCGCCGGAACCGATAATGATGAGCACCGCGCCGCCGATCGGCAACAGGGACAGCGGCCCAGGGAATGCCAAGGTATCGGAGATAACCAGACCGGTGCAGGCGAGCGCGGCCAGACCGACGGCGGTGGCGAGGTTGGACAAGTGTTGCGGCATGCGCAGGTGCGAACCATAGATGACGAGCACCGCGCCCAAAGTCAGCTCCCACGCGCGCGACCATGTGGAGTAGTAGTTCTCCGGGGTGCCAAAGAGCCCGTCGCGGGATGCATAGGCAAAAGAAGCGACGGTAACTACGAGGAGAATCGGGCCAGCGATGGAATTAATGGAAGAGAAGCGCTGTTCTCGCAGGCCCGTGTTCTTGGGGCGCAGGCGCATGAAAGCGGCCAGGCCGAGAGCGAAGAAGATGCCCAGCAGGTAGAACTGGCCCTGGACCGCCATGGACCACATGTGTTGCAGTGGTGATGTGCTTGCGGAGGCAGCGGCGTAGTCAGCGTTCTGCCGCGCTAATTCCCAGTTCTGGTAGTAGAAGACCGTCGCAGTGATCTGCTTGGTGAGCTCCGTGTTCATGAGCTTCGGAGCGAAAAGCCGGACGAGTAGATAGCTCACGCCGATGACGAGCACGAGGGAAGGAACAAGCCGGCGGAGCGTGCGCCAGATAGGCCACCACGGGTTCAGGGAGGCATTCGGCCGCGCAGCATAGCGCAGCTGCGAGCCCAAGAAGAAGTACCCGGAAAGCAGGAGGAAGACATCGACGCCACCTGAGACACGACCAACGAAGACGTGGTACAGAACAACCAAGGCGATCGCGATGCCGCGGAGGCCGTCAAGGTCGTAACGGTAGCGGAATGTGGAGGGTGCTTGTTTATTCATAAAAGGAGGATTGTGTGGCGGCGAAATAACCGCATTACAGACTACCCCTTTCACGGGGTAAGGCCTAACTATGCAAGAGCTAAAGGGAATTTCCTATCTCGTGTGGGTTCCGCTAAAGTTGTTGAGGTTGTTCACGCACCGCGTGGAGGACACGTAAAACTTCATCTCTGCGTAACGCCGGTACCGCCTACGGACGGCCGGCACGTCACGCGCAGGATAAATCCAAGGGTTGAACCGGCGCGCCAGAAAGCGGCGCGTGTCTGAACTGCCCGGTGACTAGAAAAGGAGCCAATCATGGCCGTCAAGATCAAGCTGCAGCGTATGGGTAAGATCCGCAACGCTGAGTACCGCGTCATCGTCGCTGATGCACGCACCCGCCGCTCCGGCAAGGCTATCGAGAACATCGGTATCTACCAGCCGAAGCAGGAGCCGTCCCTGATCCAGATCGATTCCGAGCGCGCTCAGTACTGGCTGGGTGTCGGCGCACAGCCGACCGAGCCGGTTCTCGCACTGCTCAAGGTGACCGGTGACTGGCAGAAGTTCAAGGGTCTGCCGGGCGCAGAGGGCACCTTGAAGGTTGCTGAGCCGAAGCCGTCCAAGCTGGATCTCTTCAACGCTGCTCTGGCTGAGGCCAACAACGGCCCGACCATCGAGGCCATCACCGAGAAGAAGCGCAAGGCCAAGGAAGAGGCTGAGGCTAAGGCTGCCGCCGAGAAGGCTGCTGAGGAAGCCGCTGCCGCTGAGGCTGCTAAGGCTGAGGAAGAGGCCGCTAAGGCTGAAGAGGCCGACTCCGCTGAGGCTGAGGAGTCCGCAGAGTAATTTCTGCACTCCAAACGTAATATCCCCGCTGACCAGTAGGTCGCGGGGATTATCTAGTTTTTCGGCCGTGGGAGGCGGACCTCCAGAGGGTTTTCGAAGTCCAAGCCGCGGACAGCGGAGGCAATAACTGACTGCGCCATAGCTTCCACCTTTTCCTCCGGTAGCGATCCCAAATGGCCGCTGAGGCACAAGACTGTGAAACCGTGCACCGTTGACCAGCCGGCCAGGCAATTCTGCATCATGTGCTGCCTCTTGGGTTGCTGGCCGATGGATCGCGCGTACTGCTCCATGTAGCCGTAGAAATTGAACATTGCCTGCACGCGTGGATCTTCGCCGGGCCCCTCAGCCGCGGCTACGAGCCCGGCCGGAATATCAAAGCTGCTCGCGGCCATCATGCACATAAAGAAGTGCGGCTCTTCCAAGGCGTGGTGGAAGTAGGTGAAACCGGCCGCCATCATCTTGTCAATGATGGTGCCCTCCGTCGTTTCGAAGGTATCGCTGAGCTTGTTGATGAGTTCGTAGGTGGCGACGGCCCCGACGGCGTCGAGAAGCGCAGCTTGGTCCTTGAAGTGACGGTAGGCGGCGGTGGGGGAGACGCCCACCGCGCGCGTTGCGGCGCGAATCGTCACAGCCTCCGGTCCGCCCTCCCGGCCGAGCTTAATGGCCTCCCGGAGGATCTCTTCATGCAAATTTCCATGGTGATACGGCTTCGAACTACTCACGATCTTAGAATCGTACTAAAAGTCTAGACATTCGCGCCAGTGTTCGGTGTCAACATGGTGAGCAGCATGAGTGCAGGTTCCTCGCTACATGTCACCGCATGCGGCACGTACGCCGGAAGGTGCACTATGCGTCCGGGAGCGAGCACCTCATCTTGTTCCCCGCAACTAAAAATCACCGATCCCTGGAGCACCTGGACGGTGATGGGGTGCGCGGCCTTGTGATCAGGTAGGTCTTGTCCAGGCAGGAAGGAGAAGAGGATGAGGTTTGCGCCGTCGGCACTGAGGACCCTCTTAACGGCTGGTCTGGGGCGTGTGGGGTTCGGCTCGGGGGCCTCATCGAGCAGATTCAGCGTTGTGAGGGCGGCACTGTTGTGGGAGGCGTCGCCAAAGGTGGTTGCATCATTGATGGGAAGCTCAGTCATGCCGCCCCAGCGTAGCCCGTTAAGCTAGCAGGCATGGAACTACTCATTGGTCGCGTGGTGAAATCCCACGGCATTAAAGGCGAGGTCTCCGTCGAGGTGACCACCGATTCCCCGGAGACCCGATTCGCCGTCGGCGAGGTTCTCCACGGCACACAAGGCAAGAAGGAACACGAACTCACCATCGCGGCGGTGCGCGCCCACAAGGGGCGCCTGCTCATCACCTTTAAGGAAATCCCGGATCGCACGGCCGCGGACTCGCTGCGTGGCACCCAGTTCTTCGCCGAGCCTCTCGAAGACCCAGAGGATGACGGCTTCTATGACCACGAGTTGGAAGGCTTGCGCGTCCTCCTCGATGGCATAGAGGTGGGCGAGGTGACCGGCGTGACCCACGGCCCCACGCAGTCCCTCCTGGAAGTCACGCTCACCGATGGCAAAGAAGCGCTCGTCCCCTTTGTGGAGGAGATCGTGCCGGAGGTCGATCTGGAGGAAGGAACCTGCACGATTACTCCACCGGAAGGGCTGCTCGACCTATGAGAATCGACGTTGTCACCATCTTTCCGGAGTATCTCGACCCGCTGCGCCACGCATTGCTGGGCAAGGCCATCGAGCAGGGGAAGCTCGCGGTGGGCGTGCATGACCTGCGCCAGTGGGCCACCGACGTGCATAAATCCGTCGATGATTCCCCCTATGGCGGTGGTCCCGGCATGGTGATGAAGCCTGAGGTGTGGGGGCCCGCGCTTGACGACGTCTCCTCCGGCACCGCCTCCACCCAGGACCTCCAGAGCGCTCTGCCGCACCTGAGCAAGCCGCGCCACGACGATATCCATGGCGTTGAGGCGCGCGCCTATGGCGAGAGCGAGAATTCGGATAAGCCGTTGCTTATCGTGCCGACTCCTGTGGGAGAGCCTTTTACGCAAGCCGATGCGCAAGCGTGGTCTGCGGAGGAGCACATTGTCTTTGCGTGCGGGCGCTACGAGGGCATCGACCAGCGCGTCGTCGACGATGCGCAGCACCGTTACCGCGTACGCGAGGTCTCCATCGGCGACTACGTGCTCATCGGCGGCGAGGTAGCTGTGCTCGTCATCGCCGAGGCCGTCGTGCGCCTTATCCCCGGCGTGTTGGGGAACCGACGCTCGCACGAAGAAGATTCCTTCTCCGATGGCCTGCTGGAGGGGCCCAGCTACACCAAGCCGCGCGAGTGGCGCGGCCTCAAGGTTCCGGACGTGCTGACCTCCGGTGACCACGCCCGTGTGGACCGGTGGCGCCGCGAGCAGTCGCTGGCGCGAACATGGCAGCGCCGCCCAGAGCTGCTCGATGCAGCGGAGTTAAGTGAGGCCGATCGCGCCTACCTGGAAACCTTAAAGGAGGATTGAGATGGACGTCAGCACTGACTTGTCAATACTTATGACTGAGGCTGAATGGAACAAGGTCCTCAAGGCCATGCCGCAGCGCCTGCGCGAAGGAGGCGTCGAACCGCTCGACATCAACGCAGAGATCATCTCCTTTACCTGCGAGCCCGACAATATCTTGGTCAACGAGTACATGGATAAACACGGCCAGCCGCCGGTGAGTGAGCACGTGTGGAGGGTCATCGTCAACGGCACCTCTGACCTGCCGCTGACCAAGGTCACCGCCGCCGTCGCGGAGTGCTTGCCGCCGCATACTCTCTGGTACGGAACCTCAGAGATTGGTCACACCGAGTTTGGCCTGGGCACTTCCTGCGCGTGGCAGGGCGGGGTATAGGGTGAGAAGGTCTTAAGTCCCCGACCCATAAAGAGGTTTTGTGAATATCGCAGCCACCATTGCTGGAGAGCTGGGCGTCAAAGAGCAGTTTGTCGAAGCCGCCCTCAAGCTCATGGCGGAGGGTAACACCGTTCCGTTCATCGCCCGATACCGCAAGGAAGCCACCGGCGGGCTGGATGACTCGCAGCTGCGTATCATCGAGGAACGCTCGACCTACCTGCGGGAACTGGAGGAGCGCAAGGAAACGGTGCTCGCCGCGATTGAGGAGCAGGGCAAGCTGACCGATGAGCTGCGCGCGCTCATCCAGGGCTGCGAAACCAAGGCGCGCCTAGAGGATCTGTACCTGCCGTATAAGAAGCGCCGCAAAACCAAGGCGGATATCGCGCGTGAGGCAGGCTTGGAGCCGCTGACCGATAAGCTTATCGAGAACCCTTCGGCGGACCCGGCCGAGCTGGCAGGGGAGTACCTCACCGAAGGTTTCGAGGAAACGAAGAAGGCCCTCGATGGTGCTCGCGCCATCTTGGTGGACCGTTTTGCGCTGGACGCGGATCTCGTCGGCGAGGTGCGCGAGCGCATGTACACCAGCGGTTCCATGAACGCCGGTGTGGTGGAAGGCAAGGAAGCCGAAGGCGCAAAGTTCAAAGATTACTTCGAGTTCTCTGAACCCTTCGAGAAGCTTCCCTCGCACCGCATCTTGGCGCTGCTGCGCGGCGAGAACGAAGGCGTGCTGCAGCTCAACCTCGATGCCGGCGATGACGCCATCTACGAGGGCATGATCGCAGATCGCTTCGACCTAGACGTTGACACCTCCCGCTGGCTTGCCGACGCCGTCCACTGGGGCTGGCGCACCAAACTCTCCATCTCCTCGGGCCTCGACGTGCGCATGCGTCTCAAAGAGAAGGCGGAGGAAGGCGCGCTCAAGGTTTTCGCGACCAACCTGCGCGATGTTCTGCTGGCGGCCCCGGCGGGCCAGCGCGCGACGCTGGGCTTGGACCCGGGATACCGCAACGGCGTCAAGTGTGCGGTCGTCGACCCGACGGGCAAGGTCCTAGCCACCACCATCGTCTACCCGCACCAGCCGCAGCAGAAGTGGGCTGAGGCGGTGAGGGAGTTGGCGTCGTTAAGCGCGGCTCATTCGGTGGACCTCATGGCGATTGGTAATGGCACCGCTTCGCGTGAGACGGAGAAGCTTGCCGGTGAAGTCGCGGACCTCATCGCGCAGGCGGGTGGGAAGCGGCCGAGCCCGGTCGTGGTGTCGGAGGCGGGCGCGTCGGTGTATTCGGCTTCGCAGCTGGCGGCCGATGAATTCCCCGACATGGACGTCTCCCTGCGTGGTGCGGTATCCATCGCGCGCCGCCTGCAGGACCCGCTGGCGGAGCTGGTGAAGATTGACCCGAAGGCCATTGGTGTGGGGCAGTACCAACATGACGTCAACCAGGTCGCACTCGCGCGCACGCTCGATGGCGTGGTGGAAGACGCGGTGAATGGCGTCGGCGTGGACCTGAATACGGCGTCGGCTCCGCTGCTGGAGCGCGTGGCTGGCGTGAACTCCACGATTGCGGCCAACATCGTGGCCTACCGCGATGAGAATGGCACGTTTGCCTCGCGCAAGGAGCTGAAGAAGGTGCCGCGCTTGGGGCCGAAGGCTTTCGAGCAGGCGGCGGGCTTCCTGCGCATCAATGGCGGTAAGGATCCGCTCGATGCCTCGGCCGTGCACCCGGAGGCCTACCCGGTGGTGGCGCGCATCGCGGAGAAGACTGGTCTGGGGGTCTCGGAGCTCATCGGCAATTCGCGGGTGTTGACGAAGCTGTCGCCGGCGGACTTCGCCGACGACACCTTCGGTGTGCCGACGGTGACGGATATCATCGCGGAGCTGGACAAGCCGGGCCGCGACCCGCGCCCGGAGTTTAAGACCGCGACGTTCAAGGAGGGCGTGGATAAGGTCTCGGACTTGAAACCGGGCATGATTCTGGAGGGCACCGTGACCAACGTTGCGGCCTTCGGTGCGTTCATCGACGTTGGCGTGCACCAAGACGGGCTTGTGCATGTGTCCGCGATGAGCCACAAGTTCGTCTCCGACCCGCACGATGTGGTCCGCTCGGGCCAGGTAGTGAAGGTGAAGGTCATGGAGGTAGACGTGGAGCGCCAGCGCATTGGTTTGTCGCTGCGGCTTGACGACGAACCCGGCCAGCCCGCGCCTAAGCGCCGCAACGACGGTGGGCGTTCCGAGGGGCGCGGCGGCCGCTCCGACCGGCGCAACTCCCGCCGCGACGGTGGGCGTGGCCGCGTGGACCGCGGCGGCGGTGGCTCAATGGCCGACGCTCTCAAGAAGGCCGGCTTCTAACCGTTCAAACGGTCGGAGCTTTGTGTGTTCTCGCCCCAGCGGCGGCTTTAGAGTCCGTCTCCTGAGAATCCGAGATCGTTCAGTGCAGACGGCGGGATGAGACTTAGCTGAGGGATCGCCGAAGGCGCGGAAAGCCTCGCGGTTTTGCGGGGCCTCCGCGTGGAGTAGGCACCATGCTGGGGATGAGCTGCTTTGGCGGCACGGTGCTGGGGTGCGAGCTATCCGGGCGGTGGGCTACCGTTTGGTGGATCCGGCGGTCGGGCGTGGGTTTTGTCGGCGGCGAGCCGTTTGACCGCTTCTTGGTAGGCGGGCTGCCCGGTAATCGGCGTTCCCCAGGGCGGGATGTAGTCAACGGGCCCTTTTAGACGAAAGACATAGCCTCTGCCGGTCGGGCTGGTGGGGTCATCGTCGTTGATGCCGTTGTGGTAGGCGCACAGCATGGTCAGGTTGGGCGGGTTGGTCTCCCCGCCTGCCTGCCAGGGAATGATGTGGTGGACTTGGCAGTAGTCCGCCGGTTTATTGCAGTCCTCGATAGCGCAGGTGGGGTGTTCGGCGCTGGCCATGATGCGCTGCTCGAGGCTGGCAAAGCGCGAAAGTCGGTGCAACCACACCGGCCCGATGGTGGGGTGGACCAATGTGGCGTAGCCAGTTTCGGCGAACTTGTAGGTGAGAAACTCTGCGCCACTCATGCGCCCGCCGTTGGTGAGCTCGAGTTCGATGTCGTCGCCGTCATGGCGGACGACTTTGTCGAGCTCGTCGAGCGTTATCACGACGTTGGTTCCCACCGCCGGCCGCGAGCCCACGCCTTCTTTGAAGAAAACCTGGTGGGTGGCGTCCAGGAGGTCGGCGGGGTTGATGGACTCGAGTGTGCTGCGAATGGTGGATATGTTCAGAGCGGTATCGGTAACCGTGAGCGAGTGCGGGCCATTCTTGCGGTAGGTCAGCCGCACCCCTGGTGAAGGCACGCGTTTGGGCCTGAGCTCCTTCAAGCGCTCCACCGCCACTGAAGCAACCCGTTCTGAAGGCGTGGATGCCAGCGCGACGCGCAAATTCCAGACATCGAGCTGTTTCTTCAACTTGGCGGTGTAGGACTCAATCAGGTTCAACGTGGCCAGGTCGTGGCCCTGGCGTTGGGCCGCCTGACGCGCTGCGCGCTGCTTTCCGGTGAAGCGGGTATCGCCGAAATAAATGGCATGAAGCGACGCCAGCTCCGCGGCATCACCGGCCGAGGCGCCGAGCGCACGTAAGCCTTCGGGTGTGCTGGTTGCTGCTTCCACCAACGCAATCCCCGAATTGCGAAGGCGGATGTAGGTTTCGATATCCCCCATGGGCACAGAGACTAAAACAGGCCTTAATGCCTCGCAACCGGAGGAGAAAACGCCCTGTTCATGTGCCTCATAACTTGGATCTCACGCGGGAATGGCCAGCACCCACACGGCCAAACGCAGCCCCGAGCTCGTAATCCACGCGAAAAAACTGGACGGGGCGCAATGGCACGAATGATAATAAGTTTATGTCGTCAACTCCTCCAGTGGTATGTTTGGTGAAACAAACGATCTAGCGGTCTCGCTCATGCTCGCTCTTTCGTCGAATATGCCTGGACAGAGGGTTAGAAGCGGACCTGAGCTATCACTATAAGGAGGCGGGAATGAGCCGTGAGACTGAAGAAGACCGGAAGAATGGTTCTTCGCCTGGTCGGGCGAATGAGGGGAGTGCTGCGACCCGCGACAGCGAAGCCATGGGCTGGCACCGCGTCCTGGATTGGCGCCCCACGAGTACCGTGTCGCGCGTGCTCATCGTTTTTCTTCTCGTTGCACCGCTGATCGTCGCCGGCACCATGATGTGGGCCATGTGGGACCCGTCAAAGTACATGCGCAACATTGACCTGGCGGTGGTGAATGAGGATGCGGGCGTCGAGAAGCAGGGCAAATACACCAATTACGGTGATCAGGTCGTCGAAGGCCTGTTGGAGACGGGGTACCTGAACTTCGCCGAGGTCAGCAAAGACGATGGGGACGAGGGGTTGCTCAAGGGCAAGTACCTCATGGTGGTGACCATCCCGGAGAACTTTTCCGAGCAGGCCGTCACCATCATCAGCGATAAACCAGTCAAACCGGAGATTCATTTCGCCACCAATGATTATTACGGCACGAATGGCTCGGTGATTTCCTCCAGCCTCATCCCGCAGGTCCAGACCAGCGTGGAAAATGCGATTTCCAAGAAATACGCCGACCAGGTCATCGAAGGTCTCAACAAACTCAGCGACGGCCTAGGCACCGCGGCGGAGGGCGCCGGCCGTCTCGATGAGGGTGCGGGCAAATTGCAGGAAGGCGGCGGGCGTGCGGTCGAGGGAATCGCCAAGCTGGACGCCGGCGCGGGCGATCTCAACAACGGCACGGGCCAGCTGCTGGACGGCACGAACCGCCTGAATGACGGAGTAGGACGCCTCAGCGATGGCGCCGCGCAGCTCGATGATGGCGCCGCCCAGCTTGCCGACGGCTCCGACAAGCTCCTTGCCGGCACCGGCCGCCTGGCGGATGGCGCGGGTCAGATCGACGGCGGTGTTAACCAGCTCACGGGCATGCTCATCCCGGTGCTCAAGCAGGCGCAGGCCGTGGCCCCGGCACTCCTGCAGCTTGTCGACGTCCTCCGCGGCCTCGGCATGCACCAACAAGCTGAGCAGCTTTATTCACTGGTCTCCAAGCTGGACCCGGCCGCCAGCGGCAACATGGTGGCGCAGTTGGAGAAGCTTTCTGCCGGCACCGGCCAGCTCTACTACAACCTGGCCGATCCCAATTCGGAGTACCTGGGCGGCATGATGGCTCTTAATGACGGTGCGCACCGCTTGTCCGATGGTTCCCAGCAGCTGCGCGCGGGTGTTGGCGAACTGAGCGACGGTGCCGCCCAGCTGCAGGACGGTGCTTCCCGCTTGCACGAGGGCACCGGCACGTTGAAGGATGGCACGAGCCAGCTCGCCGCCGGTGGCACGGAGTTGAAGGATGGCATGGACCAGCTCAAGGCGGGATCCAACGAATTGGCCACCAAGCTTGCCGACGGCGCCGCCAAGGCCCCCTCCATTACCCAGCCGGATACGTCTGCGCAGAACATGGCCGTGCCCATCAACTTCACCTCCTCCAACCTTCACCCAGTGCAGACGGTGGTCGACCCGGTCGATCCGACCCAGAAGAACATCACCGGTGGTGTATCGATGCTCTTCGTGCTCGTCTTCGGCTTCCTCGTCATGCTGCTGGTTGCCATGACACTGCCTTATTATCTGGGGCGCCGGGGCGAGTCGGCCACAAGCCCGGTGCGCGGTATCCTCGCAGCCTTTGGAGTCGTGGCGGGCTTGAATTTCCTCGTCCTAGCCTTCATGGCCTTCATGTCCTCCATGATGGGATGGTCACCGGCGAGCTGGCCGATGATGCTGCTAGTTATCGCCGCCATCGCCGCCGTGGGGGCGGCGACCTACCAGTTCTTCCTGGTCACCTTTGGACGCAAGATCGGCGCCATCTTCGCCGTAGGTGCGTTCGCTCTGGGCATCATGGTCTTCGGCGGTGTATGGCCGGTGGCGGCGATTCCGCGCCCGTTGAGCATGTTGCATCCTTTCCATCCGATGTCCTATGCGAAGAATGCCTTTACTCGCGCCACCGACGGCATCCACGACGGAACTTTCTGGGCCGGTATTGCAGTGTTGTTTATTGTGACTGCCCTCGCACTGGTGGCTTCCTGCGTGGTCTTCCGGGCTCGCCACCATGGCACCGCCCGAATTGTGGACGAGCACCTCTTCCGCGCTCCGGCGGTGGTCGACGCCTAGTAATCGCGAGACGCGAGCCCACCCGGAAGGTTACGCAGCTCGATGCCCATATCCGCTGCCAGATCGGCGTAGCGTAGGACGAAGCCAGCGCTGCGCCCACCGGAGGGGCAGGCAACGTAGACCAGTTCGGAAGAGCACGAAGCGAGCGCACGGCGCACGGCATCATCATCGGTGACGGTATGCCAGGGCAGTGACACCGTGGCATCAGGAAAGCCGGTGTTCTCGGAGATATCGAGGAGGGCGGCGTGGCCGTCGCGAAGCTCAGGCGGAAAGCTGCGCTCTCCGGGCAAGGTGCTGACCAGCGGGCGCGCAGGATCCGGGCCGACTGTGAGCGTGCGGAAACTACCGGGCAGCGCCTCATAGGACGTAACACGGCCACGCAGCTCCTCATGGTGCGGAAGCTTCCCCAACCAGCCCAGCGTCGCGGTGGCCATGAGCCCCGCGATGACGGACGTCGTAGCACCCAGGACCCCAGCCGTGGAGCACTCGAGCGCCTCGCCCTCCGGCGGGGCGGGGAAGAGATCACGCAAGCCCACCCCGCGCCCGTCAGCGCAGTCCTTACCGGAATGCCACAGCGCGGCCTGCCCGCCGTAGCGCAGCACGGTTCCCCAAGCCAGCGGGGTAGAGGTGAGCTCGCAGGCGTCTGCGACGAGGTACTTCGTGTCGAAGGTATCTGAGCCATCGAGGACGAGGTCGGCCTCGGCGCAGAGGTCAAGAACAGTAGAGGAAGTCAGCCGCGCGTTGAGCGCGGTGATTTGCAGCTCGGGGGCAAGCTCGCGGGCGCGCGCGGCGGCTACCTCGGCCTTGGGCTTGCCGACGTCCCCCGCACCAAACAGCACCTGCCTGTGCAGGTTGCTGATATCGACGGTATCGGAATCGATGAGCGTGATGCGCCCGATGCCTGCCGCCGCGAGCTGCTGGAGAGCCGGGCAGCCCAGCCCGCCGGCGCCCACGACGAGCACGTGCGCGGCATTGAGACGCTCCTGGGCCGCATCGCCGAAGCCGGGCAGGAGGCGTTGGCGCGCGGTCCGGGCGCGTTCGGTTTTGCTGAGCATGATGTCTGTCCTTTTAAGCAGTGGGCTATAGGACCTGGTCCGCCCAGGAGGCTAGGCCCTCGAAGGTGGAGGATGCCTGGGCATGTTCGCGCTGCGGGATACGACCGGCGCTGCGCGCGAGTCGTCCCGCTTCGACGGCGTGGCGCATGGCGGTGGCCATGGCTTCCGGATCTTGGCAGCGGTTGACTGCGCTGGCGAGCAGCACACCGGAGCAGCCGAGCTCCATGGCGAGGGTGGCATCGGAGGCGGTGCCGATGCCGGCGTCGACAAGCACGGGCACCGAGGCACGTGAGCAGATGAGCTCGAGGTTGTGCGGGTTGAGGATGCCCAGCCCGGTGCCGATGGGGGCGCCCAGCGGCATGACGGCCGCAGCGCCCGCATCCTCGAGGCGCTGGGCGGCCACGGGATCGTCGCTGGTGTAGGCCAGCACGGTGAAACCTTCGGCGCTGAGCAGTTCGGTGGCGTCGAGGGTCTCCACGACATCGGGCAGGAGCGTGTGCTCGTCGGCGATGACTTCTACCTTGACCCAGGATGTCCCCAGCGCCTCGCGGGCCATGCGGGCGGTGAGCACGGCCTCGCGCGCGGTGCGGCAGCCGGCGGTGTTGGGCAACGGAGCGATGCCCAGCCGGCGCAACAGGTCGAAGATGCTCTCACCGTCACGGGTACCAGCGTGGCGGCGCATGGCCACGGTGGTCAGCTCGGTTCCGGAGGCGACGAGCGCGCGCTCCAAGGCCTCATGGCTCGTGGCCCCACCGGTGCCCATGATGAGGTGGGAAGAAAAGGTGGTATCGGCGATGGTGAGCATGTAGTTTCTAGCCTCCCTGAACAGCGGTGAGGACTTCCACGGTCGCGCCTTCGGTGAGTGGGGTGGACTCCCACTGCGAGCGTGGAACGACCTGCTCGGACAGTGCCACGGCGGTGCCGTCGGCGTCGATGCCTTTTTCTTCCAGCAGTTGGGCGACGGTGTCTGCTGCCGTGTCATAGGGCTGACCGTTAAAGATCAGAATCATTGTTGCTCCTTGAGGTGTCGTAGGGGATCACATGCGGTGAGATCGATGCTGGGTTCGGTGCCTTCGATGAGCTCGCGGGTACAGCGCGCGGCCAGAGCCGTCAGCAGAATGCCGTGGCGGAAATAGCCGGTGGAGATGACGAGCTTGTCGCTGACGCGGCCGAGATACGGCAAGTCATCCGGAGTGCCAGGGCGGGCACCCGCGCTGGCCTCGAGGAATTCGCATTCTTCGATGGCGGGGAGGATGCGGATGGCGTCGCGAAGCAGCGCGTAGACACCGCCGGCCTGGGCCGTGGCAAGCGTGTCCTCGCGGGTTGTAGCGCCGACCGCGAGGGTGCCATCGCCGCGGGGGATGAGGTAGATGGGGCGGTCCTCCACGAAACCGCGGACCACGCGGGTGAGCAGCGGCTGGAGCTCGTCCGGTACGCGCAGTCGCAGGATATCTCCGTATACTGGGCGCAGGTGGAGCGGGGAGCGATGGAGCCCAGCCGAGGCTGCCCAGTCGATGTCGCGTGCTCCCAGGCCTGCTGCGAGCACCACATCGTCGGCGTGGAATTGGCCTGCGGGAGTGCTCACGACGCCAGTGGCGGCGTCAATAGACTGCGCTGCCGTACGGAAGAAACGCACACCGAGTGCTTGGGCAGCGCTGATGAGGGCAGCTGTCCACTGGCGGGGGAAGACCTGCGTGTCACCCGGGATGCTGACGGCCCCGGCCAAGCGTGGTGACAGCAACGGTTCGGCGCGCCGGGCTTCGCGCACGGTGATGCGCTCGACCTCCATGCCGTGGAGGGACTGATAATCCGCCAGCTCGGTGAGGTGCTGAGCATCCGCGCGGTCGGCGGCGATGACAAGGGTGCCCTCGGCGCGGTAGCCAGTGGGGACCTCCGTGTGGGCGGCAACCAGATCGATAAGCTCTGGGTACCACGCGCCGGAGGCACGCATCAGCGGGAAGAGAGGATCCTGCTGGTAGACCACCTCGGCGGCAGGGGCGAGCATGCCGCCGGCGAAGTGGGTAGCTCCGGAGGCTGGCGCCGGATCCAGCACCGTGACCTTAAAGCCCCGCGCGGCCAGTTCCACGGCGGTGGCCAGACCGATGACGCCCGCGCCGACGACGATGACCGAAGGTTCAGAGCTAGTACTCATCGCGCACCTTCATCAAAACCGGCAAGCAGCTCGCGGCAGTAGGCTTCCGGGTCGGCGGCATGCATGATGCCGCGCACCACAGCGAGGCCCGCAACGCCCGTCGCGGCAAGGTCGGCGGCATCCTCAGCAGTGACATCACCGATAGCCACGAGTGGCACACGGGAGAGCTTCACCAACTCCGGGTAGGCGTGAAGCCCCAGCGGCGAGCGGCCGGAGTCCTTCGTTGGGGTCGCGCGGAACGGGCCGCAGCCGATGTAGTCAATGACATCTGCGGCGTCGTTGGCGGACTCAACCAACTCGCGGGTGCCGGTAGTCAGACCGATAATCGCGTCCGGACCCAACAACGCGCGGGCAGCGGCCACGGGTAGATCGTCCTGGCCGACGTGTACGCCGTGCACCGATTCGCCGGCGTGGCGTAGGGCGGCGGCGACGTCGACGCGGTCGTCGATAAGCACACGCGTTTCTGGGTTGGCCTGTGCCACCGCGCGGGCTACCTCTCGACCCAGATGGTAGAGGTCGCGGGCGGAAATCGGCTTGGAGCGTACCTGTACCACCCCGGCACCGCCCCGGGCCGCTGCGGCAGCGATGCGCACGATCTCCGCAGGCGTGCCCTTGCCCGTGACGAAGTAGCAGCGAAGATCAGGCATGCGCGGTTTCTTCTTCCTGATAGAGCTGTGAGCCCTGGGCCTTGAATTCCTCCGACATCTGCTTCTCTCCCGCGCGGGCGGCTGCCACGACTTCGGGATCGATGGCGCCCTTACCTGGAAAGCTTGGCATGCCCAGCGAATCGGAGAATGTATCCCGAATGTCCTGGCTGATGCGCATAGAGCAGAACTTCGGGCCGCACATGGAACAGAAGTGTGCGGTCTTGGCCGGTTCGGCGGGCAGAGTCTCATCGTGATAAGCCTGCGCGGTGTCTGGGTCGAGGGAGAGCGCGAACTGGTCGTGCCAGCGGAACTCAAAGCGAGCCTTGCTCATCGCGTCATCCCAGGCGCGCGCACCTGGGTGGCCCTTGGCCACGTCGGCGGCATGGGCGGCAAGCTTATAGGTGATGACGCCGGTCTTGACGTCATCGCGGTTGGGCAGCCCCAAGTGCTCCTTCGGGGTGACGTAGCACAGCATGGCCGTACCACCCATGGCGATGTGCGCCGCGCCAATGGCGGAGGTGATGTGGTCATAGCCCGGGGCGATATCCGTAACCAGCGGGCCCAGCGTGTAGAAGGGAGCGTCCGAAGCCCAGTCCTGCTCGAGCTCGTTATTTTCCTGAATCATGTTGAGCGGGACGTGGCCCGGGCCTTCCACCATGACCTGGACGTCATACTCCCAGGCGCGCCGGGTGAGCTCACCGATGGTCTTGAGCTCGGCGAACTGGGCGGTGTCGTTGGCATCCGCTAGGGAGCCGGGGCGCAGGCCATCGCCGAGCGAGAATGCGACGTCGTAGCGCGCAAAAATCTCACAGAGTTCGTCGAAGTTTTCATAGAGGAAGGACTCCTTATGGTGCGCCAGGCACCAGCCCGCCATGATGGAGCCGCCGCGGGACACAATGCCGGTAACACGGTTCGTGGTCAACGGCACATAGGGCAGCAGCACGCCGGCGTGCACGGTCATGTAATCCACGCCCTGCTCGCACTGTTCGATGACGGTATCGCGGAAAATCTCCCACGTCAGGTCCTCTGCGACGCCATTAACCTTCTCCAGCGCCTGGTAGATGGGCACGGTGCCGATGGGGACCGGTGAGTTGCGCAGGATCCACTCGCGCGTGGTGTGGATGTCATCACCGGTGGAGAGGTCCATCACGGTATCCGCGCCCCAGCGGGTGGCCCAGCGCAGTTTGGATACTTCCTCCTCAATGGAGGAGGTCACCGCGGAGTTGCCGATGTTGGCGTTGATTTTGGTGAGGAACTTCCGTCCGATGATCATCGGCTCTGATTCCGGGTGGTTCACGTTATTGGGCAGAATGGCGCGGCCACGGGCAATTTCGGAACGCACGAACTCTGGGTCGCAGTGCTCGCGCAGAGCCACGAACTCCATCTCCTTGGTGATGATCCCCTGGCGTGCGTAGTGCATCTGGGTAACGCGCTTGCCTTCCTTCGCACGCAGCGGCTGGCGACGCTCCCCCTTCCACTCCAAGGAAGCCGCACCGCGGCGCTCGGCCGAGCGGCCATCGTCAGCAAGGTTGCGTGCGCGGCCCTCATACTCTTCAACGTCTCCGCGCTCCGCAATCCATTCGGCGCGCAGGGCCGGCAGGCCTACTTCAGGCTCACACTCCGGGCCGCGCGTGCGGTAGATGCGGAAGGGTTCGTTGGGCCCTGTGGGGGAATCATCCAGCTGGATCTCGGTCTCGGGCACCTCCAGACCTTTCTCCCGGATGGGGGAGTAGGAGTGCTTGGGGTGGATCTCGCCGGAGTCGGTGGACTGGATGGGGTTATGGGTAGCCGTCATGGCTGCTCCTCTCTTCCTTCGCTGGTGCTAACCAGACAGGTTCGAACGGTGCAGGCGCGGTATCAGCGCCACTCTCAGCCCACTTCCCGTGGGCACCCGTGGGGTATCAGTGCGTCACCCACCTTAGAGCCCCCGGTGGGCAGGTGTCAGGCGTTTGGGGCAATTTGTTCTGCGGGGGTGGGGTGTGGAAAGATAGCGATGTTCTGTGTAATAGGCACGAACCGGTCAGCCGCCTCGCGGTGGCGCCAGGGTCCTCTGTCTTAAACTGAAAAGGAAAACACCAATGGCAAACCTCATTGATAAGGTTGATGCAGCTTCGCTGCGCGACGATATCCCGTCCTTCCGCCCGGGCGATACCCTTGACGTCAACGTCAAGGTCATCGAGGGCAGCACCGAGCGTACCCAGCTCTTCAAGGGTGTCTGCATCCGCCGTCAGGGCGACGGCATCCGCGAGACCTTCACCGTGCGTAAGGTTTCCTTCGGCATCGGCGTTGAGCGTACCTTCCCGGTTCACTCCCCGAACATTGCCTCCATCGAGGTAGTTCGCCGCGGCCGCGTGCGCCGCGCGAAGCTGTACTACCTGCGCGACCTGCGTGGCAAGAAGGCCCGCATCAAGGAGCGCCGCTAGTTCTAGCTGCTCTTCAGCCCTCCGCTTCCCACCGATTCTTGTGGGTAAGGCGGAGGGCTTTGTGTTTTCAGCAGCCTCCGGCCGAGCCGCATACCGGGATGTCGGCGCGCATTGCTAGGATTTAGCCCGTGGAAAAAGAAAACGACATTACTGAAGGTTCCCAGGGCGTGGGGAAAGAGGCGTCGGAGAGCGCAGCACCCCCCGCTGAGGAAAAGAAGCAGATGCCTTGGTTGCTGGAGACCGCACTGGTGATGGTTTCCGTGCTTGCGGTCGTTGGTGTTTTCCAAAACTTTGTGGGCCGGCAGTACGTCATTCCATCAGGGTCGATGGAGCCGACTTTGCATGGCTGTGAAGGCTGCAATAACGACCGCATTTTTACCGAGAAGGTCTCCTATTACGGCGACAAGAACCCAGAGCCCGGTGATGTCGTGGTGTTCAAGGGAACGCCGGACTGGGACAGGAATTGGGTATCGCCGCGTTCCGACAACCCGGTCATCCACCGCATTCAGGACGCGCTGAGCTACGTTTCGCTCACCCCGCCAGACGAGAACATCTTGGTCAAGCGTGTTGTTGCTACCGGTGGCCAGACCGTGTCCTGCCAGGAGGGTGATCCTGCGGTCATGGTGGATGGCAAGCCCATCGAACAGGACTATGTGCAGGACCCGCCGACGTATCGCGTTGATGAGACCACCGGTTCTTACGCCTGTGGCGGCGCGTATTTTGGCCCCGTGACCGTGCCAGAGGGCAATATCTGGGTGATGGGAGATAACCGCACGGCCTCCGCGGACTCGCGCTATCACATGCAGGATGAGTTCCAAGGAACGATCCCGCTGGAGAACGTCCGCGGCAAGGTCATGTTCATCTACTTCCCCTTCAACCGCATCGGTGGAGTCGATGACCCGGACATCCAGTCCTAGAGTTCGCGATGTCCTGTGGGCGCTGGCAGTTACCTTCGTGGCGCTGGCGCTGATTCAGGCCTTCGTGGGCAGGATGTACCTCATCCCGTCCTCCTCCATGGAACCCACACTGCATGGCTGCCCGGGATGCACAAATGACCGCATCGCCGTGCAGAAGATGAGCTATTACTTCAACGACCCGCGTCCTGGGGAGGTCGTGGTCTTTTCCGGGCCAGACTCGTGGAACACGTCTTTTGAGGTAAAGCGTTCCCGCAACGTGCTCCTGCGCGGCATACAAAACCTTGGTGCCGCCGTGGGGCTCGTTCCCAACGGCGACAACATCTTGGTCAAGCGAGTCATCGCCACCGGCGGGCAGACCGTGTCATGCCAGGAGGGGGATCCAGCCGTGATGGTGGATGGCAAGCCCACCAACCAGGACTTCGTTCTGAATCCGCCGGAGATACCTGTTGATGAACGCGTGGGCTCGCAGGCCTGCGGTGGCGCCTACTTTGGTCCCGTCACGGTCCCGGAGGGTCACCTGTGGGTCATGGGAGACAATCGCACAAA
Source organism: Corynebacterium sp. HMSC074H12 (assembly GCF_001813755.1). Lineage (NCBI taxonomy): Bacteria > Bacillati > Actinomycetota > Actinomycetes > Mycobacteriales > Corynebacteriaceae > Corynebacterium > Corynebacterium sp. HMSC074H12. Next base: position 153,218 of record NZ_KV813927.1, read on the forward strand.
CTCGCTGGATTCGCGCGCTCACCTCGGAGACAAACTGCAGGGCACCGTACCCGTGGAGAACGTTCGTGGGAAGGTCGCCGCCGTGGTGATGCCGTTCAGCCGCGCCCAGACTATCGATGCTCAACCGGCGTAAACGCTATGCGCCGTCTCAAACAGAAGAGAACCTATGAGGTTGCGCTCTCCAAGGCGGGGCTGGGGCCTGTCGCGGGGGTGGATGAAGCCGGGCGTGGGGCCTGCTGCGGGCCGGTGACGATTGCCGCGTGCATTTTGCCCGATCGCATCATTCCCGGTTTGGAGCGGCTCGATGACTCGAAGAAGCTCACGCCGGCGGCCAGGGAGAAGCTGGAGCCGCTGATCAAACGTCGCGCGCTGGCGTGGTCGGTGGTGCACGTGGGAGCAAAGGACATCGATGCCTTTGGCATCCAGCACGCCAACCTGTCGGGGATGCGCCGCGCGGTGGCACAGCTTAAGGTCCGACCGGGCTATGTGCTGAGCGACGCCCTCTTTGTCCCCGGCCTGCCTACCCCGCAACTGCCGATCATCGGCGGCGATACTGCCGCACGCTGCATCGCTGCGGCAAGCGTTGTGGCCAAGGTGTCTCGTGATCGCTTGATGGATGAGCTCGCGCAGCGCTACCCGGGCTATGCCTTGGAATCGCATAAGGGGTATGGCACCGCCGCACACCAAGAGGCCATCGTGCAGTTGGGAGCGACGCCGGAGCACCGCATGAGTTATCGCAACGTTGCTGGGGCTCATGCGCAATTCCTCGCGCGCGCCTGAAGCCTGAGGCGGGGTGCGGGAACTAAGCTGGTGCTCAATCTGTGACACCGTGATCCCGGTTGATTGTGAGCGAAGGAGAAGCACACCGTGAGCGCTGAGGAACTCGATAACTACGAGGCTGAAGTCGAGCTGTCGCTGTACCGCGAATACCGCGATGTAGTCAGCCAATTCTCCTATGTGGTGGAAACCGAACGCAGGTTTTACCTGGCCAATGCGGTCGAGCTCATTCCGCATACGTCTGGACCGGACGTCTATTACGAGGTCCGCATGTCCGATGCATGGGTATGGGATATGTACCGCTCGGCGCGCTTTGTGCGCTACGTCCGTGTGATCACTTACAAGGACGTCAACATTGAAGAGCTGGACAAGCCGGACTTTGTCCTCCCAGAGTAAAGCTCATGTGCGGGGTGCGGGTGCCAATAAAGTGGTGAGCCCGGACTAGTTATCCACAGATTTGGTGTGGGGAGGCTCAAAGCTCTCGCCAGGGGGATACCGAGTGAGGTGTTCTGGAAGTGCCGTAAGGGGGTGTGCGGCACAGGAATTGTCTTGTGTCGTGCTTGCGGCGTGTTGTGTACACGTTCAATTCCAAGGAGCACCATAATGACAAAAAATCTAGCGACTTCCGTGCATTCACCGAGCGTGGGGCAGACCATCCGCCCTGCGGATGCACTGGGGAAAGCGGGGGAGAAGTTCGCCGCTGACTTTTACCGAGCGCGCGGGGCTCAGGTGATAGCCGCGAACGTCCACTACCGTGTGGGCGAGCTCGACCTCGTTGTGCGCGAGCCTGATGGAACCATCGTCTTCTGTGAAGTTAAAACCCGGGCAACCCGCAACTTTGGCGTCGCTGAAGCGGTAACACCGCGCAAGCTGAAGCGCCTTCGCAAGGCTGCCGCGCAGTGGCTGAGCGCAAGGCGGAGTACTACCCAGCCCTTAAGCAAGGTTCGCTTTGATGTACTCGGGCTCGTGTCCACAGGGGCTGAGAAGGGGGAAACCTTCGACGTGGAGTATTTCCAGGGAGTTGACCATGGCTCTCGGTAGGTGCGACACGATTGCGCTAGATGGCGTGCTGGCCAGGGTGGTCACCGTGGAAGCCAACGTGGGTCCCGGGCTGCCCGGTGTCCATGTGGTGGGACTGGGTGATGCCGCGATTTCGGAGTCGCGGGATCGCATCCGGACCGCGGTGAGCAACTCGCACCTACCGTGGCCGAAAACAAAGGTCGTGGTGTCCATGTCACCAGCATCGTTGCCCAAGGCCGGCGCACATTTCGATCTCCCCATGGCGCTGGCTATCTTAGCGGCAGGCCAGAGCGAGAAAAGTCGGCTCAGCGGGGCGCTCGTGCTCGGCGAGTTGGGACTGGACGGGCAGGTTCGCCCGGTCTCCGGCATCATCCCGGCGATTCTGGCGGCGCGCTCGCAAGGCTATGACACGCTGATCATTCCGGTTGGTAATGCGGCGGAAGCAGCATTGGTTCCCGGCATGCGAGTGCTGGTTGCCGAAACCCTCTGGGATGCTTTCGCTTGGGTATGCGGGAGTGATTGCCTGCCGGACGCGCAGCTGATCACGCACGCTGCGGCGCCCGCGCGCGAACAAGTTGCAGACTTCAGCGAAGTAGCCGGACAGCGGGAAGCCAAGTGGGCAGCAGAGGTTGCCGCGGCTGGCGGCCATCACGTGATGATGGTGGGGCCACCTGGTTCCGGCAAATCAATGATTGCTTCGCGTTTGCCGGGCATCCTTCCGCGCTTGACCACGGAAGAAGCGGTGGAGGCTACCGCGATCCACTCGGTGGCGGGAGCCGTTGGCACCGCGATTTCCCGGGCCCCTTTCATCGCGCCGCACGCTTCGGTCACGAGGGCCGCGCTGATTGGCGGTGGATCGGGGCGCCCGCGGCCAGGTGCGGTGAGTCTGGCGCACCATGGAGTGCTCTTTCTCGACGAGGTCAGCGAGGTTCCGGCGCAAGTACTGGATAGCTTGCGCGCACCGCTGGAAGAAGGACAGGTGCGCCTGACTCGGGCTAGCCGCGAGGTAATCTTTCCCGCCCGCTTTCAACTGGTGTTGGCTGCGAACCCGTGCCGCTGTGGCGCTGAGGAACCGTCACGCTGCGAATGCCGGGCAGCAGACAGGATGAACTACCTATCCAACCTTTCGGGCCCATTGCGCGACCGCCTCGACATCATTGTGTCTTTGTCGGGGCAATCCGCGGTACTGCACCCAGAAGGGGAGGAAACCTCCGCAGACATTGCTCAACGCGTGGCCGCCGCCAGGGAACGAATGAAGGCGCGCTGGGAGGCCGATGGGCTGGGAAGCGTAGTCAATGGCGCCGTGTCTGCTTCCTATTTGCGGCGTCATCGCCCAGCAGCGGAGTCGGCCATGATTATGCTTGCTGCCTACTTGGCTGAAGGGGAGCTCAGCCAGCGTGGGGTGGATCGTGTGCTGCGCTTGGCGTGGACGTTGGCAGACCTCGATGGAACCGCCCGTCCTGAGCTTGACCACGTCAGCCGCGCACTCGATCTCCGTGGCGCTGACACGATCGAAAGGCTGGCCGCATGAGCGAACTCAACGTATCGACCAGCCGTCACACCTGGGCCTACCTCAACCGCGTGGTGGAAGGACCCTCACCAACCCTCCACGGTCTGCTGACCCAATACCCGGCTGAGGAGATAGCGCGAGGAATCTATAAGGGAGAGGACTGGATCGGACCCCTGCGGCAGGCTACGGCATCGCGGCGGGACTGGCTACGACAAGACGAAGACCTCGCCGCCGCAGAGGCGGTCGGAGCCCGGCTCATCACACTCGATGACGCGGAGTGGCCCGGGGAGGAATTTGCCCGTGCCTTTGGGTTCTACCACCAGGGGCTCGTCGATGCCCCGGCGACGTTTGATGACCAAGCAGTCCCGCCCCACAGCCTCTGGGTTCGCGGCGGGAACCTGCGCGAAGCGGTAGCCCAATCCGTTGCCCTGGTGGGCACGCGCGCCGTGAGCCGGTACGGCTGGGAGGTGGGCTCACTTCTGGCTGGTGGCCTCGCAGCGCACCAATGGACCGTGGTGTCCGGTGGGGCAGTGGGGGTTGATACAGCGGTGCACGAGGCAGCTCTCGACGCAGGTGGGCAGACCGTCGCGGTAGCAGCCTGCGGTATCGACATTTCCTACCCGGCGCGCAATGCGCGTCTCTTTGACAGGATCGCCGGGAATGGGTGCATCGTGTCCGAGTTCGCGCCGGGCACACGGCCACAGCGCTTCCGCTTCTTGTCCCGCAACCGCCTCGTGGCGGCGATGACCAGCGGCACCGTGGTGGTGGAAGCCGGGTTTCGTTCTGGTGCGTTAAACACGCTGAACTGGGCGGAGGCCCTGGGCCGGGTTGCCATGGCGGTACCGGGCCCAGTCACGACGTCTGGGTCCTTGGGGTGCCACCAACGCATCCAGGATGGGCGAGCGCAACTGGTGGCCTCAGTCGATGAAATACGCGGACTCGTGGGCAAAGTCGGGGAAGTAGACGCTGCGGGTCAGTATGAACTTGAGTTCCAGCCAACCCCGGTACAACGCTTGTCCCGCAATGAGCTCAAAGTGTATGACTCCACTCCGCCGGAAAGCGCGGAGGAAGGAGCGAGTGCGGAGGATATCGCGGCTGCTGCGGGAATGCGGGTGGCGCTGACCATCCACCTGCTCGTGGCGATGCAAAAGATGGGGGTGATAACGCGCTCGGGCGCGATGTGGCAGCGCACCTGAGTACACTCATGTGACATGAGTGGAGCATGTGGTAACAGTGAGCGGCGCGTGGGTGGCCAGCTGGAGGAAGCGATCGAGGACTTTGCGGATTATCAGCGCATTGTCCGCGGTCGCTCCGAGGCGACCGTCCGTGGCTACTGTTCAGACCTGCGCCTGCTGGCTGCCGACGTCCCGAGTTTCTCGTCATTTACTCTGAACGCCCTTCGCGCATGGCTGGCGGGTGCCGTCGATGAGGGAAAATCTCGCTCCACGCTGGCGCGGCGTACCGCAGCGGTGCGCGCCTTTTCCACGTGGGCCGCGCGTGAGGGGCACCTCGAGACTGATGTCGCCCAGCGCCTGGCTACGCCCAAGGTGGGCAAGCATCTGCCCACTGTGATGTCGCCCGCCGCCGCCGGGGAGCTGATGGGCAATGCCGTTTCCGCCGATGAGATCCATTTCCTGCGTGATAGCGCCATGCTCGAGTTTCTCTATGCCACCGGTGCGCGTGTAGCCGAATTGGTGAGCCTGGACATCGGGGATGTGGATCTTTCCCGCCGCACCGCGCGCGTGACCGGTAAGGGCAATAAGCAGCGCGTCGTTCCCTTCGGGGACGCGGCCCACGACGCGCTGCGCGCCTGGCTGAAGACGGGGCGCCCCGAGCTCGCCGGTGAAACAGAAGCGGTCTTCGTGGGCACGCGCGGACGCCGAATCGATGCGCGCCAGGTCCGCCGCGTCGTCGAACGCGCCGCACAAGTCACGGGCGCGCCGGGGCTCACCCCGCACGGCCTACGCCACTCCGCGGCTACGCATCTGCTCGAGGGCGGGGCCGATTTACGCATCGTGCAAGAGTTGCTCGGCCATTCTTCTCTGCAGACCACGCAGGTCTATACGCACGTTTCTGCCCAGCGCCTTAAGGACGTCTACGCTCGCTCCCACCCGCGGGCTTGAGTCGAATGACGGGCTCGCCGAGGAGATCCAGCGGGTTGATGTAGTCCTCGCGACCTTTAATTGCACCCCAATGGAGTCCCGGATAGCCATCCACGGACGGCGCGAGCGTGCCGATCACGTCTCCTTCCTGCACTCGGTCACCTTTCTTAACCCGCGCGAACACTGGTTGATAAGTGGTGCGTAGGCCGTTGCCATGAGCAATCGAAAGGGCTGGCTTACCCGCTATGGAGCCTGCGAAGTACACAACGCCGTCGCCAGCGGCACGCACCTTACCGCCGACGGGCAGATCCAGATCGACACCGCGGTGCCCGGCCATCCACCGCTTCTCAGGAGGTTCGAAGCCACGCAAGACACGCGAAGCAACCGGCTCCCCAGTGGTGGGGTCGACGAAGGCGGCGGCGAGGGGGACGTCGGCAAGCGCGGCCCAAACGCATAGCAGGGCAGATAAACAAAGTAGACGGTGACGCATGACCTCAAGCCTGCGCGTGAGCGCGGCTCGAGGGAAGAGCGTGCGGTCGACCTGTGGATAACTCGTTACAGAAGTAACCCATGGTGCGCTAGGGAAAAGTTCGTTTAGCCTGTCAACAATCCAGCGGAGGTGATTCGGTCGCGTCGTTTGGAATCACCGTGTGTGCAGTACTAAGCTAGCCCACAGCAGTCTGTGCTCGGCACCGAATGGTTACCACATGGACTGACTACGCGCGGCGAAGTAGTCGCTTCCTGGGTTAAGGAAGAGACAGTCCGTGGTTGACGTGGTCCCCGGGATAATGGGGTGTTAACCAGGGCCTTCGTTGCTAGGGTGCGGAATAAAACACCGCACAATCTTTGCAAAACCGAAACAACATATAGAAAGCGAGCGAAACATGGCAGTCGTAACCATGCGCGAGCTCCTCGACGCTGGTGTCCACTTCGGTCACCAGACCCGTCGCTGGAACCCGAAGATGAAGCGTTTCATCTTCACCGACCGTAACGGCATCTACATCATCGACCTGCAGCAGACGCTGACCTACATCGATGAGGCCTTCGAGTTCGTGAAGGAGACCGTCGCACACGGCGGCACCATCCTCTTCGTTGGTACCAAGAAGCAGGCTCAGGAAGCCGTTGCTGAAGAAGCTTCCCGCGTTGGTATGCCGTACGTGAACCACCGCTGGCTCGGTGGCATGCTCACCAACTTCCAGACTGTCTCCAAGCGCCTGAAGCGCATGAAGGAGCTGCAGGCTATGGATGCAGCTGAGGACGGCTACAAGGGCCGTACCAAGAAGGAAGTTCTGATGCTGACCCGCGAGCGCACCAAGCTGGAGCGCGTCCTGGGCGGTATCTCCGATATGACCAAGGCTCCGTCCGCACTGTGGATCGTTGACACCAACAAGGAGCACATCGCGGTCAAGGAAGCCCAGAAGCTTAACATCCCGGTTGTTGCCATCCTGGACACCAACTGCGACCCGGATGAGGTCGACTTCCCGATTCCGGGCAACGACGACGCTATCCGCGCCACCAAGCTGCTCTCCGGCATCATCGCCACCGCTGTGGACGAGGGCAAGAAGGCTCGCGAGGAGCGCCAGCTTGCACAGGCCAAGGAGGCCGCCGGCGACACCGCTGAGAAGGACGCCCGCGACGCCGCTGAGGCTGCCGCTGCGTCTGACCCGGCTTCCGCTGAGAAGTCCGAGGACGCCGAGAAGTCCGCAGAGTAATCTGCATACCTGAAGCCCCCGTACCGCGCGGCGCCTACTGTCCGCGGCGATGGGGGCTTTTTCTCACGTGTTTTCCGAAGCTTGCGAAGGCGCGTGACACACCACAGGGGTGAAACACCACGCAGAGGGTTTCCTCCGTTGGGGGAGTGGGAGAAAGCTAACACCCCCTCAACGCGACGTGGTGGTAGCGATTCAGCTACGCTATTTCAACGAATACCGTTTAAATCCAAGGAGGATCGCTCCAACTATGGCGAACTACACTGCTGCAGACGTAAAGGCATTGCGTGAGGCCACCGGCGCCGGCATGCTCGATTGCAAGAAGGCTCTCGACGAGTCCCAGGGTGACTACGACAAGGCCGTCGAGTACCTGCGCATCAAGGGCGCAAAGAACGTGTCCAAGCGCGCTGAGCGTGAGGCAACTGAGGGCCTGATTGCTGTCTCCGGCAACACGATGGTGGAGATCAACTGCGAGACCGACTTCGTGGCTAAGAACGAGGCTTTCAAGTCCTTCGCTGCCAAGATCGCTGAGGCTGCTGGTGAGGCCAAGGTCAACTCCGGTGAGGAACTCAACAACCTGGAGATTGACGGCAAGAAGGTTTCCGAGGTCGTCGACGAAGAGTCCGCAAAGACCGGCGAGAAGCTGCAGGCCCGCCGTGCCGTCACCATTGAGGGTGACAACGTAGCTGTGTACCTGCACCAGCGTTCCGCTGACCTGCCGCCGGCAGTGGGTGTCCTGGTGTCCTACGAGGGCAACGCAGAAGGCGCACACGCAGTCGCTCTCCAGATCGCAGCTATGAATGCCGAGTACCTCACCCGCGAGGACGTTCCGGCTGAGATCGTTGAGAAGGAGCGCGAGATCGCGGAGGCCACCACCCGCGAGGAGGGCAAGCCGGAGGCTGCCCTGCCGAAGATTGTGGAAGGCCGCCTGAACGGCTTCTACAAGTCTGTGGTCCTGCTGGAGCAGGCAGCATTGTCGGACTCCAAGAAGACCGTTAAGCAGGTCGCAGAAGAGGCTGGCACCACCATTACCGGTTTCGTCCGTTACGAGGTCGGCGTCTAAGCGCTCCTGAAGCTGTCGCAGTCATGGCCGCCTGTCGTGCGGCGACTGCCTTCTGCTCCCTCCTCCACTCCTTTTCCCTACGCCGTGTGGCCAAAGGAAACAAGTGGGGGAGGGAGTTCGCTGTTTTAGCCTGCCCCTGAGGGTGGGGCTCGCTCGCAGCTGAGTATTAGCGAGCGGCTTCCTATGGTTAAGATGGAACAGAATTATTCAAGCGCTTAACTGAAGCGTCGCCATGCGTGAAGGAGACGATGAAGACCGTGACCAACCCTGAACCGAAGCGAACCGGATACAAGCGAGTCATGCTCAAGCTGGGCGGTGAGATGTTCGGCGGTGGCAAGGTCGGCATCGACCCTGATGTGGTAGAAAACGTCGCCCGCCAAATTGCCGAGGTGGCGCAGCAGGGTACCGAAATCGCCGTCGTTATCGGCGGCGGTAACTTCTTCCGCGGCGCCGAACTTTCCCAGCGCGGCATGGACCGCGCGCGCTCCGACTACATGGGCATGCTCGGCACCGTCATGAACTCCCTGGCGCTGCAGGACTTTCTCAAACAGCAGGGCATCGACTGCCGCGTGCAGACCTCCATCAACATGGCACAGATCGCTGAGCCCTACCTCCCGCTGCGTGCCGACCGCCACTTGGAAAAGGGCCGCGTCGTCATCTTCGGCGCCGGAATGGGCATGCCGTACTTCTCCACCGATACCACTGCGGCGCAGCGAGCCCTAGAGATCGGCGCGGAAGTCCTCTTCTTGGCCAAGGCAGTCGATGGCGTCTATTCGGCCGACCCCCGCACCAACCCGGATGCCGAACTGTATTCCGAAATCACCCCGCGTGAGGTTATTGAGAAGGGTCTGAAGGTGGCCGATGCCACCGCATTCAGCCTCTGCATGGACAACAATATGCCGATTTTGGTCTTCAACCTTCTCACGGAAGGCAATATCAAGCGCGCTGTCAACGGCGAGCAGATCGGCACGCTGGTCCAGTCCTAGTACAAATGGGCTGCGACCTGCTAAATTCTTTCCCAGAACTTTTGACTATTTCAAGGGAGTTGTAACCCTCATGATCGACGAGATCCAGCTCGAAGCTGAAGAGCACATGACCGCTTCGGTAGAGCACACCCGTGAGCAGCTGCTCACCATCCGCACCGGCCGCGCCAACCCGTCCATGTTTAACGGCTTGGTCGCTGAGTACTACGGGGTTCCGACCCCGATTACCCAGATGGCCACCATCTCGGTCCCTGAGCCGCGCATGCTGCTCATCAAGCCTTATGAGCAGTCCGTGATGAATGAGATTGAGAACGCAATTCGCAACTCGGATCTCGGTGTGAACCCGACCAATGATGGTCAGGTACTGCGAGTGACCATCCCGCAGCTGACCGAGGAGCGCCGCCGCGACATGGTCAAGATGGCCAAGAGCAAGGGCGAGGACGGCAAGATTGCTATCCGCAACATCCGCCGCCGTGCCATGGAGCAGCTGAAGAAGCTGCAGAAGGATGGCGACGCGGGTGAGGACGAAGTTATCGCCGCCGAGAAGGAGATGGAAAAGATTACGTCCGGCTACATCGAGCAGGTGGACCAGCTCGTAGCCAACAAGGAAGAAGAGCTCATGGAGGTCTAGCCTCCGCGCTCACAGAGTTTTGACTTGCCGCCGCGCCAGGCACCGACCAGCACGGCGGTCTTTTCTGTGTAGAACTTGACTTACCCCACGATTGAATGAGGAGCACGCGTGAGCACTGAGCACTCGAGCCGAATGCCCAAACCCAAAAACTCCGCGGGTCGAGACATGCCCGCGGCGATTGCCGTTGGTGTTGGTTTGGGTGCGCTCGTTGTCTTTGCGGTGTGGGCCGGGCCCCTTGTGTGGTACCTCGTCGTAGCCACAGCGCTGGGCTTAGCCATGTGGGAGGTCCTTACCAGGCTGCGGGAGCACTCCTACTACGTCCCGCGGACGTTGCTCATCGTCTTGGGACAAGCCATGGTGTGGGTCTCGTGGTTCCTCAATGCCTCCGGCCTCGTCGCGGTTTATGTGGTTGCGGTCTTGGCGCTCATGTTCGGCCGCCTCTTTCACAACGGCAGACATCGCCCCCCGATCAACTATTTGCGCGATATGTCCGTGGGTATTTTCGTTCTCACCTGGATCCCACTTTTTGGCACTTTTGCCGCGATGCTTTCGCGGGTGGAGACCCCCTTCGCCTCGGGGGCGGCGTCGATTGTCGTGTTTATGCTCTGCGTCGTCGCCTCCGACACCGGTGGTTTCATCGCCGGCGTGATGTTTGGATCGCACCCCATGGCCCCCGCGGTGAGCCCCAAGAAGTCGTGGGAGGGCTTTGCCGGCTCGGTAGTTTTCGGCACCCTGACCGGTGCATTGAGTTTCGCGTTCCTGCTGCACCACACTCCATGGGTGGGCGCGCTCATGGGCCTCGGGCTCGTTTTCTGCGCCACCCTCGGTGACTTGGTGGAGTCTCAGTTTAAGCGGGAATTGGGCATCAAGGATATGTCTGCCTTGCTGCCCGGTCACGGCGGCATCATGGACCGCCTGGATGGCATGCTGCCATCCGCGATGGTCACGTGGGTGGCAATGAGCTTCCTGACCACCCTGGCGCCGTAGGTCTTAGCGGCGCGCTTGCTTGCGTACCTGGCGGCGCAACTCGAACATGCGCCAGCCGCCCACCAGGGCCATAATGAGCGCGCCGGCAATGGCGCAGATGAGGTAAGTGACACCGGCGGGGAACTGCACTGACCAGTTAAGGAAGTTCAGCGGTACTTGGTGCTGGTTCTGCAGGATGAAGATGATAAGGACGATGAGCAGCAGGAAGCCCACGATGAGGGCAATCCACGTGCTGGCGGCGAAGGAGCCCTTGACCTTTCCGTCATTTTTATTGTCATAGTCGGTTGCGCGCGGAGCCGGCTCCACCGCACCGCCACCGGAAGTGGTTTCCGCAGACAGGTCGGTCAGCGGCTCGTCGGCCGGAGCGGTGGTGCGGAATTCCTCAGGGGAGTTTTCTGGATTCGTCATGCATCTATTAAATAGGTTGAGATGTCACTTTCGCCACTCCAGCAGAGCCTAGATTGGATAATGTGGCTGAAAACGTGGAAAATGGGCTCTACCATGGCTGAACCACTGAAACTGAATTTCTCCGCTCCGCGCCGCGGGCTACCCCCGAAGCACTTCGCGGACCTGACCGAGGCCGAGCGCATTGAGGCGCTCGCGGAACTTGGCCTGCCTAAGTTCCGGGCAAAGCAGCTGGCCAAGCACTACTACGTCCACCACACCGCCGATGTTTCCGAGATGACGGATATCCCGGCTGCCTCCCGCGAGGCAGTCCAGGAGCGTTTGTTCCCCACGCTCATGCAACCCATTCGGCAGACTTCCACCGACGACGGCGAGACCACCAAGTCCCTGTGGCGTTTGCACGACGGCACGCTGCTGGAGTCCGTGCTCATGCGCTACCCAGGGCGCGCCACCCTGTGTATCTCCTCCCAGGCCGGGTGCGGCATGGCCTGTCCGTTCTGCGCCACCGGCCAGGGCGGGCTGGACCGCAACCTGTCCACCGCGGAAATTGTGGAGCAGTTTAGGCACGCTGCTCGCCTTTTGGAAGAGGAAGGCGGGCGCTTAAGCAACGTTGTCTTCATGGGCATGGGCGAGCCGCTGGCCAACTACAAGCGCGTGGTTCATGCGGTGCGCCAGATTACCGGACCTGATCTCAGCGGCTTCGGATTGTCCCAGCGCAACGTCACTGTATCGACGGTGGGGCTGGCCCCGGCCATCCGCAAGCTCGCGGATGAGGATTTGTCCTGCACCCTCGCAGTGTCCCTGCACACCCCGGACGATGAGCTGCGCGATACTCTCGTGCCGGTCAACAACCGCTGGCCGGTCGAGGAGGTGCTCGATGCCGCTAAGTACTACGCCGACAAGTCTGGCCGCCGCGTGTCCATCGAGTATGCGCTGATCCGCGATAAGAACGATCAGGATTTTCGCGCCGACATGCTGGGCCGGAAGCTGCATGCGGCACTGGGCTCTAAGGTTCACGTCAACGTCATTCCGCTCAACCCCACACCGGGTTCGGAGTGGGACGCTGCCCCGAAGGCGCGCCAGGACGAGTTCGTTCGCCGCGTCATCGCGCAGGGCGTGCCGTGTACCGTGCGTGATACCAAGGGCGATGAAATCGCTGCGGCTTGTGGCCAGCTCGCCGCTGATGAGCGCGAGACCGCTTAAGGGCTCTGCTTACAGTTTCCTAACGATAGTTTTTCGGAGAACAAAGCATTAATGGTTCTTGATACCGTTAATGCTTATGACTTATCCTTATCGTGCGGACTTAGCCGCTGATCCGCGCACCCAAGCTCTTGCGGTGCGCGACCTGCGCAAGTCCTTTGGTTCTCAGATCGCTGTCAACCACCTCAACCTGGATGTCCCGCGTGGTTCCATCTACGGGATAGTGGGGCCCAATGGCGCGGGCAAGACCACGATGCTGACCATGGCCTGTGGCCTCCAGCGCCCGGATTCTGGCCACAGCTTCATCGCTGGTCACAATGTGTGGGAGGATCCCATCCCCGCCAAGCGGGCCATGGGTCTGCTCATGGATGGGGCACCGGTCTTTGACCGACTGACCGGCGCTGAGTACCTCCACTACCTTGGAGCGCTGCACAAACTGGAACGCACCGAGTCGCTCCGCCGTGCCCAGGAGCTTCTCGACGCCCTCTCCCTCTCCGATGCCGCTGATAAGCGCATTGCGGATTATTCCGCCGGCATGACCAAAAAGATCCTCTTGGCCGGCGCCGTCCTGCACAACCCAGAGGTGCTCATCTTGGATGAGCCGCTGGAAGCCGTGGATCCGGTCTCCGGGCGCCTCATCCAGCAGATGCTGCGCGCCTATGCTGCGCGTGGCGGCACGGTTATTTTGTCTTCGCACGTCATGGAGCTTGTTGAGGGGCTTTGTGACCACGTTGCCATCATCAACGGCGGCCAAGTCATCACCGCAGGCCACGTGGATGATGTCCGGCAGGGCCAAAGCCTGAGCGATCTGTTCATCGCGGCCGTTGGGGGACGGGATCTGGACGCCTCGAAGTTTGGGTGGCTGCGCTCGCCAGCGGCAGGTGAGCGCGAATGACATCCACTCTGTTCAGCCTTCATCGCACTCTGTGGTGGCGAAGCGTTTCCTCCAACCCGGCGACGCTCATCATGGGGCTTATGATGCTGATCTACGGGGCACTCGGCCTCCTGTCGCTCGCATTCATGGTGTATTCCGATATCACCACCCCGGGCCACGGTTACCAAGCGCTGACTGTCGGGGTGGCAGGCGGCATGCTCATCTACGTACTCCTCGCTCTCTTCATGCCGGCGGGGGAGAAGCAACTGAGTCCGACAACCTTAGGAGCTCTTCCTCTGACTTCCCGCGAGGTTCTTCCGGGCCTTTTCTTGTCGGGCCTGCTGACTACCCGCGCTATCATGTCGGTTGTCTTTTCCCTAGTGTATGCGGTCATCGGAAGTGTCTTTCTTATTCTGACGGGGCCTGGGTGGGCTGCAGTGCCCTTCGTTGTGGGCATGGTTTTATCGTGCGCGACAACCATCATCTTCGGCGAATGTCTCGGCCAAGTGGCTTCCGTCATCGCAGATTCCCAGAAATCCCGTACCCAAATCGCGGCGATGGTGGTTATGGGCCTGCTGGTCTTTGGCATGCTGCAAGCGCAGAGTGTCTTGGAGTCTTTGCCGCCTCTTCACACCGTGGGTGCCGTTAGCGCCTGGACCCCGTTTGGCGCAGGGGTGGGGTGGACGCTCGCGCTTGCCGACGGTCACCTCCTCACCGCCCTAGCCCAACTGCTCATCGCGGTGGCCAGCCTTGGGCTGCTTGGCTGGGTGTGGTCCCGTCAGATAACTGGTCTCATGCGCAATCCGGGAGCGGGTGGTGACGTAGCCAGCGAGGTGACAGGAAAGGGCGTGTCCAAGTTGGAGTTGGGCGCGTGGTCTTATTCCAGCCCTGCGGCGATGGAATATACCCGCGCGTTGCGCTATCTCACCCGTGATAAACGGCAAACAGGCATGCTGTACATGATGCCTCTGTTCGGCGTGCTGACGCTCTATCAGTTGTGGAGAGGCGATGATTTCACCGCCTATTTCATGCTGTGCTTCAGCGCAATCGTGCTCTCATCTCTCTTGGCTAATGATTATGGCTTCGATGGGCCATCGAATTGGGTCCATATGGTGGCGCCGGTTGCCCCGCGCACCATCCTTCATGCGCGTCACCTCGCACACGTGACTATTCCCTTTATTGGGTTTGTTCTGCTCGCCGTAGTGGCTCTTGTCTTTAGCGAGAACTTCACCTTGGGCTTGTTGAGCACAGCTGTGGCCATAGGCGTGTTCATCTCCACCGCGGCGGTGGGTTTGGGCCTGACCGTGCTTAACCCTTATCCCTTGTCCGCTCCTGGGCAGAACCGGTGGAATGATAAGTCTGGCTATTCTGCTGGTGCTTTTCTCACTGCGTTTGTCGGCATGCTGTTGGTGTGGGGGCCCGCGCTTCCTGGCATCGTGGTTTCTGCCCTCGCCTATGAGCGTGGCGGCTGGTTGTTGTATACCGCGTTGATTGTTTCCGTGCTGGTTCCGTCGCTTGTCTACGCCGGGGTCTGGCGGTTCGCTGGAAACAAGGCACAAGAGCGGACGCCGGAAATCTACGCCAAGGTCAACCGTTACGTGAGCTAGGGGACAAGGGCAGACAGAAAAAGCTCCCTTCCTGCAGTCCATTCATGAACTGCGGGAAGGGAGCTTTGTTTAAAGCGAAGAAGCTTTAGTTGGTCACCGGCTTGGCGGCGTGGCGGCCTTCGGAAACACCGCGGAGGTGAGCAATGCGGGAGGGCTCAATGTTGAGGGCGCGCAGCTCATCATCGGTCAGGGAAGCGTAGACGTTGTGAACGGTCTTCTGCTCATATGCCCAATCCGGTTCCTCGTGGCCCACCGGCTTGTTACGGGCGGTCAGGGTGCGCACCTGGGAGAGCTTTGGCTGCAGGGCGTAAATCACCAGACCAAGGGCAATCAGGATTGCCAGGGCGAAGAGCCAGATCGTCTCCACGTGACCCTTGTGGTTACCAAAGTTATAAGCAAGCAGGAACACGACGGACGTCCAACCAGCGATCTGTACGCCCGAGCGGCTGATGCGGGACCAACCGAAACCTGCGGACGGGACGTCATCGGTGGATACGCCGTCGAAAACCTGCGATGCCGGCTTGTGGGAAGACACTTGCTCTCCTTTGCGTGTACATGCAGCTCGCCCTGCTTAGAACTAATTGATTCGAGCGAGTGCACGAAAAATGCCAGTTATTCTGTGTAGTAGTTTAAATGATCCTGCCGATAACCGCGATTAAACACCCCCGACTATCGTTAGCGCAGCGCTCACGACTCTTGCTTGGGTTGACCGGCTAGGGTTGAGAGGGTGAGTACCCAACGCATTCTTATTCTCGGCTCTACTGGCTCGATTGGCACCCAGGCTCTGGACGTTATCGCGGATAACCCGGATAAGTTCACAGTCGTGGGTATCGCCGCCGGCGGTTCCAACCCGCAGCTCGTCGTTGAGCAGGCTCGTGCGCTCAACCTTTCGTTTGACCACGTGGCCGTCGCCAAGCCCGATGCGGCACGCACCGTTTCCGAGGCCCTCGGTGGCACCGTGCTTTCGGGCCCAGACTCTGCCGAGGAGCTGGTCAAGGCGGTGGACGCCGATAAGGTCCTCAACGCGCTTGTGGGCTCCATGGGCTTGGCCTCCACCATCGCCACCTTGGAGAAGGGTGAGCTGTTGGCGTTGGCGAATAAGGAATCCCTCGTTGCTGGTGGTTCCATCGTGACCCGCCTGGCGGGGGAGGGGCAGATCATCCCGGTGGATTCCGAGCATTCCGCCATGGCGCAGTGCCTGCGCGCAGGCAGCGGTGTGGAGCTCGAGCGCCTCGTACTCACCGCCTCCGGTGGTCCTTTCCGCGGGTGGACTCGCGAGGAGATGTGGGATGTCACCCCGCAGCAGGCTGCGCAACACCCGACGTGGTCGATGGGGCAGATGAACACCCTGAATTCGGCGACGTTGGTGAATAAGGGCCTTGAGCTCATTGAGGCGACGCTGCTTTTCGACGTCCACCCGGACCTCATTGACGTCACCGTCCACCCCCAATCCATCGTGCATTCCATGGCCACCTTCACCGATGGCTGCACGATTGCACAATGCTCCCCGCCGTCGATGAAGCTGCCGATCTCCTTGGCGTTGGATTGGCCGCACCGCGTGCCAGGCGCACAGCCGGCGTTAGATTTTTCCGCCGCACATGATTGGCGCTTCGAGCCGCTCGATGACGAAGCCTTCCCGGCCGTTCGCCTTGCCCGTGAGGTGGCCGCTGCCGGAGGTACCCACGCTGCCGTGTACAACGCCGCGAACGAGGAAGCGGCAGCTGCTTTCTTGGCGGGCCGCATTCACTTCCCGGAAATTGTTGACGTGGTTAGCCACGTCGTGGGTGAGGCCTCAGAGTTTGCTGGTGTACCCTCTAGCGTCGATGATGTCCTCGCCGTGGAAGGTGAGGCCCGCCGTCGCGCTAATGCGTTGGTGGATTCGCTCGCTCGTTAGAAAGCCCCCTATTTTATGGCAAATGTCCTCGGTATAGTCCTCTTCGCTGTGGGGATCGGCATCACCGTTGCCTTACACGAGGCGGGCCACATGTTCACCGCCCGTGCCTTCGGGATGCGAGTGCGGCGCTACTTTATCGGCTTTGGGCCGCGCGTCGCCTCCTTTACACGTGGCCACACCGAATACGGCCTTGCCGCTTTTCCAGTGGGTGGCTTTTGCGATATCGCGGGCATGACGGCGCAGGATGAGTTCCTCACGGAGGAAGAAGAGCCCTATGCCATGTATAAGAAGCCGGCGTGGCAGCGGATCATCGTTCTGGCCGGCGGTATCACGGTTAACCTGCTGTTGGGATTCATTATCCTGCTGATCATTGCCATGACCACCGGCCTGCCTAACCCAGACGCGGATGTTCGTCCACGCGTAGGGGAGGTCTCCTGTGCTGTGAACCAGAATGCCGAGGGTGAATTAGAACCCTGCCAGGGCCTGGGCCCAGCCGGTGAAGCGGGCGTGGAGCCGGGGGATATCGTTGTCGCGCTCAACGGCGAGACTATGGACTCCTTCGCGCAGCTTCGCGATACCGTCATGAACTACCCCGGTGACACCGTCACCCTCACCGTCGAGCGCGATGGTGCAGCGCGTGATTTCGATATCACGCTTGCTACGGTGACTCGACTCAACGCGGAGGGACAGCTGGTGAAGGTCGGCGCCATCGGCATGACCAACCAGATTATCGATATCAGGGAGACCTACTCCTTTGTCGACGCTATCCCGGCCACCGCGCGCTACTCGGGATATGCCTTGAACGCCACCGTCCAGGGCATCGCCCAATTCCCGGCAAAGATTCCGGGTGTGGTGGCTTCTATCTTCGGGCAGGAGCGTGATGTCAACGGGCCTATTTCCGTGGTGGGCGCCTCCCGTGTGGGCGGCGAGCTGGTGGAGCGCAGTCTGTGGTCCTCCTTCTTTATGATGCTGGCCACCCTCAATTTCTTCCTCGCGTTGTTCAACCTCATTCCGCTACCGCCTTTTGATGGCGGTCACATCGCCGTGATTTTCTACGAAAAGATCCGTGATGCCCTGCGCCGTCTCATGGGCAAGGAACCGAAGGGCCCGGCGGATTACACCAAGCTCATGCCGGTGACCTATGTGTTGGCTTTCATTCTTATGGCGGTGGGTGCGCTCATCATGATTGCGGACGTGGTCAACCCAATTCGGCTGTTTGGCTAGTGATCTGGCTGCCTGCTCCCGCTGTCGTGCGCGGTGCTAGAGTAGGGGCGTTAAAACCCAATTAGCAAGGAGCACACATGTCGACCCCTATTGGTCTTGGTATTCCCGACGGCCCACCTCCCACCTTGGCGCCGCGCCGCAAGACGCGTCAGCTCATGGTCGGCCAGGTTGGCGTGGGCTCTGACCACCCCATCTCCGTGCAGTCGATGACTACGACGAAGACGCATGACATCAACGCCACCCTTCAGCAGATTGCTCAGCTGACCGCCAGTGGCTGCGATATTGTTCGCGTAGCTTGTCCGAAGACTGTGGATGCGGAGGCTTTGCCAGCAATTGCGCAGAAGTCCCCGATCCCGGTGATTGCCGATATTCACTTCCAGCCCAAGTACATCTTCGCCGCCATCGATGCCGGCTGTGCCGCTGTCCGCGTTAACCCGGGCAACATCAAGGAATTTGATGGCCGCGTCAAGGAGGTAGCTAAGGCAGCCGGCGATGCTGGTATTCCGATTCGCATTGGCGTTAACGCAGGCTCCCTGGACAAGCGCATCATGGAGAAGTACGGCAAGGCCACTCCGGAGGCCCTCGTCGAGTCTGCACTCTGGGAGGCCGGGCTCTTCGAGGAGCACGGTTATGGCGATATCGCCATTTCCGTAAAGCACAATGACCCGGTCGTCATGGTGGAGGCCTACCGCCAGCTCGCCGCTCAGTGCGACTACCCGCTGCACCTCGGCGTTACCGAGGCCGGCCCCGCATTCCAGGGCACCATCAAGTCTTCGGTCGCTTTCGGTGCCCTGCTTGCCGAAGGCATCGGTGACACCATCCGCGTGTCCTTGTCCGCGGACCCGGTCGAAGAGATCAAGGTCGGTGACCAGATTCTGCAGTCCCTCAATTTGCGCCCGCGCAAGCTGGAGATTGTCTCCTGCCCGTCCTGTGGTCGCGCACAGGTGGACGTGTACAAGCTGGCCAACGAGGTCACCGAGGGCCTTGACGGTATGGAATTCCCGCTGCGCGTGGCCGTTATGGGCTGCGTGGTGAACGGCCCGGGCGAGGCCCGCGATGCAGATCTCGGTGTGGCCTCTGGCAACGGCAAGGGCCAGATCTTCGTCAAGGGTGAGGTCATCAAGACCGTGCCCGAATCCAAGATCGTGGAAACGCTCATCGAAGAAGCAATGCGCCTGGCAGAAGAACAGGGCCTGGAGGCCGTGGAAGGCGCCAAGGCTGAGGTTCGCGTTACCAAGTAGCACGCCTGCGGTGTGGGGTGGCCGCCGCGCCGCCCCAGGCTGCTACGCTGCCCAAGCATGAAGAGGTTCGTGGCGCTGCTGGGTGCGGTAGGTTTCGCGGCGTCGTCTGTGGTGGGATGTACCCCCAAGCCGGTGTCCGCGCGCCCAATTGCAGAAGAGTTTCTTGAGAGCATGGAAACTCGCAACAATGAAGAGCTGGTACAGCTGATCGATGACGGAACCACCGCCACGAACACCCTCGACGCCACCTTCGCGGGCCTGCAAGCAGAGGGCCTCGACGTCGAACTGACCGGCGTAGACCAGGAAGAAGCCCAGGCCACCGCGCACTATTCAGTGACGTGGACTCTGCCGCGTAATCGTTCCCTCCGCTATGACACGTCTATGGCCTTGACTCGCAAGGACAAGGACTGGACTGTCCGCTGGCAGCCCAGCATCATTCACCCCGATCTCGGCGCACACCAGCACCTCGAGCTGCGCTCAGTCGCGCCGAAGCGCGCAGGCGTGGTCTCCTCCGATGGCGTCGAGCTGATGTCACCGGGGCTGCAATACCGCCTTGTTGTCGATACCGACGCTGTCGATGACCCGCGTCCGCTGGCAGCTAAGATTTCCGGCGCTTTGAGCCAAGCGCATCGGGAGGATGATTCCATTCCGGAGGTTGATTCTGGCGAACTTGCCACAAACCTCGAAGGAATCGATGGCTCCTACTCGGTCACCATGCTCAACGAGGCCCAGGCAGCGAGGCTGCGTCCCGTCCTGGAAAACCAGAAGGGGATTCGCTTCAATGAGGAGCCGGCGCTCATCACTCGCGATACCGGCCTGGCACCCGACATCCTCTCCCGTGTGCGATCCATGGTTTCTGAAGAAGTCGATGGCAAGAATGGTTGGTCCGTCTCTGTCGTGAACGAACACGGGGCTGCGCTATCCGACGTCGAGTATCACGAGCCCGAAGCGGCTCCGTCCATCAAGGTTTCGCTGGATTATGACGTTCAGCGTGCTGCGCAAGAAGCCATTAATCTGCACCCCGGGTACGAGGCCATGATTGTGGCCATGCGCCCCTCCACGGGCGAAATTCTGGCCGTGGCGCAAACCCCGGAAGCAGATAAGAAGGGCGACATCGCCCTCCAAGGCCAGTTCCCTCCCGGATCGGTCTTCAAGATTATTACGGCCTCGGCGGGCGTCGACAAGCAAGGCCTGTCCACAGATTCCATCGTGCCCTGCCCGGGCACCATGGATCTGTACGGGCGCACCGTGACCAACTACAACGGGTTCTCGCTCGGTTCGGTACCGCTGCGCCAAGCCTTTGCACAATCCTGCAACACCACGTTCGCGCAGATCTCGACCGACCTCCCCAAGGGTGAGCTTCGCGACGTGGGCAAGCAATACGGGCTGGGCATCGACTATGAGGTGCCGGGGCTCTCGACGATTACCGGTTCGATCCCAGAGGGAGAAACCCCGCTTGAACGCACGGAAGCCGGCTATGGCCAGGGCCTTGACCTTGTCTCTCCCTTTGGCATGGCGCTTGTTTCTTCGACAGTAGCGGCTGGCAGGACCCCGACGCCGACTCTCATCGAGACACGGGAGACCAAGGTTTCCGAGGAGGTCCCCGCGCCGAGTGAGGAGACGCTGAATCAGGTACGGGACATGATGCGTCAGGTGGTGGCGAGCGGTACTGCGGCGGGTATGCAAGCACAGGGAACCATTTATGGAAAGACCGGTGAGGCAGAAATCAACGACGGCTCGCACGCGTGGTTTACCGGTTTCCGCGATGATGACATTGCTTTCGCCACTCTCGTGGTGTTGGGTGGTGGCTCGACGATTTCCGTCAACATCACTGATAACTTCCTACAGCGTTTGGATGCCCTCCGCGCGGAAGGCCACGGCGAGGTTGCTCCCGCACAAGAGCAGTAGCGCGCGCTCATGAGTGTGCCAATGGTGCTCTTTGTCGGGTGCTGGGGAAGAGGGCTACCATGAGTAGTTATGACTAAGCGCGCGATGCTGAAACAAGAAAAAGATACTCCAATCCGCACGGTACCGAAGGATATCGAACGCCCAGAGTACGTGTGGAAAGATACGGTCCAGGAAGCGCAGGGCGAGCCATTTGTGCAGACCCCGGAGGTCATTGAGGCCATGCGTGAGGCCTCACGCATCGCGGCCAACGCTCTGCAGGAAGCCGGAAAGGCTGTGGCTCCCGGTGTGACCACGGATGAGATTGACCGCGTTGCGCACGAGTATATGTGCGATCACGGTGCCTACCCGTCGACGCTGGGGTACTTGGGCTTTCCGAAATCCTGCTGCGTGTCCCTCAATGAGATTGTCTGCCACGGCATCCCGGATACCACGGTGATTGAGGATGGCGACATCGTCAATATCGACGTCACTGCCTTCAAGAATGGTGTGCACGGCGATACCAACGCCACCTTCCTCGCCGGCAATGTCTCGGAGGAGCACAAGCTGTTGGTGGAGCGCACGAAGGAAGCGATGATGCGCGGCATCAAGGCGGCGAAGCCCGGCCGTGAGATTAACGTTATTGGTCGCGTTATTGAGTCTTATGCCAATCGTTTCGGCTACAACGTGGTTACCGATTTCACTGGCCACGGTGTAGGCCCCACCTTCCACAACGGCCTCGTCGTGCTGCACTACGACTCTATGACCTACCGCGACATCCTTGAGCCAGGAATGACGCTGACCATCGAGCCGATGATCAACCTGGGCTCGCTGGACTATGAGATTTGGGACAACGGCTGGACCGTCCAGAACACCGATGGCAAGTTCACCGCCCAGTTCGAGCACACCATCGTTATCACCGATGACGGCAACGAGATCCTTACCCTGCCTGGTGAACTCGACTAGCTAAGAGGCGGTAAGGCTCGGTCTTAAGACAGTACCTCTTAAGACGCACAGAGCTGCCCTTGTTGACGAAAGTGCTCCGGATTCTTCAAAGGATCCGGAGCACTTTCGTCAGTTTGGAGGGGGTGCGTGCGCCCGTTGCGCCAGAGGTCGGAGATAGACAAAGCGCCCACCTCCGTAAAAGGAGATGGGCGCTTTCTAAGGCGCTGAGCTAATCAGCGAGTCCGCGTACTAATTAGCGGCGGAAGATCGGGTCCAGCACGTGTGCCGGGATAATGTGGTTGTACACAGCGAAGTTGTACGCAGCGAACAGGGCACCTGCGATGGCGGAGCCGATAGCAGCGTAGGTGCCCTCACGCCAAGCCTTAGCCCAGGTCGGGTTGGTGGTGTCATCAGCGGTGTTCTCGCCGAAGAGGTCAGCGCCGGTGACCTTCTTGTCACCCTCGGTAGCGTCGCCCCACTTGGAGGACAGGGTAGCGTCGCTGTCGTCCTCCTTGACCTTCTCGTTTGCGGAGGACAGCTCGGAGGAGAGGGAGGTTTCCTCGGTGTTCTCAGCAGCGAAAGCAACGGAGGTGCCAGCGAAAGCAACGGAGGCGGCGGTTGCAGCAGCAACAGCGGCGGTGCGGAAGTTACGCATGAAGTTTAAGCCTTTCGGAAAGTGTGTGGGGCGTCTTAGAAGGACGGGCCGTGGACGAAGAAGTTGTAGACCACGCCGATGAGGCCGGCGATGGAAGCGACGGCGCTAGCAACGCCTACGCCGTAGAAGGTCTTGGCCCAGGTCGGCTGGTCGCCGATGGTGGTGCACTCGCCAGCTTCGCCCTCATCGCAGTGCTCAGACTTGGAGGAACCAAAGATGGCACGGCCGTCAGCCTCGGTGCCGATGTTGTCGTCCTCGTCGACGTTGAACCAGCCGCCAACCTTGGAGGACAGGGAGCCCTCAGGCTTGTCGTAAGGCTGACCGCCCTTTGCGTCTTCGACAGCTTCGGTGGTGTTGGAGCCGTCGAAGGTGGCTGCGGTGGCAACGGTGGAGCCGCCGAAGGCAACTGCGAGAGCGGTAGCGCCGGCGAGGGCTGCATTGCGGATACGCATATCAAAATTCCTTAATGTCGTACGTGCAAGGCCTCCTGGCGGAGGAGCCTCGATTCACAGGGATAGGGATGAGTTTGGTATCCCCAAAACACACTGAGCCGACAGAGACCATCGACTCGTTCCGGTGTCTGTATAAAACCTATCCAACGGTCAGCCAAAATGCACGCTAGTTGGAGCGTTCTTTTACGCAAGCGGCAGGGGTACCCCCAAATTGGGTTAAACCCTGAAAGCTGGCTGAGTGATGTTGCGGGCGTTAAGGTGGCCTTGTAATGCCAATAGATAAATAAGGGGAAAGTAGTTCAAGGGTAGTGTGAAATAAATCACTGAACGATCTGTAACGATCACTCTAGCCACTCTAGTCCCAAAACGGCATTTTCGACGACCTCCGGCAACGCCGGGTGGATCCAATACTGTGAACGGGCGAACGTGCGCATGTCGAGGCCGCAGCTCATTGCGGTGATTAACTGTTGTATGAGAGTGGAGGCTTGCGGGCCCATGAGGTGAGCGCCGAGGAGCTGACCGGTCGAGCGGTCGGCGATGAGCTTGCAGACGCCCGTTGAATCCTCCATGGCCCAGCCATAGGCGACATCGCCGAAGTTCTGTACCTTCACTGTGACGTCGTAGCCCTGCTCGCGGGCCTGGGCTTCGGTGAGGCCCACGGTCGCAATCTGCGGGTGGGTGAAGACGGCGGCGGGAACGTGCTCGTGGGGCATGGGCTGAAGATCCTCTGGGTGCAACAGATTGTGCTGCACTGCTCGCTGCTCCGCGTTGGCGACGTGCTTGAGCATGTAGGGCGAGGAGACGTCGCCCAGCGCCCACACGCCCTCACAAGTGGTGCGGCCGTACTCGTCGACCTTGATGCGTCCGTCCTCGTGCATCTCGATCCCACTGGCGGAGAGATCCATCAGGTCGCCGTTAGGCTGGCGGCCGGTGGCGACAAGGATTGCCTCTGCTTCCAGGACGTCACCGTTATCCAAGGTGAGGCGGACACCGTCTGCGGTTTCTTCCACCGCCGTGGCGCTACCGATGCGGACATCGAAACGCTCTCGCAGGATGACGTTGAAGCGTGAGCGTAGGTCTTCATCGAGGAAGCGGAGGAATGTCTCCGAGCGGTTGACCACGGTCACCTTGGTGCCCAGGCCGTCAAAGACATGGGCGAACTCCATAGCGATGTAGCCGCCGCCGACAACGATGAGGCTGCGGGGCTGTTTATCCAGGCGCATGATGTCTTCGTTGGTATGGATCGGGGCAGTTGCGCTGGCGTAGGGCTCAGGTAGTACCGGGCGCGAACCGGTAGCGATGACGATGTTGTCGCCAGTGATAATGTCATCGCCCACCTGCAGGGTCTTTGGCCCGATGAACCGCGCGTGTTGGTCAAAGACCGTAATATTTGGGGTCTCCTCCCCGCGGCGGTACTCTTCGCCGCCTTGGGCGATCAGATCAATGCGGTTGTCGAAAACGCGCTTGACAATGCCCTCCCAGTCCACAGCGTCCACGTGGGCGCTGACGCCAAGGCGCGTGGCTTCACGCGCAGCAAGCGCAACGTCGGCCGCATAGACATACATTTTTGTAGGGATGCAGCCCACGTTGAGGCAGGTACCTCCGAAGGTTCCCTTTTCAATGATGGCGATAGATTTATCGTCAAACTCGGGGGAGGGGATGGAGTTTCCCGACCCGGTGCCAATGATGACGAGATCAAAGTGCTGTGCAGAAGTCATGGCGACCATTCTAAAGGTTCTACAGCCGCGGCTTCTGGAGGTCGAAGAGCGCGCAGCGCGCACACTTACTGAGCACGCTGTTCTGCGTTTATCGGCGCAACGACGCGAAGCCACTCGGCCGCGGCATTCAGCGCGTCCTCCAACGGTTCGGGCCGAGAGAGGAAAAGGTCGTGGCGGCCATCTTGGACGACGTGGAGGGTGTAGCGCGAGCTCAGCTCCTTAGCCCAGCGCTGACTTTGCCGGACATCGACGACGACATCGGCCGTGTTGGAGGACTCGCTATAGGGCTGATCAAGTTGTGAGCGCGCCGAGGTCATCGTCAGCAGTGGAACTCCAATGGTGATACGCCCGGAATGGATGGCGTCGAAGCCGTGGAAAACAGCAGCGACCCAGCCCAAGTATTTCGCGTGCCCGCCCAGCGGTTTCAAGCGGCGATCAAAATCCCACTCGCCCTGTTCGTGGGAATGGATGGATTCCCCGTAGGTGGTGAGATCCCCGGCGGGTAGCTCGACGCGTGGAGCGATAGCAGCGCCGGCATAAACTATGCGCTTGACCACCTCATAAGCGCCGTCCGACATTCCCATCATGGCCAGCCAAGGGCTGTTGAAAACGACACCGGCGATACGGCTGAAACGCGCGGGGTCGTGGCGGCGAAGACGATCAAGCCACAGAGCGATGATGGTGCCGGCTGTGGAGTGTCCCATGATGACGACACGTGGGTTGGGGAGGGCGTCGAGGGCCGCGTTGAGGTCGGCATCGTAATACTGCACATCACTGATGTAGTGCCAGGTTTGTCCCTCCCGGCGGGAGCGACCACATTTGCGCAAATCGACTGCATAGAAGGCGTAGCCGAGCTCATAGAAGTAGCGGGCAACGTGCTCGTGGAAGAAGTAGTCTGTCATGCCGTGGACCCACACTAGAGCGGGGCGATCGTCGTGGGCGTTGGCGGCGGGGCTGTAGCGCACGAGAGTCGCGCAGACATCGCCTTCGCCATCGGGATCGGTGCCGAGCTCGAGCGTGGCAGCCTGAAAGTCTGGGCCGAGAAGATCTTCTGACCATTCGAGTTTGTCAAATGTCATGGAGTTCATGATAGGTCGTGCGGTCAGATCCGTTCGGATGGGCGGGGAGCTGAGCTGATATGCCCTGCACCTCAAAAGGGGTGGTGGTTTGGGATTCGGGCATTTATGTTTCGAGGAATGCCTATTTCGCAGGAAGGGGCGTAAGGTGGAATTAATGCTTGACGGATCTTCCTGAGTGGAGGTCTGTATGCCGGCTTGGCCTTAGCATCGTCGAGCGCTTTCTCACCGCGCCCTGCGCACCCACATGCGCAGGGCATTTGACCACATCGAATACATCGACTCTAAGAGGTAATAAGTACAGTGTCCTCCGATAAGAAGACAGCACAAGTAGTAGACGAGGTTGAGGTCGCACTCATTGGTGCAGGTATCATGAGCGCCACCCTCGGCGCCATGCTGCGTGAACTCGAGCCCAGCTGGACTCAGATGGTGTTCGAGCGCTTGGACGGTCCTGCTCTTGAGTCCTCCTCCCCGTGGAATAACGCCGGTACGGGCCACTCTGCACTGTGCGAGTTGAACTACACCCCGGAGAAGAACGGCCGCATTGACGTTTCCAAGGCCCTGAACATCAACGAGAAGTTCCAGGTTTCTCGCCAGTTCTGGTCCCACCAGCTCAACAACGGCATCCTCACTGACCCGAAGGCCTTCATCAACCCGGTTCCGCACGTGTCCTTCGCGCAGGGTTCCATTCAGGTGGATTACCTGAAGCGCCGTTTCGACGCGCTGAAGGACAATCACATGTTCCCCAACATGCAGTTCAGTGATGATGACGCCACCTTCCAGGAGAAGCTGCCCCTGATGTCTGAGGGCCGCGATTTCGGCTCCCAGAAGGTGGCCATTTCGTGGACCGATGCCGGTACTGACGTTAACTTTGGCGCCCTGGCTAAGCAGTTCTTCACCGCAGCTAAGGCTGCAGGCACCGAGATCCGCTACGGCCACGAGGTCGTCGATATTAAGCGTGACGGTTCCAAGTGGCGTGTGGTAGCAAAGAACCTGCACACCGGTGATTACGAAGCTGTCCACGCCAAGTTTGTCTTCGTCGGCGCGGGCGGTTACGCGCTCGATCTGCTGCGCAAGGCAGGTGTCCGTGAGGTCTCTGGTTTCGCGGGCTTCCCGGTCTCTGGCCTGTGGCTGCGCTCCAAGAACCCGGAGCTGGTCAAGCAGCACCACGCCAAGGTCTATGGCAAGGCTGCCGTCGGTGCTCCGCCGATGTCCGTGCCGCATCTGGACACCCGTGTCATCGACGGTGAAGAAGGCCTGCTGTTTGGCCCCTATGGTGGCTGGTCCCCGAAGTTCCTGAAGAAGGGCTCTTACCTGGACCTGTTCAAGTCCATCCGTCCGGACAACATCACCTCCTACCTGGGCGTGGCAGCACAGGAGTTCGGCCTGACCAAGTACCTGGTTACTGAGGTCCTCAAGGACTTCGACAAGCGCGTCGAAACCCTCAAGGAATACGTCCCGAGCGCCGATCCGGCCGATTGGGAGACCGTCATCGCTGGCCAGCGCGTCCAGGTCATTAAGCCGGCGGGTGCACCGCAGTTCGGCTCCTTGGAGTTCGGTACCACCCTCATCAACAACCCCGAGGGCAGCATCGCCGGCCTGCTCGGCGCTTCCCCGGGTGCCTCCATCACCCCGGCCATCATGGTCGAGCTGCTGGAGCGCTGCTTCGGTGAGCACATGATTCAGTGGGGCGACAAGATTCAGGAAATGATTCCGTCCTACGGCACCAAGCTCTCCAAGGACAAGAAGCTCTACGAGGAGATGTGGGAGTACACGCAGAAGACCCTGCAGCTTGAGTCCAAGTAGTCCCGCTTTTCGCTTCGCAGGTAACTCTCAGTAACTGGCAGGAAGCGTCCAGTGCATCGGAACGCTTCGCCAAGGAGGATGCTCCATACTTATGTTGTGCGTTTGAGAGAGCGCATGCGAGAGATAGAGAGAACCCCAGCCGCGCGGGGCGGTCGGCCTGAGAAACCGACTGGGAGCGTGGCAGTGAAAGATAGAGACACACCACCGCCCCGAGACTCCGTTTCCTTTCCTACGGAGAACTCGGGGCGGTGGTGTGTTCCCTTCTGTTTTGCACTCTTAGGTGCCGCAGTAGGTGAGATACCCCTCCGTGCCACCGGGCTGTTCATAGTCCGGTGCGGGGTCGAAGGGGTGGGTCGTGGCCTGGAGAAGGCGGGAGAACTCATCAAGATCGCCCAGCGCGGCTTCGACCAGACGCGGGCGGGGAATCACACGCGGCACGCTTCGCTCGAGTCGCGCAACGTCGGGGCCACTCGCGCAGTAGGCGTCAACGAACTGCGTGCCCGCGAACGCCTCATAAGCGGCTGCCGGTGTACCTGCCGCGGCGCTGACGAGAGCTCGGTGGGCCTGAGTGAGGTCAGGGCTCGCCTCAGTGAGTGCGGTGCTGTAGCTCCGAAAAAGCTCTTCAGGCATCTGCAAGCGCTGCAGGGCTTCGACTCGACGTGCTTTCTCGAAGCGTTCCGCAAAGGAATTGATGGCTTCCTGGGCCCAAGCGAGGGCGGAGTCAGGGGAGTCGTCGAGAAGCGGCAGCAGGGATTCAGCGAGCCGCGCGAGGTTCCATCCCACCATGTCGGGCTGGCGGCCAAAGCGGTAGCGGCCCTGCGTATCGATGGAACTAAACCAGGTATCGGGATCATAGTTTTCCAGGAATGCGCAGGGGCCGTAGTCGATGGTCTCGCCCGATAGCGTGGTGTTATCCGTATTCATCACGCCGTGGATAAAGCCCAGCTGCATCCATCCGGCGACCGTAGCGGCTTGCGCATCCATGGCACGGGGGAACAACTCCTGATAGTCGGCACCGGGGTAGTGGCGTTCAATGGTGTAGTCAGCGAGCTGTTCGAGCATTCCGGGCCGCTGGGACTGCGCGGCGAAGTGAAAGGAGCCGACGCGAATGTGGCTTGCGGCTACGCGCACCAGCACGCCCGCCTCCTCCACCACGTGGCGTTGAATGGGGCGGCCGGTGGCAAGGACTGCGAGGGGCCGAGTAGTGGGTACCCCCAGGGCATGCATCGACTCGGAGAAGAGATATTCGCGCAGCATCGAGCGCAGTGTGCCACGACCATCAGAGCCGAAGCGCGAGTACGGTGTGGGTCCCGTCCCCTTGGCGTGCAGATCCCACAGACCTGCCGGGTTATGGGGAGCGGTGGGGCCGGTGACCTCTCCCAGTAGGAGAGCGCGGCCATCACCCATGGATGGGTTGTACTGCCCGAACTGAAAGCCGGCGTAGGCCATGGCGTGGGGAGCGATGGGGCCGCGGCCTAGGAGAAACTCCACGCCTTCATCGCTGCGCAGCCAGTCTGGGTCGAGCCCGAGCGCAGAAGCCAGCTGTTCATTGAGCACCACGATCCGCGCCGCGGGCTGTTCCTCCCCTCGGGCCTCTGCGACGAGGTGGGGTAGGCGGCGGGCGAACTCAGTGTGCAGCTCGACAGGAAAGGAAGGCTTAGGCATCGCGGGACTCCAGAGCGCCGCGAACGCGCACGCGGACGTTGCCGCCCACCCAGATGTTCTCGCCGTCGTCATCGATGAAGACTCGACCAGCGCGTCCTACCTGGCCACCTTGGGCCGCGGTGTAGCGAGCAGGAACTGCATTCTTGGCGCGGAGGAATTGGGCAGCCCCGCCGTTGAAGGACCCGGTGACGGGATCCTCGAAGTGCCCGGTAATGGCTCGTACTTCATACGCGGGGGCATCGCCACCGGTGAGGCCGACCACACCGACCTTCACGCCAGGCATGGGCGTGGGGTTGAGTTCGCGTACTGCCTCGGCGGAATCCAGCTGGATGAGGCGCCATCCGGGGCCGTTGTCTACCCAGCCGGAGTCAACGATGCGGTCGACGTCAACTCCGAGAACTGCAGCTGCATCGGCTCGTTCGGCATCGCTGAGAGCCCCCTCGCGCACCAAGGGTGGGGTAGCGAAGGCGAAGCGTCCGTCCTCCTGGCGCACGGTGACCAGGCCTACACCGCATTCCTGAATTAAGGTGCCGCTTTTTTCAAGCAGCTCTGCTGCCACCCGGGCGGTGCCCAGCGTGGGGTGGCCGGCGAAAGGAAACTCTTCGTAGGGGGTAAAGATCCTCACCCGGTAGTCCGCGCGTGGATCCGTAGGCGAGCACAGGAACGTCGTCTCAGAGAAATTGGTCCAGTGCGCGATGCGCTGCATCTCTTCGGTGCTCAAGTCATCGGCATCCGCGACCACGGCGAGGGGATTTCCGCTGAACGGACCAGTGGCGAAGACATCTACTTCAAAGAATCGGTGCTGCATGGACCCCAAGCCTAGTCGCACCGGTGGGTGCGGAGGTCTACGCTGGGCTGCATGAGCGAAGCACTCTTTAGCCGCGTCGAGCCCATCCAAACCATGGCTGATGGGACCGTCAAGCAGGTCAACCCCTTCTCCGGAACGGAGGTGTGGACGGTGCCTGGCCGCGGCAACCGCCCGCTCGCGCATCCAGCACAGGACCCACAACCGCTGGCGGCCGATGCTTTCACGCACACCTGCGCCTTTTGCTCAGGCCGCATGCTGGATACCCCACCGGAAAAGTCCCGTATTCTGGCTTCGGGGGAGATTCAGCGCGGCCTCCTTCCTCACGAGCTGGATGAGTCCGTACCAGCCTTTCGCCGCGTGCCCAACCTTTTTGAGATCGTGTCCTATGACTATTGGCACGAGAACTATGGCTTCACCATGGACCCCGACGTGGCCCGCCACAAGGAGCGCTACGAGTCCGACGAAGCTGGGCGCCTGCATGTGCTCAATGTGGTGCGCACCAAGCTCAAGGCGGCGGGGAAGGATGCCGCGCTGGACGACGAATCCCTGCTCGCCCTCGCCGATGGCTTCTTCGGAGGTGGCCACGACGTCATCATTTCTTCGCGCCACTTTGTGGAGGGTGCGGTCGATGATAGTCAGCTCGCGTCCTCCGGCACGCTGAGCCCCGATGAGCACTTCCTGCTGACAACATTCACTGCGGAATCGACGCGCGAGCTCTACCAGCGCAACCGCTATGCCTCTTATGTCGCCGTGTTCCAGAACTGGCTAGCACCGGCGGGCGCGTCCTTCGATCACCTGCACAAGCAGCTCGTCGCTATTGACGCCTTAGGTATGGCTGCCCACCAGGAAAACGCGATTCTGCGGGCGCACCCGAATATGTACAACGATTGGGCGGTTGGCTACGCGGCAAAGCGCAACCTCGTTATCGCCGAAAACGACTATGCGGTTCTCTTCGCCGGCTTTGGCCACCGCTATCCCACACTGGAGATCTTCTCCAAGTCGCCGCGCTGTGAGCCCTGGGAGCAGACCCCCGGTGAGGTTCGCGGGATGTCGGACCTTATCCACGCAGCGCATGCCGCTGTGGGTCCGGATGTGGCCTGCAATGAAGAGTGGCACCACCGCCCGCCCAGCGTGGATCTGCCGCAGCCGTGGCGTGTGATGATCAAGCTCAGGGTATCGACCCTGGCCGGTTTTGAGGGCGGCACGAAGGTGTACATCAACACCATCGATCCCTGGGGATTGCGCGATCGCATCGTGGATGCCATGTTCCGCCTGCGCGAGCGCGGCAAGATTGCCTCCGGTATCGCGATTGCCACTGAGTGCGAGCTCAAGCGCAACAGCTTGCGCTATAACCCATTGGTTTGAATGGCCCCGCTTCTCCGGAGGCAGATAAATTGATAAATAGATAAATCAGACCACGAGCACCAGCTCGGAACCGCGCAATTCGGTGCTCATACCTGCCTCCTGCGCAACACTGGCCGCATCCTTGAGGGAGGAGACGCCTTCACCGTGGAGGGCAAGCACGCGGGCGAGCTCACCCTTGTAGTGCTTGTTGAAGTGAGAGACCACCTTGCGGGAGCCATCCTCTTGCACCGTCTCCACGCGCACGGTGGCGGCATCCTTGAGCTTGCCCAGTTGCTGGTAGGTGCCCGAGCGCATGTCGATGAGGAACTCGCCAGCGTCGACAAGCGCGTGCAGCTCATCCGTGATGACCGTACCCCAGCGTGACTTCAGCGTGCGCCCACCCAGCTTCGTGCCACCGGAAAGACGGTAGTGCGGGATAAGGTCATCGGCGCGCAGCAAACCGAAGAGTGCATCACCCACGGCTAGGTACTTCCGTGCTTCTGGAGGAAGGGTGGAGGCGTCGAGGGCGTCGTAGAGCACGCCGGTGAAACGCTCCAGCGCGGGCATGGTGGGGGAGGAGGCCAACTCGAGGTTGGACTCGGCTTCCCCACGCAGCTTCTCAGAGAGCTTGAGCACCTCCAGCGCTTCATCGGCGTCGAGGGACGACAATTCTGCAGCGATTTCTTGGCGGAGCGGGTTCAGCGCGGGAAAGGAAAGCTCGTCCCAGTTCAGGGCCGCGCCGCTGCCGCCGTGTGCTTTGGTCTCAGAAGGAGGGAGGATGATCAGCATGGCTACATGCTAGCGATGTAGACTGAGCAACCATGATTACACGTCTTTCTGAGCTTTTCCTCCGCACTCTTCGTGAGGATCCGGCTGATGCCGAAGTCCCCAGCCACAAGCTTCTCGTCCGCGCAGGTTATGTGCGCCGCGTCGCGCCGGGTGTATACACCTGGCTGCCACTGGGGCTGCGCGCCATGCGCAAGATCGAAGACGTAATCCGTCAGGAGATGAACGCTATCGGCGGCCAAGAGATGCTGTTCCCGGCGTTGCTGCCGCGCGAACCCTACGAGCAGTCGAACCGCTGGACGGAGTACGGCGATAACCTCTTCCGTCTCAAGGATCGTAAGGGCGCTGACATGCTCCTAGGCCCGACCCATGAGGAGATGTTCACCACCGCAGTGAAGGATATGTACTCCTCGTACAAGGATTTCCCGGTCACGCTGTATCAGATCCAGACGAAGTACCGCGATGAGGAACGTCCGCGCGCGGGCGTGCTGCGCGGCCGCGAGTTCACCATGAAGGACTCCTATTCCTTCGACATGACGGATGAGGGGCTCGATGAGTCCTATGCCCGCCACCGCAAGGCTTACCAGAACATCTTCAATCGCCTGGAGATTGATTACGCGATTTGTAAGGCCACCTCTGGTGCGATGGGAGGCTCGGCCTCCGAGGAGTTCCTCGCCGTGTCTGAGGTAGGCGAAGATACCTTCGTGCGGGCCACCGAGGGCGATTACGCCGCCAACGTGGAGGCCGTGGTCACTCAGGCTCCAGAGGAAATCCCCTTCGACGGCCTGCCGGAGGCACAGGAGCATGAGACTCCGAAATCCGAGACCATCGAAACGCTGGTGGAGTGGGCTAAGAGCGCCGGCATTACTGTCGCCGACCGCGAGGTCACCGCAGCGGACACCCTCAAGTGTATGATGATCAAGGTAGCCGCCCCTGCAGCTACGGAGGAAGAGAAGGAATGGGAACTCGCGGCTGTTCTTATTCCGGGCGACCGCGCGTTGGATGAAAAGCGCCTGGAGGCTTCGCTTGAACCGGCCGAGTTCGAGCTCGCCAGCGATGAGGATTTCAAGAAGAGCGACTTCCTGGTCAAGGGCTACGTTGGCCCGCGTGCCCTCAACGCTCACGACGTGAAGGTTTATGCCGACCCGCGCGTGGTTTCCGGCACCTCCTGGATTACCGGTGCCGATGCCCCGCAGCGTCACGTCGTCGGTTTGGTGGCTGGCCGTGACTTCACCGTGGATGAGTTTATCGAGGCCGCCGAGGTCAAGGAAGGGGACCCGGCACCGAACGGCCAGGGCACTCTGACGCTGGAGCGCGGTATCGAGTTAGGGCACATCTTCCAGTTGGGCCGCAAGTACACCGAGGCTTTCGACGTCCAGATTCTGGATGAGAACGGCAAGCGCGCCGTGCCGACCATGGGTTCCTATGGCATTGGTGTTACGCGCATGCTCGCGGTGCTGGCGGAGCAGCGCCACGATGAGAAGGGCCTCAACTGGCCGGTGGCTGTGGCCCCGTACCAGGTGCACGTGGCCGTAGCGAACAAGGATGCCGCTGCCCTCGAGGCAGGCCAGAAGCTGGTGGAGGATCTGGACCGTGCGGGCGTGGAGGTGCTTTTCGACGACCGCCCCAAGGTCTCCCCGGGCGTGAAGTTCAAGGATGCAGAGCTTCTGGGAATGCCGTTCATCGCCATCCTGGGCCGTGCCTTTGCTGACGGCATCATCGAGCTGCGCATCCGCGGCGGCGAGACCCGTGAGGTCCCCGCAGACTCCATCGTGGACACCTTAACGGAGCTCATCCGCGGCTAGGTGCGTTAAGCGCGTAGGCTCGCGGGTATGAGTTCCCACAACCCCGCACTGACATATTCAATGGCTGCAGCACTCTCTGCCATGGGAGTGCTGCATTTTGCTAAGCCGAAGCCCTTCGAGTCCATCATCCCGCCACAGCTTCCAGGGTCGGCTCGCTTTTACAACTTCACCTCTGGCGCCTGGGAAGTGGTGACCGGTGCACTCCTGGCGAACCCATCGACGCGGCCTGCAGGCGGCCTTTCAGCCCTAGCTTTGCTCGCTGCCGTGTGGCCGGCGAACTTCTACCAAGCCTACAGGGACTTAGAAAGCGGTAAGGCATCAACCGGCAAGAAGATCTACCATGCGGTGCGTCTGCCGTTGCAGATTCCGGTCATGCGCTATGCCTGGTCGCTGTACGCCGAAAAAACGCCAAACGTCGGTAGCTTAGGAAAATCGAGCTCGCGAGGGAGGAATTAAGCTGCACTGATACGGTGAGATTGGGCGGCTACAGAAATAAGCCAGCTTCGCCATTCAGCATTGGGTGCCGCTTGGTCGGGCACCTCCTGTGAGGCGGCGGAGGCCCATGTCACCGTGTCACTATGCGCGACGTCGTCAAGGAACGCGCGCGCTGAGGCGGCGTCTACGGGCAGCTCACCGGAGGTCGAGGTGTAGGCCGCTGCGGGCTGTGGCACTGGTCCGATTTTGGCTACTGCTTCTTGGAGCGCGAGGACGCGGTTCTCGTGCAGAGCGAGGCGCTCATCAACCAGCTCTTCGACGTCAGGTGTGACATAGGAACGAGCAAAGTCCAAGGCATACACCTGCCGGTATTCCCAGTCCAAGAGTTCGGTGGCGAGGTCAGCGTCATCCTCCGTCAGCTCCGGCACAGCGCCCGGTTCATCGGTGGAGCGGGCCTCCATTGCGATGGCTTGGGCGACGAGCAAGGGCCGAGATTCCGGGGAGACCGCGTCAAGTTGCTCTTCAATCGATGAAGAAGCTGCGGCAAGCACGGCAGCCGCATCAGTGGCCTCGTATGCTTCACCCTCACGATTCACTTCGCAGGAGCGCGGAACGTGTCCTTCCTCGTCGCGGCCGCAGAGGCGCTCAATTTCGGAGTAAAGCTCGTCTGCGTGCTGCGCGCGCAGGGACGCGGCATCGGGATCGAGTTCCTGCAGTGCGTGGGCGTCGGCGCTGGCATCGTGAGCCAGAGAGGTCAACGTAGGGTCCGCGTGGGGGCCAAAATAGTCCACGATCGCGTCGGTGGCTTGGCAGCCGCCCAACCATGGGGCGGCGCAGACAAGGAGGGCGGGCACAACTACTCGGCGGTTCACGCGATAGACCCTACCCGTGTGACCTAGTCTAGAGCGCATGGCATTCCCAACACCCGCACAACTGACCGAAATCCTCCAGCCTGTTGCCGCCGCACGCGGCCTCGACATCGAAGATGTGAAGACTACACGAGCTGGTAAAAAGTCGCAGGTCATCATCCGCATTGATGGTGATGAGCGTCCGAGCTCCGATCTCATCGAGGAACTTTCGCAGGAGATTTCCGAGTTTTTTGATGCACAGGAGGAAGCGGGCACTCTTAACTTTGGGGCAGGCTACACCCTAGAGGTGTCGACCCCCGGCGTGGATTTTCCGCTCAGCGCACCACGCCATTGGCGTCGGAACCAAGGAAGGCTGGTCGGCTATGCGTTGAGCGACGAGCCCGGCACCACCCGTGTCGCCAGAATCGGTGCTCTCTCCGCGGACGAAGAATCAGTGGCGCTCATCACGACCGTGAAGAAGGAGGTGCGCTATCAGGTCGAGCGATTGGAAAATGTGAGCCGTGCAGTGGTAGAAATTGAATTTGCTCAACCTTCAGCACAGGAGCTGGAGGCGGCAATGCAGACGTTCGACTTCGCCGAGCAGAACTCGGCAACCCGAGAGGACTAACAAGTGAATATTGATCTAGAGGCACTCCGCACGATTCAGCGCGAGCGAGGCGTCCCGGTGAAGGACCTGCTCGAAGCAATCGCGGGTGCCCTTTTGTATTCCTACCTGGATCACCGTGCTGAGTCCGCTGAGACGAAGGCGGAGGGGACAAAGTCCCGCGTGGATATCGACGCCGATACCGGCGCCGTTGCCGTCATCGTGACGGAAAGCGATCTGGAGACCGGAGAGGTCGTCAGCGAGTACGACGACACCCCGGATAACTTTGGGCGCATCGGCGCCCAGGCTGTCCGCGATGCCATCCTGCGCAAGCTGCGCGAAAACGAAGCGGAGCGGACCTATGATTCCTATTCAGAATTGATCGGCACGGTGGTGTCGGGCGTCGTCCAGCGCGATATCCATGCCAACAAGCGCGGCGTTATCGTGGTGCAATTGGGTACCGAGCACGATTCGCAGGATGCTTTCCTGTTGCCGGCCGAGCAGCTGCCGGGGGAGAAGCTCGAGCACGGTGACCGCGTTAAGGCTTATGTCGTGGGGGTAAACCGGAACGGGGCCAAGGTGCAGATTACGCTGTCGCGTACCCACCCAGAGCTGGTTCGCGGCCTCTTCGAGCTGGAGGTCCCTGAGGTGGCCGACGGCGCAGTAGAGATCATCGCCATCGCCCGTGAGGCAGGGCACCGCTCCAAGATCTCCGTTCGCGGCCACGCCAAGGGCCTCAACGCCAAGGGTGCATGCATCGGCCCGAAGGGTTCCCGCGTCAGCAACGTGATGCGTGAGCTCGGCGGTGAAAAGATTGACATCATCGATTACAACGAAGACCCAGCCGTCTACGTGGGTAATGCTCTCGCACCGTCGAAGGTCGTGCGCGTAGAAATCCTCGACGAGGAAGCACAGGTAGCCAAGGTAACCGTGCCGGATTACCAGCTCTCGCTCGCTATCGGCAAGGAAGGGCAGAACGCTCGCCTCGCAGCTCGCCTGACCGGATGGAAGATTGATATTCACTCCGATGCCGCTCGTGACTAGCTTTCCAACCTGCCTGCGGTGGGATTAAAGGTTTGGCCTATTTTCGCGTAGACTAGACAACGGCCCACATGCAGGAATGCTGTGGCGTAGTAGTAGTGGTGATTCGACGTAAGGAGTGGGATGTCTCAGGGACAGCGACTCCGCACCTGTATCGCCACGCGTCAAAAGCATCCCGACACGGAATTGCTCAGGGTTGTCGCCGATAGGGACGATCCCACAGGAAGCCGTGTTGTTCCGGATCCGCGCCGCCGCCTCCCCGGCAGGGGAGCGTGGATTAGGCCAGATCTGGAGGCAGTAGAGCTGGCGGAGCGAACCCGTGCCTTCAGGCGCGCGCTCCGATTGTCCACAGACGTGGACACAGGTCACGTACGTGAGTACCTCGCTGCTCGGCAGCAGGTGCAGTCGGCGGGCAACAGCCCGTGCGACCCAGAGTTAAAAAGGAAGACCGAACACTGATGAGCGCACAACCATGAAGCAGCATCAGCGATGAAAGTCCATAGCCATTAACTAGGGGTCAAGCCGTATTCCGCGGCCTTGGCTCCTAGAAAGATTAAAGAGGAGACAAGTGCCCGGAAAGCTACGTGTACACGAGTTGGCAAAGCAGCTCGGCGTAACCAGCAAGGAACTACTCGCCACGCTGAAGGAACAAGGCGAGTTCGTCAAGACCGCATCCTCGACCATCGAACCGCCGGTGGTCAAGAAGATGCGCGCACATTATGAAGCTAAGGGTGGCAACGACAAGCCGGCGGAGAAAACCGCGCCGGCAGCCTCCCCGGCTTCTGCTGCCAAAAAGGCGGCAGAGAAGAAACCAGCAGAGAAGCAGCCGGCTACCGCCGCTAAGCCTGGTCCGAAGCCGGGGGCAGCGCCGAAGCCGGGTGCCGCTCCCAAGCCGGGCGGCGCCCCGAAGCCGGGAACTGCGCCTAAGCCGGGCGGTGCCCCGAAGCCGGGTGCACAGCGCAAGAATGCGGACAAGCCTGGCGAGCGCGCAGTTACACCGCGCTCCATGCCGAAGCCTGGTGGTACCCGTCGCGTCGCCAATAACCCGTTCTCCACGGGCGGATCGAGCGATCGCCCCAGCCCCGGACCACGTCCGGGCGGCAGCAAGGGGCAGCGCTCCGCCGGCAAGCCTGGTGATAACCGCGGTGGCAAGGGCGGAGCACGCCCGCAGGGTGATGGCAATCGCAGCGGCGGACGCCGCCCATCGCCGGCCATGATGCCTTCGCATCCGAACCCGGCCAGCATGCCGTCGAAGGCCGCAGGCAGCGGCGGTGGCGGTCGCGGCCGAGGTGGTCGTGGCGGCGGACCGGGCCAGGGTGGCCCAGGCCACGGTGGTTTCCGTGGCGGACGCGGCGGTCGCCGCGGTGGTACCGCTGGTGCATTCGGTCGCCCTGGTGGCGCACCGCGTCGCGGCAAGAAGTCGAAGCGTCAGAA
Source organism: Corynebacterium sp. HMSC074H12 (assembly GCF_001813755.1). Lineage (NCBI taxonomy): Bacteria > Bacillati > Actinomycetota > Actinomycetes > Mycobacteriales > Corynebacteriaceae > Corynebacterium > Corynebacterium sp. HMSC074H12. The sequence goes on from NZ_KV813927.1 coordinate 191,751, forward strand.
GCGCCACGAGTTTGAAGAGCAGCAGAAGCATGAGGTAGGCGGCGTACGCCTGCCTGACGGCGGCGGCAAGGTAGTTCGCCTGCGCCGCGGTGCTTCCCTGGCTGACTTTGCCGAGAAGATCGGTGCGGATCCCGCAGCATTGGTTCAGGCACTGTTCAACCTCGGCGAGATGGTGACGGCTACGGCCTCCGTATCCGAGGACACCCTGCAGCTTTTGGGCTCGGAGATTAATTACGAGGTCCAGGTTGTCTCACCGGAAGACGAGGACCGTGAGCTGCTCGAGTCCTTCGACCTGCAGTTCGGTGAGGACGAGGGCGGCGAAGAAGCCCTTGAGAAGCGCCCGCCAGTCGTTACCGTGATGGGTCACGTTGACCACGGTAAGACCCGCCTTCTGGACACCATTCGTAAGACCAACGAAGGTGCGGGTGAGGCCGGTGGCATTACCCAGGGTATCGGTGCCTACCAGACCACGGTGAATCTCGAGGATGGCCCGCGTACCATCACCTTCCTGGATACACCGGGCCACGAGGCGTTTACCGCCATGCGTGCCCGTGGTGCCAAGTCCACCGACTTGGCCATCCTGGTGGTCGCCGCTGATGACGGCGTGATGCCGCAGACCATTGAGGCGATCAACCACGCCAAGGCAGCGGACATCCCGGTCGTCGTCGCGGTCAACAAGATTGATAAGCCGGAAGCTTCCCCGGATAAGATCCGTGGTCAGCTCACTGAGTACGGTCTGGTGCCGGAGGAATACGGCGGCGACACGATGTTCGTGGACATCTCCGCGAAGAACAACATCAACATCGACGAGTTGCTGGAGGCTGTCATCCTGACGGCGGACGCTGCACTCGAGCTCACCGCTAACCCGGATATGGATGCGCAGGGTTCTGCCATCGAGGCTCACCTCGACCGTGGCCGCGGTCCGGTGGCTACCGTCATCATTCAGCGCGGTACGCTGCGCATTGGTGATTCCATCGTGGTTGGCGATGCGCACGGACGTGTGCGTCGTATGCTCGATGAGTTTGGCAACGACGTGGAAGAGGCCGGCCCGTCCCGCCCGGTCCAGGTGCAGGGTCTCAACGGCGTGCCTGGTGCCGGCGACAACCTCTTGGTTGTCGAAGATGACCGCGTCGCTCGCCAGATTGCCGCACAGCGTGACGCGCGTAAGCGTTCTGCTCTGCAGGCCAAGGCCCGCAAGCGCGTCTCCCTCGAGGATCTGGATGCAGTGCTCAAGGAAACTTCGACGCTCAACCTCATCCTCAAGGGCGACAATGCCGGTTCCGTCGAAGCTCTGGAAGATGCCCTGCTGGACATCGAGGTCGACGACGAGGTTCAGCTCAACATCATCGACCGTGGCGTCGGTGCTGTGACGCAGACCAACGTCAGCCTGGCTGCGGCTTCCGACGCCGTCATCATCGCCTTCAACGTTCGCGCTGAAGGCAAGGCGACGGAGGAAGCGAATGCCGAGGGCGTTGACATCCGCTACTACACCGTGATTTACCGCGCCATTGAAGAGGTTGAGGCAGCTCTCAAGGGCATGCTCAAGCCCATCTACGAGGAGCGGGATACCGGTGCGGCGGAGATCCGCGCGCTGTTCAAGTCCTCCGCCGTCGGCACCATTGCCGGTTGTATGGTCACCGAGGGCAAGGTCAAGCGCAACGGCAAGGTTCGCCTCGTGCGCGACGGAAACGTCATCGTCTCCGATGCCAAGATCGAGTCCCTGCGCCATGAGAAGGATGACGCAAACGAGATCAACGCCGGCTACGAGTGCGGTATGGTCCTGTCCTACCCGGACATCCAGGTAGGCGATATCATCCAGGCCTACGAGGAAGTCGAGGTCCCCCGCGACTAATCACATCTGAGCTCTCCGCTCACTAAATGCGCTCAGATAACAAAGCCCAGCCAGGAAAGTTTCCTGGCTGGGCTTTAATCATTTCGGCCGAAAGGTGCAGAATCGGTATCCTAGACTAGTTGCCAGTACCCGTACGCAAAGGAGCTTCACCATGGTTGATCACGCACGCGCCGCGCGCATGGCAAAGCGCATTCAGACAATCGTTGCCAGCGCTATTGAACGCCAGATTAAGGATCGTCGCCTTGAGCTTGTGACCATCACGGATGCCCGCGTTACGGGTGACCTGCACGATGCCACCGTGTACTACACGGTGCGCGGCGCGGATATCGAATCCGAGCCGGATTACGATCAGGCTGCCGAGGCTCTCACGCGAGCTAAGGGGCAGTTGCGCAAGATTGTGGGCGACGAACTGTCGGTTCGCTTTACACCGACGCTGTCCTTTGAACTTGACACTGTCCCCGAGGCGTCCGCTCACATGGAGGATTTGCTCGCCCGCGCCCGTGCCCGCGATGCGGAGTTGGCCAAGTTGAAGGAAGGCGCGCAGCCGGCTGGTGATGCGAATCCGTACAAGACCTCGGATAAGGAAGAGGACTAAGTGTCACGAACCAACTACGAAGCCGCAGTTGATGCTCTGGTGCAGGCCAGCAGTATTTGCATTATCACGCACTTGCGCCCAGACGCCGATGCTGTCGGCTCTGCGGCGGCCCTCACCTTGGCGCTGCGCCAGCGCGGGAAGCAGACCCGCACCGTGATCGGGCAGCGCCGCGATATTTCCGCCAACCTATTCTCCATTCCTACCGTGGACGAGATTGAGTTGGTGGATGAGCTTCCGCAGGGCTACGACCTTTATGTCACTGTGGACTGTGGCTCGATAGAACGGACAGGTTCGGTAGCGCAGGGGCTCGAGAAAATGGCCGCCGTCGGCCGCGTCCTATGTATCGATCACCATGCTTCTAACGACGGCTTTGGTGCCATCAACGTGGTGGATCCAGTGTGTGAGTCCACCACGGTGGTTCTGCTCGATATCCTGGATAGGCTTTCCATCCAGATCGATCGCGTCATCGCGCACTGCCTGTACGCGGGCCTTGTTACCGATACCGGTAACTTCCGGTGGGGCCGCCCAGCGATGCATGATATCGCTGCGCGCCTGATGCTCTATGGGCTCGACACCAAGCAGATTGCGCTGGAACTCATGGACTCCAGCACGGCCGATGACCTGCAGATGATCGGACGTGTGCTCTCAGGCCTCAGAATTGAGGAAGCAGGGGAGCACCGCCTGGCGGTTCTCTTCGTGCCGCATGAGGAAGTCGCGTCTCATGCCGATTCCGCCATTGAGTCTTTTGTCGACTATGTCCGCGCATTGAAGGGCACTGACATTGGAGTGGTCTTCAAGGAACAGGCGCCCAATGTGTGGGCAGTATCTTTGCGTTCCTCTGCGGTCAACTGCGCCGAAGTGGCCCTCACCTTCGGCGGCGGTGGGCATGTTCCGGCTGCTGGCTATACCGCGCACGGAACGCCCGAGGAGGTTATCGCGCAGCTGGTAGGTGCGTTGTCCTAAATGGCTTCCGAGCAACCAGTCAAGGTTTCTGCCGCGGAGGTTTTCCGCCTCGCTGTGCCCGCTCTGGGCGTTCTCGCGGCGATGCCGCTTTATTTGCTCCTGGATACCGCGGTGGTGGGCCGGCTTGGAGCGGAGGATTTGGCCTCGCTGGGGGCTGCGGCCACGCTACATTCCGTGGTCACGACCCAGCTGACCTTCTTGTCTTATGGCACGACCGCGCGAGCCTCTCGTTTATTCGGTGCAGGTAAGCGGGAAGAGGCCGTGGCTGAGGGCGTGCAAGCAACGTGGGTTGCCGTGGGCGTGGGGGTGATGCTCGGTATCACCATGTGGCTCTTCGCCGGCGTCTTCGCGATGTGGTTGACTGGCAATCCAGATACGGCGCGCGGGACGGCGCAGTGGCTGCGTATCGCCGCCGTCGCGATTCCCTTTACCCTCATCAACATGGCTGGCAACGGCTGGATGCGCGGCGTGCAAAACACCCGCAAGCCCCTCTATTTCACCCTTGCAGGTATGGTTCCCGGTGCCATCGCGGTGCCTATTTTCGTGCACTTCTGGGGTCTGCCGGGCTCTGCTCTGGCCACGGTGCTGGGGATGGGGATCATCGCGGCGTTCTTCGTGGGGGAGCTGCGCCGCGAGCATACCGGCTCGTGGGAGGTTCGCTGGAGCGTTGTGCGTCGGCAGCTCGTGTTGGGGCGAGACCTCATCGTTCGCTCGTTGAGTTTCCAAGTGGCATTTTTGTCGGCGGCAGCGGTGGCCTCGCGTATCGGAACTGCCCAGTTGGCTGCGCATCAAATCATGATGCAGATGTGGAACTTCCTGTCCCTCGTTCTGGATTCCCTCGCGATCGCTGCCCAAGCATTGACCGGCGCAGCGTTGGGGGCAGGGTCAGCGCGCTATGCCCGCACTGTAGGAACCAAGGTGACGCTCTACTCGACGTCCTTCTCCCTCGCACTCGCAGCGGTACTGGGCCTCGGCGCCGGTGTCATCCCGCAGATTTTTACTACGAGCCCGGAGGTCCTCGAGGTCATTTCCGGCCCGTGGTGGGTTATGACTTTCCTCGTCATTATTGGCGGCGTCGTTTTCGCCCTGGACGGTGTTCTCCTGGGCGCTGGGGACGCAGCCTTCCTCCGCACACTCACCCTCGCGTCAGTGCTTCTAGGCTTCCTCCCCGGTGTCTGGTTGGCCCTGGTTTTCGGCACCGGCCTGACCGGGGTGTGGGGCGGAATCGCCGCGTTCATCCTCATCCGCATGGTGGGCGTGGTGTGGCGCTTCTACTCCATGCGGTGGGCGCAGGTCTAGCCCTATGGTAAAAGTAGAGAGAATGTTTGTGTGAAGGAGGCGCTATGACCACTTTGTGGGCTGTCTCCGATCTCCACGCGGCGGTACGAGTCAACGGGGACCGCATCGACGAACTCGTTCCGCCGAACCCGAATGACTGGTTGATTGTGGCGGGCGACGTGGCCGAGCGCATTGACCTTGTCATCAACACCTTGGCCCGGCTGAAAAACCGCTACGCCACCGTGATCTGGGTGCCCGGCAACCACGAGCTCTTCTCCCGCGGCCAGGACGCGTATCAGGGACGTGAAAAATACGATCGGCTCGTGGAAGGCTGTCGGGAGATTGGCGTGGTTACCCCAGAAGACCCTTTCCCAGTTTTTGGAGGGGTTACTGTCGTACCGCTCTTTACGCTGTATGACTACAGTTTTCGTCCGCCGGGAACAACGGTAGAGCAGGCGCTCGCGAGCGCGAAGCAGAAGCAGATTATCATGACCGATGAATTTGCTATCGCCCCGTTCGTCGATGTGCGCGCGTGGTGCTGGGACCGCTTGGCGTATTCCATCAAACGCTTATCACGGGTTGAGGGCGAGACCGTCCTGATCAATCACTGGCCGCTGGTGCAGGAGCCAACCTTGTACCTGCGCTGGCCCGAGGTGGCGTTGTGGTGTGGAACCCGCCACACGCGTTCCTGGCCGCGGCGCTACAACGCCAAAGCGGTCATCTACGGTCACCTCCATATGCCCAACCGAGCCAACATTGATGGGGTAGACCACATTGAGGTGTCTCTGGGCTATCCGCGTGAGTGGCAAGCGCACGGACATCTCCAGCCGTGGCCATATCCGGTGCTGAGTATCGATGAGAAGACAGGGAGGGCAGAGCATGCTTGAGCCTTCCCTCTTCCCGGAGTCAGCGCGCTATTGCTATGTGCGTACAGACGAGTCGATGACAGACCTGCTCAATTACAACCACCTATCCCCGGAAGAGCGCTCAGTGGTCTCGCAGGCCGTGGACGTGCGCAAGTCCGAATTTGGGGATGCACGCTGGTGTGCCCACCAAGCCTTGAAGGAGCTCAACTACACCGACAATGAGCCGATTCTGCGCGGCGAGCGAGGCATGCCGCTGTGGCCGGAGGGCTATACCGGATCGATGACGCACACCGAAGGCCTGCGTGCAGCGGTAGCAGCGCCAACCACCCACGTGCGCTCGATGGGGCTGGATGCCGAACCCGCGGAGCCTTTGCCGGAGCATGTGCTGACGATGATCGCTCGGCCGGGGGAGATGCCGCAGCTGGCTCAGTTACAAGCGGCGGGTATTTCCTGCCCGGACCGCCTGTTGTTCTGTGCCAAGGAGGCCACCTACAAGACGTGGTTCCCCATGACCCGGCGGTGGCTTGATTTTGACCAAGCGGAAATTGACCTGCGCCTAGACGGAACGCTCGTCTCTTACCTCTTGGCGCGGCCGACTCCAGTGCCGTTCATTACGGGGCACTGGATCATCCGGGATGGCTATGTCATCGTTTCTGCTGCCGTTCCAGCGCTCAACTTTGACAGGTAAACCGGGGCGTTAAAGCGTCGAGGGCCGCGCGACGAAAACCGTGGCTAAGCGCTTTCCTTTCTCCTTGATCAGGGCGATCGACCGTCCCTGCGGATCGACGGCCGCGTACGTGCCTTGCAACCCGCGCGGCTCCAGCCACTTGCCCATAGCCAGGGCTTGGGCCTCATCATCGGTGACTTCTAAAACCGGATAGCTGCGAGCGAGAGCCTCGTCGAGACTCAGGGACAGCGTCGGGGAGTCCTCGAGAGCAGAGAGGGGGAGGGCGTCGTCAAGCGTGAAAGGGCCCACCTCCGTGCGGCGCAGCGCGGTAAGGTGCCCGCCGACGCCGAGGGCCTCACCCAGATCCCGGGCCAGCGAGCGGATGTAGGTTCCCGAAGAACACGCGACCGACACGTCCAAATCTACGAACTCGCCGCAGCGCCGCGTATCGAGGATATCGAAGCGGCTGACCGTGACCGGGCGAGCTGGAATCTCAACCTCTTCGCCCGCCCGCACTCGTTCGTGGGCACGCTTGCCATCGATTTTGATCGCGGACACCGCTGCCGGCCGCTGCAGAATATCGCCGGTCAGCGCAGCAACCTCGTGCGCAATGGCAGAATCTTCCACACTGGTTGCCGGTTTGCCCCACGTAGCTTCACCTTCCGCATCGTCGGTGTGGGTCGCCATGCCGAGGCGAATCGTGGAGTCGTAGGCCTTGGTGGAAGCCACCATATGCGCAAGAAACTTGGTGCCACGTTCGAGGCCTACAACGAGCACTCCCGTGGCCATCGGATCAAGCGTGCCCGCGTGCCCCACCTTGCGGGTGCGGAAGAAGCGACGCAGTTTTCCCACGACGTCGTGCGAGGTCATGCCGGCGGGTTTGTCGACGACCACGAGGCCGGAACGTTCGAGCGGATCAGTCATGCCCTGCAGTCTAGGGCACCGGCCGCGGTGGGATAGCATGGTGGCCGTGGATATTTGGTACGGAATCAATAGCATCCCCGCTGACCTTGGTCCGACATCAGTGACGATTGGTGTCTTCGATGGCCTGCACCGCGGACACCAACAGTTGGTCACAAAGGCCGTCGAGCATGCGCGCACGCATGGCCAACGCCCAATGATGGTGACCTTTGATCCGCACCCAGTCTCCGTGTTCTTGCCGGAGCGCGCGCCGCTCTCCGTGATTACTTTTGAGCGCCGCATGCAGTTGGCGGAAGAGATGGGCATCGAGGCCGTGCTCGTCATCGACTTCACCGAGGAACTCCAGGGCGTCGAGCCGCGCGAGTACGTGACGGAACTCCTGGTGGGGCGTTTGCACACAGAACACGTCGTGGTGGGGGAGAACTTCACCTTCGGCGCAGGTGCATCCGGCACCGCGGAGGCGCTAGCGAAATTCGGTGCCGAATTCGGGTTCGACGTTGACATCGTGCCTTTGCTTGACGACGAGGGCGAGCGCATCTGCTCCACCAACATCCGCGCCGCTCTTGCTAAGGGCGATATTGCGCGCGCCAATTGGGCGCTGGGACGCCACTTTACGGTGACCGGGCCCGTTGTGCGCGGTGCAGGACGCGGCGGAAAGGAGCTTGGTTTCCCGACCGCCAACCAGTATTTCCCGGAATCCGTCGCCATCCCGGCCGATGGCGTCTACGCGGGCTGGTTCGTGGTTGAACCCACCGGCGCTCCACTCGAAGGCGACATGGAGCCCGGCGTTCCTTATCCAGCCGCTATCTCGGTGGGTACGAACCCCACCTTCGGCGACGAGGAGCGCTCTGTGGAGTCCTTCGTGCTGGACCGTGACGCAGACTTGTACGGGCACGAGGCCACCGTGCACTTTGTCGACCACGTGCGAGACATGGAGAAATTCAACTCCGTGGAGGAACTCCTGACGGCTATGGAGCGAGACGTTGCTCGAGTTCGTGAGATTCTGGCACGCGAGGCTTAAATGAAGATCATCCTCGACCTCGACACCGGAATCGACGATGCCCTCGCTCTCGCCTATGCCGTAGCGCACCCTGATCTCGAGTTGATCGGGGTCACCGGCACCTATGGCAATGTGCCGGTGGCGCTGGGCGTGCGTAACTCGCTGGCGTTGCTGGAGCTTCTCGACGCCGAGGATGTCCCCGTCTTCATTGGGCCGACACGCCTGGGCTTTAACGTTGCCCCCATTTCAGCGTTCATCCATGGCCGCAATGGACTTGGGGAAGTGCTTCTGCCTCCGCCGCGCCGCAAGGCATATGAGGATGCAGTGGGCTTTCTTATCCGTTCGGTCCGTGAGCATGGTGAGGATCTGGTGATTGTGCCGACGGGGCCGTCGACAAGCATCGCAGCTGCCATGCGTGAAGACCCGGACTTCGCCCGCAACGCCCGCATCGTCATGATGGGCGGGGCGCTGACCGTGCCCGGGAACGTCACGCCCTATGCCGAGGCCAACGTCTTCCAAGATCCCCAAGCCACGGACTATGTATTCCGCCATGCTCACGACCTCACGATGGTGGGGCTCGATGTTACGCTGCGCACGTTGCTCACCAGGGAGCACACGCAACAGTGGCGAGGAACGCGGACGGGCCAGATCTACGCGGACATCGTGGACTACTACATCCGCGCCTACAAGACGACGTCTCCGCACCTTGGCGGTTGTGGGCTCCACGATCCTTTGGCGGTGGCCGTGGCAGCGGATCCCTCGCTGGTTACATGCCTCGATCTCAACCTGCGGTGTGAAGAGAACGGGCGCACTATCGGTGACCCTGAACGCCTCGACAATCCCACCACCCGCGTGGCCGTTGCCGTCGACGACGCGCGCTTCGTCGATGATTTGATGTCGAAGCTGGGCAGCCTCTATACTTCTACTTCGGCTTGCTGACTGCGGTCCACAGTAGTCACGGGCAGCGCCACATGGCGCAACATTTCATGTGGACTGAAATACAATAGGAGATTTTTCCATGGCTTTGAGCACCGAGAAGAAGGCTGAAATCCTCAAGGAGTACGGCCTGCACGAGACCGACACCGGCTCCCCGGAGGCACAGGTTGCCCTGCTGACCTCCCGCATCAACAACCTGACCGAGCACCTCAAGGACCACAAGCACGATCACCACTCCCGCCGTGGTCTGCTGCTCATGGTTGGTCGTCGCCGCGGCCTGCTGAAGTACCTGGCAGCCAACGACGTTGACCGTTACCGCGACCTGATTTCTCGCCTGGGTCTGCGCCGCTAAGCGCTTAACTTTTCAACCCCCGCACGCAGTGCGGGGGTTTTCTTATCTCATCTGCTAAAATCCTTGGACGTTGTCAGAAAACATCGAAGAAGAGGCGGCACCGAAGATCGCCATGACAGCTCCAAGGAGAGTTACATCCATGAGCGCTAAGAACGCTAAAAAGCAACCGAACAATTCCGTCGAGTTTCTTATCGACGACGATTACGGAATCACCGAGGCCATCGCCACCCTGGACAACGGCGATTTCGGCACTCGCACCATCCGTTTTGAGACAGGCCAGCTGGCTCGCCAGGCCGGTGGCTCCGTGACCACTTACCTGGACGAGGACACCATGCTGCTGTCCACGACCACCGCTTCTAACCAGCCGCGCGAAGGCTTCGACTTCTTCCCGCTCACCGTGGACGTCGAGGAGCGCATGTATGCCGCAGGTAAGATTCCGGGCTCCTTCTTCCGCCGCGAGGGGCGTCCCTCTACTGAAGCGATTCTGGCGTGCCGCCTCATTGACCGCCCGCTGCGCCCGACCTTTGTCAAGGGTCTGCGCAACGAGGTCCAGGTCGTCGTCACGGTCCTCTCCATGGACCCGGAGGAGTACTACGATGTCGTTGCCATCAACGGCGCTTCCGCCTCCACTCAGCTCTCTGGACTGCCGGTATCCGGCCCGGTGGGCGGCGTGCGCATGGCACTGATTGCTGATGATAAGCACCCGAAGGGCCAGTGGGTGGCCTTCCCGAATAACGAGCAGCACGAGCATGCCCTCTTCGAGATGGTCGTTGCCGGCCGCATCGTGAAGAAGGGCCGCAAGGACGACGTAGCCATCATGATGGTCGAGGCCGGCGCTGGTGTGAACGTAGCCGAGCGCATCAAGGAAGGCGCACCGGCTCCGCAGGAGTCCACCGTGGCTGAGGGCTTGGAGGCTGCGAAGCCTTTCATCAAGTCCCTGTGTGAAGCGCAGGCAGGTCTGGCGGAGCGTGCAGCCAAGGAGACGCAGGAGTTCCCGCTCTTCCCGCCTTACGGTGATGATGTTTACGCGGCCGTTGAAAAGGCAGCCGCCAAGAAGCTGGAGAAGCTCCTCACCATCCCGGGCAAGCAGGACCGCGATGACGCCACTAACGAGTTCATGGAGCAGGTCGAGGCTAAGCTCGTCGAAGACTTTGACGACCTCGACGAAGCCGATGCATCCAAACAGATCCGCAACGCCTTCAACGCCGTGATGAAGGACATCGTGCGCACCAAGATCCTCACCGAGGGCTTCCGGATCGATGGCCGTGGTGTGACCGATATCCGTGACCTCGGCGTGGAGGTTGATCTGATCCCGCGTGCACACGGCTCCTCTCTCTTCGAGCGTGGCGAGACCCAGATCCTGGGTGTGACCACCCTGGACATGCTGAAGATGGAGCAGCAGATCGATTCTTTGACCCCAGTGGAGTCCAAGCGCTACATGCACCACTACAACTTCCCGCCGTACTCCACCGGCGAGACCGGCCGCGTAGGTTCCCCGAAGCGCCGCGAGATTGGTCACGGTGCGCTGGCTGAGCGCGCGTTGCTGCCGGTGATCCCGTCCCGTGAGGACTTCCCCTACGCCATTCGTCAGGTGTCTGAGGCCCTTGGTTCCAACGGTTCTACCTCCATGGGCTCCGTCTGTGCGTCCACCCTGTCCCTCTACAACGCGGGCGTTCCGCTGAAGGCCCCAGTGGCGGGTATCGCCATGGGCTTGGTTTCTGGTGAAGTTAACGGCAAGGAAAAGTTCGTGGCACTCACCGATATCCTCGGCGCTGAGGATGCCTTCGGCGATATGGACTTCAAGGTTGCCGGTACCTCCGAGTTCATCACCGCCCTGCAGCTGGACACCAAGCTGGATGGCATTCCATCGCACGTGCTTGCCGACGCCCTCGAGCAGGCCCGCGACGCCCGTGCCGCCATCCTCGACACGATGTCTGAGGTCATCGAGGGCCCAGACGAGATGTCTGGCCTGGCTCCGCGCATTACCTCGGTGACTATCCCGGTGAACAAGATTGGTGAGCTCATTGGCCCGAAGGGCAAGACCATCAACGCCATCACCGAGGAAACTGGCGCCGATGTCTCCATCGAGGAAGACGGCACCGTCTACATTTCGGCCGCTACGGGTGAAGCCGCTGACGCTGCCATCGACCGCGTGAACAGCATTGCTAACCCACAGCTGCCGAAGGTGGGTGAGCGCTTCCTCGGCACCGTAGTGAAGACCGTGGCTTTCGGTGCCTTCGTTTCCCTGACCCCGGGTCGCGACGGCCTTGTGCACATCTCGAAGCTGGGTGGCGACGAGCGCATTGAAAAGGTCGAAGACGTCGTCAACGTTGGAGATAAGATTCAGGTGGAAATCGCCGACATCGATAACCGCGGCAAGATCTCCCTGGTCCCAGTCGAGGAGGATTAATCCCCAGACTAGCTAGGACTGTTAGGACCTCCTAGAACAAGGGCCCTGTAACCCAGGAATTAGCTGGGGCAGGGCCCTTATCGTTTCACCACACGTCAATCCTGGAAGTCGAGAACTAGGCGTTTAGGGGCCTCCAGGAAAGTCACTGAGTACGGCGTCTTCTTCTGTAGTCCAATGATCAATTGGGTTTGTGCCTCGAATGAGGCCGTGTATACGACTTCTCTCACCACACCGGTGCCAGGAGTAGTTCCCGGCTTCATATATTTTTCTTCGAGTTTGGGGGTGGAAGGCCACGGAGTACCTTCGATCCCCAGATTGAGAAAAGTGTTTCCCTTTACTTCGACTGGATGACCTGATGCCTGCTGACGAGGATCGTCGGTATAAGCGGTGAACCAGCCGGGCTCACCTTCTCCTTCGAGGTCAACCACCACCCGCGTGAAACCGTCATGAGCACCTACGCGCACGCCCGTCGGAATGAGGCCGCCCAACCGATCTGGCATGTGGTGTTGGTCATCAATCGCAGCCGTCCCCATACCCGCAAAGGCAGCAACATTGGCATCCTGTTGTGAGGGAGCATTCTGCGTGTCTCTGGACGGCGGCTCCGGCCCATCGATAGCAGCGGAGCTAGACGGAATTGCATTGAACTGCGGCGTCGGAGTCGTGTCTGACCCACGCTCCGCGCATGCAGTGAGAGGCATTACGCATACGGCGCTAACGGCTGCGAGGATAGCGACGGAAGAAGGTAAGTGTGACATTTTTTATTCTCTATTTCTTGAGCTGTACCAGTTGGATGAGGTTTCCTACGGTGTCATCGAAGACGGCGATGATGGAGGGGCCGACGTCGGTAGGCACCATAGTGAAATGCACTCCCTTTTCAGTGAGCTCGCTATATTCCCTCTCCACGTCTGCGGATAGGAACTGGGTGACAGGGATACCGTCAGCGAAGTCGTGAGCGAGGGCAACATCATCGACGGGTACTGAGGCAATGTAGATCTGCGTTCACTCCATCCTAACCGGCATCACTAAGTCCAGCCGGTCCCAATGGCAACAGTTGGGGCGAGCCTGACTGGGCTTCGGCAGTGCAGTCGTCGTCTGTGACGACGGTGGTTGTGTTCCTGGTTTCTTGGGTTTCCTTTCTGCTGGATTGGTGTCGTCGTTTTATTCGACGGCGGGGTTTAGAAGGGGATGTCGTCGGTGCCTGCGTCTGTGACGGTGTTGCCCTCGGCTTCGGCTTCGGCTTTGGCTTGGGTTTGTTGTTGTGCGTAGTCGTCGAGTTCTTGTTTCAATTGTTGGGCTTGCTCGCGTACGCGTTTTCTGGTGTTGGTGATGTGTTGGGCGACTGTTTGCGCCCAGCGTTTCTGCTTGGGCGCTAATGGCCCGTCGGCTTCGGTAATTGTCCAGGTGCCGTCTTCGTAGAGCCAGATGACATCCCCGCTGTAGGGGTCCAGCAGGT